>JAODNO010000389.1 GCA_025465235.1 Pseudonocardia sp.
GCGCGCTGCAGCGCGCCGCGGCCCTGATCGGCGAGACGGACGAGGCGGAGCGCTGCCGGGTCTTCCTCGCCGACTCCGACCCGACCGCGCCCGCTGCACTCGGCCTGGACTGACGCCGTTGCCTGCGGTCCGGGCGGATCGGCTGCACGCCAAGCTCCAACAAGGCGCTCGTCGGGTCAGGCTGTCCGCGCTTCCGATCGCACAGTGCGCCGTGGCGGCGGGCCTCGCCTGGTTCGTCGCCCACGACCTGGTCGGTCACGAACGGCCGTTCTTCGCCCCGATCGCGGCGGTGATCAGCCTCGGCGTCTCGCTGGGCAACAGGCTGCGCCGCGTGGTCGAGCTGGTCGTCGGGGTGAGCCTCGGCGTACTCGTCGCCGACCTGCTGATCTCCCGGATCGGGAGCGGATCATGGCAGATCGTCCTGGTCGTCGCGCTCGCGATGGCCATCGCGGTGTTCGCCGACGGCGGCACCCTGCTCGTCGCGCAGGCCGGGTCGTCCGCGGTGCTGGTGGCAACATTGCTGCCTCCTGGCCAGGCCGGCGGGCTCGACCGCTGCGTCGACGCCCTGATCGGCGGCGGGATCGGGGTACTGGTTGCGGCCGTCCTGCCGACGGACCCGGTGGGACCGGTGCGCCGGCAGGCGCGCGCCCTCCTCGAAGAGCTCGCCGCCGTGCTCGCCAGTCTCGCCGACGCGCTGCGCGACCGCGACGCCGATGCCGCCGCAGCGGCGCTGAAGCGGGCCCGCGCCAGCCAGCCCCTGATCGACGAGCTGCGGACGGCGTTGCGCGGCGGTCAGGAGGTCACGATCGTCGCGCCGTTGCACCGCCGCCGTCGCCGCGTCCTCGGTCGCTACGCGGAGCTCGCCGAGCGCGCCGACTACGCGATGCGCAACGCCCGGGTCCTCGCCCGCCGTGCCTACGTCGCCCTGGAGAACGGCGAACCTGTCGCGCCGGAGCTCGCAGACCTCCTCGGGGAGCTGGCCCTGGCGGTCCGGGTGCTCACCGACCAGCTGGGGCGCGAGGGAGACCGGGAACGGGCCCGCGAACCGGTGCTCGACGTCGTCCGGCATGCGGTCGCGCTGTCGGACGAGTGGGAAGGGGGGCCGTCGGAGCAGGTGATGGTCGCGCAGCTGCGCTCGATCGCGCTGGACCTGCTGCAGGCGACCGGCATGACCCGCGCCGAGGCCCTGGCGGCGATGCGGAGGCAACCCTCCTGATGCGGTCAGGCCGGGCGGCCGTCCTCCAGGCGCAGCTCGCGGCCCGCCCAGCGCCGGCGCAGCCACCGGTCGTGGCTCGCGACCACCACCGCGCCAAGGGCTCGAGTCCAGGGCCTCCTCCACCTCTTCGACGAGTCGGTGGGCGTACACCGCGCGTGCCGTTCGGGTCGGCTGCTCGATTGCGATGTCCTGGGTCAACAGGCCGACGCGCAGCCCGCGCCGTCGGTGCACCATGCCGTCCACCGGGTCCAGGCGGCCGGCGAGCACCGCGAGCAGCGTCGACTTCCCCGCCCCGTTGGGCCCGGTGACGAGGAGCCGCTCGTCCGCGGCGATGTCGAGGTGGTCGAGGACGAGCCTGTCCCGGATGTGCACGCGGCGCAGCGCCGCGACGGGCCCGCTCGCCGGGGCGCCGACCGCGGCGGCGAACCGCAGTGGCTCCGGCGGCCGCCGCACCTGCTCGCGGGTGAGCTCGTCGAGCCGCCGCTCCGCATTGCGCACCCTTCGGGACAGCTGCCGCTGCACCCGACCGCCGAAGAAGTCGTAGGCCATCTTGTCGTTGTCGCGAGGCGGCCGGTCGTGGGCGACACGGCGAGCGGTGACCGCGACCGCGTGCCGCAGCGCCTGCAACTCGTCCTGCTCGGCGGCGTAGCGCTGCTCCCACCGGGCCCGCCCCGTCCGGCGGGCCTCCAGGTAGTCGGTGAACCCGCCGCCGTGACGCATCGGCCCGCCGAGCGCGGGATCGAGGTCGACCACGTCCGTGCACACCGCATCCAGGAACGTCCGGTCGTGGCTGGCTGCGACCACCGCCCCCGGCAGGCGTCGTAGCTGGTCCTCCAGAAACCCGGCCGCGTCGTCGTCGAGGTGGTTGGTCGGCTCGTCGAGCAGCAGCGCGCCGGGACGGCGTACGAGCAGCGCGGCGATCGCGAGCCGGCCCCGCTGCCCGCCGGACAACGTGTCCAGCCGCCGGTCGGTGCCGACCCCGGCGAGGCCGAGCCCGGCCAGCACCAGAACGGCGCGGCGGTCGGCGTCCCACGCGTCGTGGTCATGGCACCACTCGAGGCAGTCTCCGTAGTGGCGCAGCGCGTCGGGGTCGTCGGGACGATCCGCGAGAGCCGCGGCCAGGGCGTCCAGCGCGCGAACGGCGGAACGGGCCTCCCGCAGCGCGCCGTCGAGTACATTCGCGATCCGCGCGTGCCCCGGATACGGCAGCTCCTGGTGGCCGTACCCGAGATCGGCCGGACGCGAGACGGTGCCGGCGTCGGCCTCCTCCACGCCGGCTAGCAGTCGCAGGAGCGTCGACTTGCCGGCCCCGTTCTCACCGATGAGCCCGATCCGGCTTCCGGGCGCCGCTGTCAGCGACACGCCGTCGAAGACGGTCCGGTCGCGGTAGGTCTTGACGAGACCGTGGGCGAGAAGTGCTACGGGCACGCTGGACCACCGAGGGGTCGACGGGACACCCACCGGGCGAGGCCTCGGACGTGGGTGCGCTGGCGTGCCTAGATCCGCATGACAGCGCCAGAATGCCGCCATCCGGGTGGTCCTGCAACGAGGTTTTCTCCCTGTGGGAACCGGCTGGCGATCACCAGCGTTCTCGCGCCGTGCATCTGCTGGTTCGCTGCCTCCTCGCGCTATTCGCCCGCTTCGTCTATCGGCCCGTGGTGCACGGCGCGCACCGGGTGCCCCGCAGCGGGCCGGTGATCATCGCGGCGAACCATCGCGCCGCCGTGGACACGGCTGTGATCGCATTGACGGCCGGTCGGCCCGTCTCGTTCCTCGGCAAGGCCGAGTACTTCTGTCGCTCCGGCCTCCGCGGGCGGGCGCTCGCGTCGTTCCTCTCCGCGCTGGGCTACGTCCCCGTCGAGCGGGGCAACGCCAAGGCCGGGCTCGACGCCCTGCACGCCGCGCGCACCGTGCTGGATGCCGGCGGCGCATTCGCCATCTACCCGGAGGGCACCCGCTCGCTCGATGGGCGGCTGCACCGTGGGCACACCGGGGTCGCCACCCTCGCGCTGCGCACGGGCGCGCCCGTGGTCCCGGTGGCACTGATCGGTACCGAGCGGGTGCAGCCCGTCGGGGCCCGGTTCCCTCGTCTGCACCGCGTGACGGTGCGCTTCGGCGAGCCACTCGACTTCGGCCGCTACGAGGGACTGGAGAACTCGAGCATGATCCGCCGCGCGGTGACCGACGAGGTCATGGACGCGATCGCGAGGCTCTCCCAGCAGGAGTATGTGGACACCTACCACGAGCGCCCCGCCGCCTGACCAGGTCGGACGGACCACGGATCTCACCGCGGCGTGGAGGCGGTCGGTCAGCGGGTTGCTGTGGTCAACGTCGTCGCCATCCAGCCGGGGTGACCGGCGATCGCCTGCGCGAGGCACCGGCCCGTCGTGACAGCGTCCGTTCCCACGGCCGCGGCGAGGGATCCGCGTCCGGCGAGCGGGCTGAGCGACCACCACGGGCCGGCCAGACCCGTGCTCGGGTCCTCGCCCCACACCAGCACCTCCGTGCCCAGCACGCGGCGCCCGGCGAGGTGCGCGGCAGACTCGTGCAGCGTCGGGTCGCCCAGCTGCTGTGCCTGCACGAGCAGGGGTTTCCCGGCTGCGGCGTCGACCACGCGGATGTGCCCCCGGAAGCGCCCCGAGGTCTCCGCGTTCCGGCCGGCGACGAGCACCTCACGGCAGCGCAGCCGCGCGCCTGCTCCCAGCTCGGCATGCAGCTCGGCGTTGTGGTCGGCGCGCCGGGTGATCACTGTCGGCTCCGGTAGGTACTGGACCCCGCCGCCGTCGCCGATCCGGAGCCGGACGACGAGCCGGCTGGTGGGCGCGCCCTGCCCTGGCAGGGCGAGCGTGGCGGCCACCCCGGTGAGCACGAGGTCCGCGCCCGGCCCGACGACGACCTCGAGCTCCACGTCGTCGCCGCCGAGGGGAGTGGTGGCCGAGCCGACCATGTGCACCGTGGCGATCGGCGAGCGGGACGCGGCCGTGCCCCGCTGGGGCAGCAGCGACAGCGGCGGCTGCGACCGCAGCTCGCGCACCACGCTGCGTCCGTCGTCCCACTCGACGACGATGCGACTCCTGGCCCGCACGGTCGTCAGGCGAGCGCGGTGCGCACGGCGGAGAGCTGGGCGAGCACCCACTCGGCGACGTCGGTGGCGGCCGGGTCCGTCACCAGTGACTGCGTGATCACCGGCAGCCCTCTGCGCATCCGGTGTGCATCGGAGGTCATCACGTCGAGGTCGGCGCCGACGTACGGGGCGAGGTCCACCTTGTTGATCACCAGTAGGTCGGCGGTGGTGACGCCGGGACCGCCCTTGCGCGGCACCTTGTCCCCGCCGGCCACGTCGACGACGAACACCTGTCGGTCGATCAGCCCTCGGCTGAACACTGCCGTCAGGTTGTCGCCGCCGCTCTCCACGAGCACCAGGTCGAGGTCACCGAACCGCTCCTCCAACAGCTCGACGGCGTCCAGGTTGGCCGTGATGTCGTCGCGGATCGCGGTGTGCGGGCAGCAGCCGGTCTGGACGGCCTCGATGCGGTCCGGGGTGAGCACGCCTGCCCGGCGCAGGAAGTCTGCGTCCTCGGTGGTGTAGATGTCGTTGGTCACCACCCCGAGCCGTAACTGCGGCCCGAGCGCGCGGGCGAGCGCCGCGACCAGCGCGGTCTTCCCGCTCCCGACCGGGCCCCCGATGCCGATCCGCACCGCCCGCCCCGAAGGGGGGAGCGGGACATGCGGGTCGGGCTCCGCGGCCGTGGGGTCGAGCGAGTAGCCGTGGCCGTGGCCGTGGCCGTCTGCGTGGTCAGTGCTCATAGTTGACTCCGCGAGCCCTTCACCGTTCGTGTTCACTTCGCGAGCTCCGTTCAGGAGACAAAGAGACGCACCTCTTCCCGGTGGTGGTGGACGTGGGCCTGAGCCATGAGGTCGAGGACGGGAGCGCCGGGTGCGGGCAGCCGGTCCGGCGGAAGCGCAGCGGCGCAAGCGGCCTGCGCCACGACGGCGTCCAGCACGGGGCGCAGCGCGATGATCGCGGCGTTCACCGCGAAAGGATCCAGCCCGAGCAGCCGGACAGCGGCGGAGGCCGGCCCGCTGATCGAGAGGTACGCGACGCACTGGGCGGCGTCGGCCGGGCTACCGCCGTCGATGCCGACCACGGCCCCCACCAACAGCGCATGGTGGGGCCGGGGCGCTGCGGCACAGAGTGCGTCGAGAACAGGTGACGGCCACGACAGCCGGGCCGCGCGGAGGGTGGCCCGGCCCTGCGCCCGCGACGCGTCACGTTGGGCGGCCGCCGGGGTGCGCGCGTCCAGCTCGCCGTCGAGAGCAGGCCAGTCCGCGGGAGGGCACATGGCCGCGACCACTGCGGCCGCGGCGAACGCGGCACCGACGAGACCCGTCGTGCGCAGCCGCCCGGACAGGAACGACCCGAGGTCGGGGACGCCGGTGACGAGCCCGCGGGCCACCGCCTCCTCGAGCCCACCGGAGTGGACGTGCCCGCCGCCGGGAAACCGGGCGTCGGCGAGCGTGAGAGCCGCCAGGCTCGTCATCAGAACAGGAAGTAGCGCTGGGCCAGCGGCAGGCGGTCCACCGGTGCCGGCTCGACGAGCTTGCCGTCGATCCGCACGGCGAACGAGTCGGGGTCCACCCGCACCTCCGGCCGTGCGTCGTTGCCGATCATGTCGGACTTCCCGATGCTGCGGGTGTCGGCGACTGCCGCCGCCGGCTTGGCCAGGGCGAGCCGCTCGAGCCCACCGGCTTCCAGCGCCGCGGACGCGACGAAGTTCAGGCTCGTGGCCGATGCGACCGCGGGCGCCGCGCCGAACATCGGCCGCGCCAGCACCGGCTGTGGCGTGGGGATCGAGGCGTTCGCGTCGCCCATCGCCGCCCACGCGATGAACCCGCCCTTGAGCACCACCTCGGGGCGGACGCCGAAGAACTTCGGGTCCCACAGCACCAGGTCGGCGAGCTTGCCGACCTCCACCGAGCCGATCTCGTGGGCCATCCCGTGCGCGATGGCCGGGTTGATCGTGTACTTCGCGACGTACCGCTGCGCCCGCAGGTTGTCGGCCGCGCCGTCGCCGGGCAGGGCGCCCCGCGCCGCCTTCATGACGTGCGCGGTCTGCCAGGTGCGGATCACGACCTCACCGATCCGTCCCATCGCCTGGGAGTCGGAGCTGATCATCGAGATTGCGCCCATGTCGTGCAGAATGTCCTCGGCCGCGATCGTGGTGGGGCGGATGCGGCTCTCGGCGAACGCCAGGTCCTCGGGCACGCCGGGGTTCAGGTGGTGGCAGACCATGAGCATGTCGAGGTGTTCGTCGATCGTGTTCACCGTGTGCGGGCGGGTCGGGTTGGTCGACGAGGGCAGTATGTTGTGCCGCGAGACCACCTCGATGATGTCCGGGGCGTGCCCGCCGCCCGCGCCCTCCGTGTGGAAGGCGTTGATCGAGCGCCCGGCGATCGCCGCCAGCGTCGACTCGACGAATCCGGCCTCGTTGAGGGTGTCGGTGTGGATCGCCACCTGCACGCCCGAGGCGTCGGCCACGCGCAGGCAGGCGTCGATCGCGGCGGGTGTGGTGCCCCAGTCCTCGTGCAGCTTGAAGCCGCCCGCGCCGGCCCGCAGCTGCTCCCACAGCGCGTCCGCGCTGGTGGTGTTGCCCTTGCCCATCAGCAGGACGTTGATCGGCAGGTGGTCCATCGCCTGCAGCATCCGCCCGATGGCACGTGGGCCGGGCGTGATCGTGGTGGCCTTGGTGCCGTCGGCGGGCCCGGTGCCGCCGCCCGCCAGCGTGGTGAGCCCGGCCGCGAGTGCGGTGTCGACGAGCTGTGGGCAGATGAAGTGGACGTGGCAGTCGATGCCGCCCGCGGTGAGGATCCGCCCGTTGCCCGCGATGATCTCGGTGGACGACCCGATCACGAGCGCCGGGTCGACGCCGTCCATCGTGTCGGGGTTGCCGGCCTTGCCGATGCCGACGATGCGCCCGTCGGTGATCCCGATGTCGGCCTTGACCACACCCCAGTGATCCAGCACGACCGCGCCGGTGATCACAAGGTCCGGGGCGCCCTCGGCGCTGCTGCGCGCCGACTGCCCCATCGACTCGCGGATCACCTTTCCACCGCCGAAGAGCACCTCGTCGCCGGACGCCGGGCCCCGGCTGCGATCCTCGGTCACCTCGATGAGCAGGTTGGTGTCGGCGAGCCGGATGCGGTCGCCGACGGTGGGGCCGAACAGGTCGACGTAGCGGCCGCGTTCGATTGCGGAGATCGGCTCGGTCACGCCTCACCTCCGTAGGTCAGGGGCCCGGGCTCGGGGCCGCGCTCGTCGAGCGGGCCGGCGAACTCGACGCGGAGGCCGGGGACGATGCGTGCCCCGGCCAGCGGAACGAGCGTCACCTCGCGCTCGACGCCGGGCTCGAAGCGCACCGACGTCCCGGCCGGGATGTCGAGGTGGCGGCCCCAGGCCGCGGCCCGGTCGAACGCGAGGCCGGGGTTGGCCGCGGCGAAGTGGAAATGCGACCCGACCTGGACGGGCCGGTCGGCGGTGTTCGCGACGACGAGGGTGATCCGATCGCGCCCGGGGTTGAGCGGGATCTCCCCCTCGCCGGGGATGATCTGGCCGGGATACTCGCCGGACCGCGCGTTGCCCGCCACGTCAGACGATCGGGCTGTGGACGGTGACGAGCTTCGTGCCGTCCGGGAATGTGGCCTCGACCTGCACGGAGTCGAGCATCTCCCCGACGCCGTCGAGCACCTCGTCACGGGAGAGCACGGAGCGGCCGGTGGACATCAGCTCACCGACCGGCCGGCCGTCACGGGCTCCTTCCAGCACATGGTCCGTGATCAGCGCGACCGCCTCCGGGTAGTTCATCCGCAGGCCACGGGCCCGGCGGGATCGCGCGACGTCCGCTGCGACGTGGACGAGCAGCTTGTCGCGCTCCTGGGGACTCAAGTGCATCCCGCCAGTTTTGACCGCGGTTGTTAACGGGATGGATCAGTGATGTTTCGGGAGCCTGCGGCAATGACCCGGGTCAGGGGCGCACCAGCAACCAGTCCTGTGTGTGCCGGTACCAGGTGAAGCGCTGCACGCCACGTGGATGCGCTACCCCGTCCGAGACGACGGTGGCGGGCTCGCAGCCCACCTGGACCGCTCGGCCGACTGCAGAGCCCCGGCCCCGCGGTGCCCGTGGCGGGACCGCGCGCACGTGCCCGTCCGGGGTGCGCCCGGTCCACCCGGCACGGACGGCGATCCCGACCGGACCGGGTGTGACCACGAGTCGCCGTGCTGTGCCGCGCAGCACCAGCACGTCGTCGCAGTAGCACTCCCCGCGCATCCCGCGGATCTCGGCGCGTCCGACGAGCACCCCGCCCGCGTCGTCCCGGACCAGCGGGGCGGGCGAGGCGCGGCCGGCGAGCGCGAGCGTCCGGGCGTCGGACCCGGTCGGGAGGGCCCACGCTGCGACCGCTGCAGACCGGCCCCAGGGCAGATACGCCACCTCGACGCCCAGCCGGTCGGTGCGCAACAGCCGCACCAGCACGGCGGCGAGGTCGGCGTCGGTACCCGCCACGAGCACCCGGCGCGGCTCGTGCTCGGCGAGCACGGGGTCGATCGCCGTGCGATCCGGCCGGGCAGGCAGCGTGACCACGGGCACCCCGGCAACGGGACTAGTCTGGATGCCGAGCTGCCGCGCCTGCTCGTCGTTCGAGCAGGTCAGCAGCAGCACTGCGGAATCGATCGTGCTCACCTGATCGGTTACCCTCCCCGCCGCGGTGATGGGCACGCGCCGCGTTGTTCCACCCTCGGGTGGCTAGGACTGGAGTTTCACATGCCGGCGATCGTGCTGATCGGCGCCCAGTGGGGCGACGAGGGCAAGGGCAAGGCCACCGACCTGCTCGGTGGGCAGGTGCAGTGGGTGGTGCGGTACCAGGGCGGCAACAACGCCGGTCACACGGTGGTCTTGCCCGACGGCCAGGACTTCGCCCTCCACCTCATCCCGTCCGGAATTCTCACACCCGGACTGCGCAACGTGATCGGCAACGGTGTGGTGGTGGACCCCGGCGTGCTGCTCGACGAGCTCTCCGGGCTCGAGGCCCGCGGAGTGGACACGAGCAACCTTCTGATCAGCGCGGATGCGCACTTGATCATGCCGTACCACGTGGCCATCGACAAGGTCACCGAGCGCTTCCTGGGCAAGGCCAAGATCGGCACCACCGGCCGGGGCATCGGCCCGGCCTACGCCGACAAGATGTCGCGACTCGGGGTGCGCGCGCAGGACCTCTTCGACGAGAAGATTCTTCGGCAGAAGGTCGAGGGTGCGCTGGAGCAGAAGAACCAGTTGTTGGTGAAGGCGTTCAACCGCAAGGCCATGGCGGTCGACGCGGTCGTCGACGAGCTCCTCGTCCATGCCGAGCGGT
>JAODNO010000395.1 GCA_025465235.1 Pseudonocardia sp.
ACGAGATCGCCAAACGCGTCATCGCCTCCGGCAGCGGCATGCCGATCCTCATGCTCACCGCTGCCGACCGGCTCGACGACAAGGCCTCCGGGTTCGGACTCGGCGCCGACGACTACCTCACGAAACCCTTCGAGCTCCGAGAACTTGTGCTCCGTCTTAGGGCGCTCGACCGCAGACGTGCCCACAACAGGCCACCCGTGCAAGAGATTGCCGGCCTGCGTCTGGATTCGTTCCGCCGCGAGGTCTACCGCGACGGCCGCTACGTCGCGCTCACCCGCAAACAGTTCGCCGTGCTCGACGTTCTCGTCGCCGCCGAAGGCGGCGTCGTCAGCGCCGAAGAACTCCTGGAACGCGCGTGGGACGAGAACGCCGACCCCTTCACCAACGCCGTGCGCATCACCGTCTCGGCACTGCGCAAACGCCTCAGCGAACCCGCGATCATCGCCACCGTTGCCGGCGTCGGCTACCGCATCGACACCGAGCGGAGCTTGCCGGAGCGAGCAGAGGACACAGCACCCGACACCCGGGTGTGAGGGAGCAGACCGTGGACAGGCAGCCTGGGTTGAGCGTTCGCCTCAAACTCACCCTCAGCTATGCCGGCTTCCTCATGCTCGCAGGTTGCCTGCTGCTCGCTGCGGTGTGGGTGTTCCTGCTGCGAGGCACGCCCGTCAGCTACGTCCTTCCCGACCTCTCCAACCTCCCGCGCGTCTTCGAACGAGGCAACTTCGGCCCAGCCGTCTTCGGCCCAGCGGCAGCCGCAGTGTTGGCGTTCCTGCTGGTGTTCGGTCTCCTGGGAGGGTGGATCCTCGCCGGCCGCATGCTCGCGCCACTGATTCGCATCACAGACGCCACACGAATGGCCACGAACGGATCGCTCTCCCACCGGATCCGGCTACCGGGCCGCAAAGACGAGTTCCGCGAACTCGCCGACGCCTTCGACACCATGCTCGCGCAGCTCGAAGCACACATCGCCGAACAGCAGAGACACGCTGCCGAACAGCAGAGATTCGCCGCCAACGCCTCCCACGAACTGCGCACCCCGCTGGCGATCACGCAGACACTCCTCGACGTGGCCCGCAACGATCCGAACCCCGACACCGGCGAACTCGTCGACCGCCTGCACGCCGTCAACACCCGAGCGATCGACCTCACCGAAGCATTGCTCCTGCTCAGCCGCGCCGGCCAGCGGTCCTTCGCCCGAGAACACGTCGACCTGTCCCTCCTAGCGGAAGAAGCCACCGAAACGCTCCTCCCCCTCGCAGAAAAGCACGGCGTCACCATCGAGACCTCCGGCGACATCACCCCCACCACCGGCTCACACGCGCTCCTGCTGCAGTTGACCACGAACCTCGTACACAACGCGATCGTCCACAACCTGCCTGAACAGGGCACCGTGCGAGTCAGAACCAGCGTTCACCCCGAGGGTGTGATGCTCACCGTCGAGAACACCGGCGAGAAGCTCACGCAGGAGTTGGTTTCCACGCTTGTCGAGCCGTTTCAGCGCGGCACCGAACGCATACGCACCGACCACGCAGGTATCGGTCTCGGCCTGGCCGTCGTCACAAGCATCACCCAGGCACACGACGGAACCCTCACCCTCACCCCCCGCCCCGCCGGCGGGCTCTGCGTCACGGTGCAACTACCCGCCGCGCCACCGCACATCGGCAGCGCTCGTCCTTCTCACCAACCGGCTGACTGACGACGCGCGCGCGGCGGCCTTCGCGCGGATCCTCGCCATCCACGACAACCCCGGATGGAACCCGAGCGACCTCTACACCCACGCATCGCTGCACCCGCTGAATCGGTCCCGCATCGACGTCGGATCCGAGCAGCTTCCCCTCGCCTGCCTGCGCACCGCCGCGGTGCTCGCCTCAAGAGACGACAAGGTCCAGCAGGTCACACGCCGGCTCACCGCCACCCTGCTCCGCCCCACAGACAACCGTCACGCCGCACCGCTGCTGGAGCGGGCCCTGGTCGACCTGGCTCCGGTGACCCCGCTGCCGCTCGAGCAGCTCGCCACTCATCCGGCCGTCGCGGTCCGGCGCGCCGCGGCCTACTCATGGGGACGACAGAGCACCCCCGACCCCGTCGTGGCCGAGCAGCTCGTCCGTGACCCGCACGCCACGGTGCGCTTGCAGATTGCCCGCGCATTGCGCTATGTCGACAACGACGCGGCGCGCGCTGGCCGGCGGGCAGCGGAGTTCCGGCGGCGGCGGCTCCAGGCCACGGGCGGCCCTCGATCCTCGGCTAAGTTTCTGCGCGAGTGAACTCTGCAAGGTCTGGTTCGGGAATCGACTGTCGGGCCGCCAGTGCAGCAGTCGCTGCTCGGCTTCCGCCGCCTCTTCCCAATGGGCGGCCTCCACGTCGGCGATGACGCCCAGGACCGCCTCCTGGACCTCAGGCGAGTCCATCTCAGGATCGGTCCTGGAATCGGGTGACCGAGATCCCAGCCACGTCGTGGGTGGCGCCGCGGCCCACGGTGGGCGGCATCGGCCCCGATCTGGGCGCGGCTGGCCGCCGACGACGACCGCCGGGTCTGGCTGAAGGAATCTCAACCCGATGTCGTATACGACATCGGTTCTGAGATTACGACATCAGATTTGAGACCCTACAGCTGTCCTCAGCCGTGGGCGAGGTCGGCGAACCGGCTGTAGTGCAGCTGGTGGGCGACGGTGATCGTGCTCGTGGGTCCGTTGCGGTGCTTGGCCAGGATGAGGTCGGCCTCGCCGGCACGGGGGTCGTCACGCTCGAACGCGTCCGGTCGGTGGAGCAGGATCACCATATCGGCGTCCTGCTCGATGCTGCCCGATTCGCGCAGGTCCGACAGCATCGGACGCTTGTCGGTGCGCTGCTCCGGCCCGCGGTTCAGCTGGCTGATCGCCACCACCGGCACCTCGAGCTCCTTGGCGAGCAGCTTGATCTGCCGCGAGAACTCCGACACCTCCTGCTGCCGGGACTCGACCTTGCGCCCGGACGTCATGAGCTGCAGGTAGTCGAGGATCACGAGCTTGAGGTCGTTGCGCTGCTTGAGCCGGCGCGCCTTGGCGCGGATCTCCATCAGCGTGAGGTTGGGCGAGTCGTCGATGAACAGGGGCGCCTCGCTGATCTCGCTCATCCGCCGGGCCATACGCGTCCAGTCGTCGTCGCTCATCCGGCCGGCGCGCATGTCGGCGAGCCGAATGCGTGCCTCGGCCGACAGCAGCCGCATGACGATCTCGGACTTGCTCATCTCCAGGGAGAACACGGCGCTGGTGAGGCCGTGCTTGACGGAGCAGGAGCGGGCGAAGTCGAGCCCGAGCGTGGAGTTGTGCGTGGGAACCATCGATCGGCCGGCGAGGTAGAGATGGGCTGCGTTGTCCACCTCGACGCAGCGGACCGGAACACTCGGGACCGGCCGGACATCCGTGATGAAGCGCGGACGAGGCCGGTGGGCGCGAGCGGACGACCGCTCCTTGTGCAGGAAGCGCTTGCGGTCGAGGCGGAAGATGTCGTCCTCGGTCGTGAAGTTCAGCGTGTACGCCGTGGATGATGCGAGACGCCGGCCGCGGATCGTGCGTGTGGTGACGGAGCACCGGTACCCGAGACCGTTGACGAGCTCCCGGACGTCCTCCGCGATCCTGCGGCTGGTGCCCGTGAACTGCAGGTTGCCCGTTGTCGTAACCGTGCCTGCGGTGTCCATGAGGCCGGCGAGCAGAGAGCGCCGCTGCCGCTCCGACGAGCGCTGGTGGTCGGCTGGAATGTGCTTGTCGTGCAGCACCCCGGCGGTTCGCAGCAGATCCTGGATCGTGCCGGGGCCGACGAGTTCGATGCCGGAACGGCCGTCGGGGAGCCGGACCACACGGTAGCCCTCGGCGTCGACGTACTCGGCGATCTCCGGAGCGTCGGCGGTGAAGGCTGTGGAAGCGCTGGTGCCCCCGCCCAACCAGACCCCCAAGGTGTAGGGCTCCACCGGGAGCGCGACGGGAGGCAGCTGCAGCGCGGCGCCCATGGCGACCGAATGGTTCAGGCGGGTGTCGGAGGTGGTGCAGCGCAGGGTGGCTGCGATCTGCGCGGTGGTGCGGACGGCCGGGCCGACCCGGGGTGCAGCACCGCGGGCCAGCGCCTCCTGCCGCGCGCGACGGGTCGCGCGCGTCTCGGTGATCCACTGGTGCTCCGCGTCGGCGACGATCACGGTGCCGTCGGAGAACTCCACCTCGAAGCAAGGGCGTCCAGCCATGACGTCGGTGGCCGCCACCACCCGCGTGGGCAGCCCGTCGGCGCCGATCAGCTGGTCGCCGACGGCCACCTCGCCCATC
>JAODNO010000449.1 GCA_025465235.1 Pseudonocardia sp.
GTGGGCAGCGTGGCACTCATCCACGACCTCGGCCGCCCCGCCCGCTTCCTCAACATGCTGCGGGTGGTGAAGCCGACCTCGCCGCTGTCGATCGGCTCGTGGATCCTCAGCCCGTTCGCAGCACTGGCCTCCGCCTCCGCGGCCTCGGAGCTCACCGGTATCGCCCCGCGGCTGGGGCGGCTCGCCGGCATCGGTGCCGCACTCTTCGGCCCGCCCCTGGCCAGCTACACCGGCGTCCTGCTGGCAGACACGGCCATACCCGCCTGGCACGAGGCCCGCAACGAGCTGCCGCTGCTGTTCGCGGCCAGCGGGGCGGCGGCCGGCGCGGGAGTGCAGCTGGTGATCACCGAGCTGACCGGCGCCGACCGCCGGGAGCGCATGCCGATGGTGCGCCTCGCCGTTGCCGGGGCCGCAGCCGAGATCGCCGTGGGTGAGGTGCTGGAGCGGCGGCTCGAGCGCCTCCCGGGCGACATCGCGGGGGCGTACCGCACAGGGAAGGCCGGGCGATGGAACCGGGCCGCGCGGATTCTCACCGCGGCCGGCGGGCTGGGAGCCCTTCTCGCCGGGCCGGCCATCCGGCGCGGCCGGCTCACCGTTCTCGCCTCCGGCGCCGCGCTCGCGGCGGGATCGCTGGCCACCCGGTTCGCGGCGTTCGAGGCGGGCATGGCGTCGGCGGCGGACCCGCAGCACGTGGTCGTCCCGCAGCGCGAGCGCAAGGACCGCCACGAGCAGGCCCACCACGGGGGCAGCTGGCTGGAGGATGAGCGGTCCACCTCCCCCGTCCCCCGCAGCTGAACCGGCGGCACGGCCCGGCGGGTCTGCCGCCGGTAACCGCTGATCAGTGCGATGGTGGGGGGATGGAGGCCCTCGACCTGACCGCGCTCACCGCGGCCGAGATCGTGGCGCGCGTGCACGACGGGCGCGTCAGCGCCGCTGATGTCGCCCGCGCCCACCTGGCCCGGATCGCCGAGCACGAGCCCTCGGTCGGCGCGTTCCAGGAACACTCGCCCGAGCGCGTGCTCGCCGAAGCGGGAGCCGTCGACGCGCGGCCGGACCGCTTCGCCCTGCCGCTGGCCGGGGTGCCCGTCGCGGTGAAGGACAACGTCGACGTCGCCGGCTACCCGACACGGCACGGGTCGGCGGCCACGTCGGGCGAGCCGGCCCGGCGCGACGACGAACTGGTCAAACGCCTGCGCGGCGCCGGTGCGGTCGTGATCGGCAAGACCCGGATGCCCGAGCTCGCGATCTGGGGGTTCACGCAGTCGGCGCTCGGCGTCACGCACAACCCGCTGGACCACACGCTCGATCCCGGCGGGTCCAGCGGCGGCAGCGCCGCCGCGGTGGCGGCCGGGATGGCGGTGCTCGGGCTGGGTACCGACGGCGGGGGCTCGATCCGGATCCCGGCCGCGTACTGCGGTCTCGTCGGGCTCAAGCCCGGCGCGGGCGTCATACCGCTGCCCGGGGGAGCGGACGAGCACTGGTTCGGACTCACCGCGACAGGCACCATCACGCGCACCGCCGCCGACGCGGCGCTGATGCTGGGGGTGCTGAGCGGGCACGGGGACACCGGTGGGTGCGACGCTGACTGGCCGGCACGTGTCGCGCTCTCGCTGCGCAGCCCGTCGCCGGTCGGGCGGCTGCACCCGGACCACCGCGCCGCCGCGATGGGCGCCGCCGCGCGGTTCCGGGCCGGACCGCACGGCGCCGCCGTCGCCCTGTCCGACCCGCCCTATTCGCGCACCCTGGCCGTGCAGTGGACGCGTCGCTGGCAGGCCGGGGTCGCCCGGGAGCTGGGCGAACTCGGATGGGACGTCGGAGGGGTGGAGCGACGGACGGCAACCGTTGCGCGCAAGGGGCGCCGTGTCACCGAACCGCGGCCGGCAGCTGCGGCCGCATGGCGGGATCGGTTCCTCGCCTGGCTCGACGCAGGCGGCCACGACCTCCTGCTCAGCCCGGCGGTGGCGGGACCGCCGGTGCGCGCCGGCGCCATGCAGGGCCGCCGGTACCTGCCGACCTACCTGATATCGGCCGCCCGTGTCCCGTACACGCAGGCGTGGAACCTGGCGGGGCTGCCCGCTGTCGTGGCCCCGGTCATGGTCTGTGGCAGGCCGGTCGGCGTGCAGTTGGTGGGCCGGCCGGGCGACGAACAGAAGCTGCTCGCCGCCGCGGCACGGCTGGAAGGACGGGCGGTTCCGGCGCTGGCTAGCTCTGGTTCTTCCAGGGACCGGTGATCGCGAACATGATCCCGCGGGGTCTGGAGGCCGCCGAACAGCACCTTCTTGTCGTTCGAGTACACCGGCCCGGTGAACTCGCTGCCGTTGCCGAGCTCGTTGCGCGCCAGCGGGAACGACTCCCCGCCCTCCGTGACCCCCATGAGGTGCTGCACACCCTCGCCGTCCTCGGCCAGGATCAGGCCGCCCCATGGGGAGACGGTGATGTTGTCCGGGCCGTCGAAGGCGCCGTCCTGGTCGGGGCTCGGGTTGACGCCGAAGCGCAGCTTCAGGGTCAGCGTCTGGCGCTTGGGGTCGTAGAACCAGACCTGGCCGTCGTGCTGACGGGGCTCTGTCGGTGCAGCGCATTGCGCCGAGCACGCCGTCGGTCGGGCCGAGCTCCCGCAGGCCACCCTTGCGCTGCTTGAACGACCCTCGGCGCCTTCCAGCGGTAGAGCAGGCCGTCGGGGTTGGCCGCGTCCTCGGTGAGCAGGATGTCCGGCAGCGGCAGTGCCCGCAGAAACCCGCGGCGGGACAGTCCGTTCGTCAGCGATGTTCTCCCTGTCACATACGCCTGAACCAGAGCGACGCGAACCACTCGGTCATCGGAGCCGTCAGTGGTCCTCGGGTCGAGTACGACAGAATCGGTCGAATAGCCCGAAGCGCTCAGTTCGGCGGTATCCACGCGCCGGTGGCCAGAAACCGCTCGAGTGCGGCGGCGTACGGCGCAAGATCCATGCCCTGGGCTGCCACCCACTCGTCGTCGTAGTAGCTGTGGCGGTAGCGCTCGCCGCCATCACAGATCAGCGTGACGATGCTGCCGCGGATCCCGGCCTCCCGCATCCGCGCCACCAGATGCCACACACCCCAGAGGTTGGTGCCCGTCGAGCCGCCTGCCCAGCGTCCGGTTACGGTGCGTAAGTGCCGCACCGCGGCGACACTCGCCGCGTCCGGCACCGGGATCATCAGATCGATCACTCCGGGGACGAAGCTCGGCTCCATCCGGGGCCTGCCGATGCCCTCGATGCGCGACGGCATGCCGGTGCCGTAGTCCGCCGCGCCGGTGGTCCAGCCGGGGAAGAACGCAGAGTTCTCCGGGTCGACGACGGCGAGGCGCGTGGGGTGGCGCCGGTAGCGCACGTACCGGCCGATGGTCGCGGACGTGCCCCCGGTGCCTGCCCCCATCACGATCCACTCCGGCACCGGGTACCGCTCGAGGGCGAGCTGCGAGAAGATCGACTCGGCGATGTTGTTGTTGCCCCTCCAGTCGGTTGCCCGCTCGGCATAGGTGAACTGGTCCAGATAGTGCCCGCCGCTCTCCCCGGCAAGCCGCTGCGCCTCCGCGTACATCTCCGGTGCGCGGTCCACATAGTGGCAGCGCCCGCCGTACCGCTCGATCAGCGCGACCTTCTCCGGGCTGGTGAAACGCGGCATCACCGCGATGAAGGGGACGCCGATGAGGCGCGCGAAGTACGCCTCGGACACCGCGGTCGACCCGGAACTCGCCTCGACGACGGTGGTGGCCTCGACGATCCAGCCGTTCACCAGCGCGTAGAGGAACAGCGACCGTGCGAGCCGGTGCTTGAGACTCCCGGTCGGGTGCACCGACTCGTCCTTGAGATAGACCTCCACCCCCCAGTCCGCGGGCAGCGGGAACGGGTGCAGGTGCGTGTCTGCGGACCGGTTGGCGTCGGCCTCGACGAGCCGGATCGCCTCGGTCACCCAGGCGCGGGTGCGGTCGCAGGAGTGGTCAACGGGGTCGGGCACGGGATGACGTTAACCAGCCGCGACCGGCCCTGATGGTTGCCTCGCCGACGGTAGCGGCCTCCCCCCGATCGCGTGACATGCCGGCGGCGAACGGCCCAACTCGCTTGCACGACAGGCGTCATGTATTGACCTGTGCTCGGAAACGGTCGTAGGACGGGCCCGGGACGCGGCCCGTCCCGGCGGGGAACGACGACCGGGTTCGCCGGTCCCGGGTCGCCGTGCTCCCGAGGGGACCCACCATGCGGTTACCGACGCGACACCGGGCCACCGGCACCACGGCCGACACGACGGGCGACGGCACGGAAGCGGCTGCGGCCGACCGGCGGGTGGCGCACGCCCGGATGGCGGGCTGGTCGGGTCTGGCGTTCGCGCTGCTGTTCACGATCGGCCTGGTGCTCGTCCAGCAGTCGCCAGGGCTCAGCGCACCGGACGCGGACTACGTGGCGTTCTACGCCGGTTCCGGCGACGTCCTGGTCGCGCTCGGCCTGTACATCGTGCCGTTCGCCGGGATCGCGTGCCTCTGGCACATGATCGCGACGCGCACGCTGTTGCAGGTCCTGCGGCCGCGGTCGTGGTCGGAGATCCCGCACTGGCTGCACCTCGCCGCCGGTGTGCTGTTCGTCGCCATGCTGTTCGGCGGCACCGCCGCGGTCGGGGCGGTGGCGTTGCTGACCCAGCTCTCCACCGCCCCGTTGCCACCGCCCGACGTCGCCCGCGCACTCGCCGCAGTGGGTTACACGATGGTCTTCGTCTACGGCGTCCGGGCCGCCGGCATGTACATGATCACGACAACCGGACTGGCCAGGTCGGCAGACGTCCTGCCCCGGTGGCTCGCCACAGTGAGCTATCTCGTCGCGGCGTTCCTGCTGGTGAGCGTCACCTTCCATCCCGCGATCCTGCTGGTGTTCCCGGCCTGGGTGCTGTTGATCAGCATCGTGCTGCTGGTGCGCCGGCCGACAGGAGAGTCGCCATGACGGCACCGATCGGTCTCGACGCGATCCCCGGCCCCCGCGGTGTACCGCTGCTGGGAAACATCTTCGACATCGACGCCCACAGCCCCATCGACAGCATGATCGGCATGGCCCGCGAGCACGGACCGCTTTTCAAGCTCACCACCCCCGCCGGCATGCGGCTGATCGTCTCCGGTCCCGACCTGGTCCAGGAGGTCTGTGACGACGCACGCTTCGACAAGCTCGTCGGTGGCGGGCTGTCGAACCTGCGCAAGGGCTCGGCCGGGGTGGGGCTGTTCACGGCCGAGACCGACGACCCGCTGTGGCACCGGGCGCACAACATCCTGATGTCGCCGTTCAGCATGCAGGCGATGCGCGACTACACGCCCAAGATGCTCGACATCGCCGACCAGCTGATGGAGAAGTGGGCGCGGCTCAACCCGGGCGAGGACGTCGACGTGCCCGCGGACATGACCCGCCTGACGCTCGACAC
>JAODNO010000479.1 GCA_025465235.1 Pseudonocardia sp.
GTGTCGACGTCGATCACCATCCAGCCGGCGATCAGGTCCTTGGTCTCCGCGAAGGGCCCGTCGGTGACCGGCGGTCGGCCCTCCCCGTCGTAGCGGACGAACGTGCCCTCGGGCGAGAGCGCCTGGCCGTCGACATACTCACCGCTGCCCTCGAGCCGGGCGGCGAAGTCGGCCATGTACTGCATGTGATCCTCGACCTCCGCCGGGGTCCACTGGTCCATCGGGACGGCGTTGACGGCCTCGGGGGCGCCGCGGTAGTGCTTGAGAAGCAGATACTTCGTCATGCTTGGGTCTCCTTGGTGCGGTGCGGCCACGGTGGCTGCATCTGGCCCTGGGACGAAGCCGCCAGGCCGGTCTCGACATCCTCGCCACATCCTTTTCGAGAATTTCCTGACGCAGCACAGTCCGAGCCACACATCGATCCCTTCTGGGGCGACCAAGATCATCGCGCTTGAGGTCGCCAGCACCTGTCCGGCGTGTCCTGCAGGCGTTCGCCTATCGGCGCCGCAGGCGGGCGTCGAGGAGGGCGGGTGGCTCGGCCGCGTAGTTGTCCAGCGGATCGAGGTCGACGCCCGGCGGGACGATCTCGTCGATGCGGTCGAGGACGTCACCCGAGAGCTCGAGGTCGGCCCCGGAGACGAGCCCGTCGAGCTGCTCCTGCGTGCGCGGACCGATCAGCACCGACGTCACCCCTGGGTGCGCGCGGACGAACGCCGTCGCGAGGTGGGGCAACGTCATTCCTGCGTCGTCAGCGACGACGTTCAGTCTGGTCAGCGCGGCTGCCTTCAGCCGGCCTGTCGGGCTCGACGGGTCATACCGGGACGGGAGCATTGACGCCCGGTGGCTGGAGGCGAGATTCGCGTGGCCGGAGAGCCAGCCGCTGTTGAGGGGGCTGTAGGTGAGCACGCCCATTCCGTAGCGCTGCGTCGTCGGGAGCACGGCGGCCTCGAGGCTGCGCGTCAAGATCGAGTACCGCGGCTGCTCTGTCAGGAACCGGTGGCTTCCCTGCGCCTGCGCCGCCCATTGCGCTTCGACGATCTTCTCCGCCGGGAACGTGGACGAACCGAACGCGCGGATCTTTCCGGCCCGGACCAGGTCTGACAACGCCGACAGCGTCTCCCCGATCTCCGTCTCATGGTCGGGGCGATGAATCTGGTAGAGGTCGATGTAGTCGGTGTCGAGGCGGCGGAGGCTGTCCTCGACCGCGCGTAGAATCCATTTCCGCGAGCCGCCCCGGTGGTTCGGGTCGTCACCCATGGGCCGTCCGAACTTTGTCGCGAGCACGACGTCGTCCCGTCGCCCTTTGAGCGCCCTGCCGAGGATCTCCTCCGACTCTCCCGCGGAGTACACATCGGCCGTGTCGATGATGTTGATACCGGCATCGAGCGCGCTGTGGATGATGCGGACCGCGTCGTCGTGGTCTTGGTTGCCCATACGCCCGAACATCATCGCGCCCAGTGCGAACTCGCTGACCGACATCCCGGTCGCGCCGAGGATTCTGCGTCTCATCTCAAGCCTTTCAGACATCCGAAGTGCCGATGGATCGATGGCACCACGCACGCCCGCCGGAGCGTTAGACCGATCCTGCCGCAGATGTGCACGATACTGTCAGGATTGCTCGGATCGGGTCTGCAGCTGTTGTCGTGGGACCGGCCGCGTGCTTGGCTGAGACGTGCACCTGCTCGCCGAACTCGCCGCGCTGATCGTGGCTCACGTCGGCGGGCATGGGGCGCAGCGGAAGACGGTGATTCTGGACGGCATGTCCGTGGCCGTCGTGACCGAGCCGACGGAGCCGGCCGCTGCCATGGCAGAGCCGTCGCTCGCGGTGGTTGGCCACGGTGTGAAGCGCACGGTGCTGAACGGCACCCCGTACGACTACCGCGCCGGCCAGTACGTAGTCGTGTCGCTCGACCTCCCCGTGACCGGTCAGGCGCTCGAGGCGAGCATGGACGAGCCCTTCGCGGTGTTCAGCATGACGTTGAAGCCGGTGATGATCGCCCCGCTGCTGCTCGAGACGACCAGCACCGCCCGCCCGCCAGCCTTCTCCGGGCTTGCGGTCAGTGACGCGACGCCGGAGTTGCTCGATCCGATCGTCCGGCTGCTGCGCCTGCTCGACCACCCGGACGACCTCCGCGTGCTCGGGCCCGGCCTCGAGCGCGAGATCCTCTGGCGCCTCGTCACGGGGGAGCAGGGCGCGCTCGTCCGCCAGATCGGTCTCGCCGACAGCAGCCTCACCCACATCGCGCGCACGATCCGCTGGATCCGGGAGCACTACGACGATGCGCTGCGCGTCGCGGACCTCGCCGACCTCGCGGGTATGAGCGAGTCGTCCTTCCACCGGCACTTCCGCTCGGCGACGTCCATGACCCCGATCCAGTTCCAGAAGCAGATCCGCCTGCAGGCGGCACGCGCCCTGCTCATCAGCAGCCCGGGAGAGGTGGCCGAGATTGGCTACCGCGTCGGGTACGAGAGCCCGTCGCAGTTCAGCCGCGAGTACCGCAGGACGTTCGGCACACCTCCGGGGCGGGACGCCGTGCGGCTGAGAGAGACGACTGGGCCCGGCATCTGAGTTCGCGCCCGAGGACATCGGCGGGAACGGACACGAGTACCGCAAACCCGCGCCCGTCTTGCAAGACCGATCGACGCCAAGCCCCGGGAGAGCTGTTCCGGTTCCCCGACTGCCGCTGGGAACCCCGCGTGTAACCGCTGAGGATCGCCTTGCGGAACAAGCACCGACACCGCTGACGCGCCTGCCGCGAGCGCCGCCGCGGCCCGCGTAACCGCGCACCGGCTGGCTCAGCTCTCGCGCAGAAGCGCAATGTCGGAGACGGCGGCGATGTGCGCAGCCATCGCGGTCGCCGCCGCTCCCGCGTCGCCGGCCCGGATCGCGTCGGCCACCTTGCGGTGCGCCAGCAGCGATTCTTCGGGCCGACCGGGCTGTGCCAGCGACTCGATGCGGCTCTCCCGGATCAACTCGGCGATCTCGGTCATCAGGCCGGCGAGCAGCCCGGAGTGCGCCGCCGCGGTGACAGCGGCGTGGAAGTGCTCGTCTCCCGCCACCCCCCGCTCGCCCTGGGCGATTTCGCGGGCCATCAGCCCCAGGGCATCGTCGATGGCCTGGAGGTCCTCGGGCGTGCACTGCCGGGCGGCGAGCGCGGCGAGCTTCACCTCGAGGGCCTCCCGTGCCTCGATGACCTCCCGCAGCCGGTTGCGGCGAGCGCGCAGCGCGGCCAGGATCTGCCGCTCCGCCGGGACGTCGAGGATCACCGCGCCGTCGCCGTGCCGCACGTCGAT
>JAODNO010000480.1 GCA_025465235.1 Pseudonocardia sp.
CGTGGCCGGCCGCGAGCCGTCCTCACCCCAGAGCAGCACCCCGCGACCGGGTGACCACAGGGCATGGACGGCGAGCACGGACCCAGGCTACGGAGCAGCCCCGACACCGTGGCCCGCAGGGAGCCGCCGGTGATCGTCTGCGCGCCCGCTGTGGCCCTCACAGACTCCACGGACTCTGCGAGGACCCGACCGAGCGCGCGGAACGGATCGTTCGGGCGGCGGTCAGAGGCCGAAGCGCGCCCGCTCCGACTCCAGTACCAGGTCGGCGTAGTCCTCGTGCTTCTGGATCCAGCCGCGGACGAACGGGCACTCGGGCAGGACCGCGAGGCCGCGGGCGCGCGCCGCGTCCAGCGCTCCCCGCACCAGCCTGCTGCCCAGGCCGCGCCCCTCGAACCCCTCGTCGATCTGGGTGTGGGTGAACGTGATCCGCCCCGGCTCCAGGCGGTAGGCCACGAACCCGGCGAGCTTGCCGTCCGCGTGGATCTCGAACCGCGACCACTCGGCGACATCGAGGACCTGTGGATCGCTCATGCGTTTCCTCCAGCGGAGCCGTGCGGCACGTAGGTTGCGGGGACGACCCCCAGCTTGCCCTTCTGGTAGTCCTCGAATGCCTGCAGCACCTCGGCCCTGGTGTTCATGACGAACGGGCCGGCCCAGGCGATGGGCTCGCGGATCGGCTGTCCACCCAGGATGACGACGTCCAGCCCGGCGAGGCGGGACTCCTGCTTGTCGTTGCCCGACACGCTGATCGTGTCGCCCGGGCCGAAGAGCGCGGCCTGTCCGGTGCGCACCGGCCGCTTCTCCGCCCCCACCGACCCGGCCCCGGAGAGGACGTAGACGAGCGCGTTGAAGTCGCGCCGCCACGGCAGCCGCACGGTCGCGCCGGGTGCGACGGTGGCGTGCATCATCGCCATCGGGGTGTAGGTCGAGCCCGGCCCCGTATGGCCGGCCACCTCACCGGCGATGACGCGGATCAGCGCTCCGCCGTCTGGTGTGGTGAGCAGGGTCGACTCGCCCGCCCGCAGGTCCTGGTACTTCGGCTCGAGCCACTTGTCGGACTTCGGCAGGTTCACCCACAGCTGTAGGCCGTGGAAGAGCCCGCCGCTGGTCACGAGCTGCTCCGGCGGCCGCTCGATGTGCAGCAGCCCGCCACCTGCGGTCATCCACTGGGTGTCGCCATTGCTGATCACTCCGCCACCGCCGTGCGAGTCCTGGTGCTCGAACGTGCCGTCCATGATGTAGGTGACGGTCTCGAACCCGCGGTGCGGGTGCCAGGACGTGCCCTTGGGCTCGCCGGGCGCGTACTCGACCTCTCCCATCTGGTCCATCATCAGGAAGGGGTCGAGGTCGCGCAGCTCGATGCCGGCGAAGGCGCGGCGGACCGGGAAGCCCTCGCCCTCGAAGCCGGACGGTGCGGTGGTCACCGACCGCACCGGACGGTCCACCGCGGCGGCCCCAGGCTCGGGGACGCGCGGCAGTGTGGTGACATCGGTGACGGTGACGGCGGGCATCGGAACCTCCGGAAGTTGATTCAGCAACTACCGCCCGAAACGGTGCCGCCGGTCATTCTCTTCCCGCGAGTGGGAGACCCGCGTCGACGGCGGCGTCCGAGAGGCGCACGTCGGGCCCCGAACCGTCGGCAGCCACGAGGTGGCAGGCCACGCGGGCGAGCGGGGTCTCCCGCAGGAGCGGGACCTGCTCGGCGCACCGGTCTTCAGCGACGGGGCACCGGGTGTGGAAGCGGCAGCCCGGGGGAGGGGCGGTCGGCGACGGGATCTCGCCCGTGAGCAGCACCCGCCGGCGGGCCCGTTGCTCCCGCGGGTTCGCCAGCGGCGCGGCCGAGAGCAGCGCCTGGGTGTAGGGGTGGGAGGGCGAGTCGAACACCCTTTCCCGCGACCCCTGCTCCACCAGCGTGCCCAGGTACATCACCGCCACCTCGTCGGCCAGGTACTCGACGGCCGCCAGGTCGTGGGTGATGAAGAGACACGCGAAGCCCAGGTCGCGCTGCAGGTCCGCGAGCAGGTTCAACACCGACGCCTGTACCGAGACGTCGAGCGCGCTCGTGGGCTCGTCGGCCACCAGCAGCCGCGGGGACGAGACCAGTGCGCGGGCGATGCTCACCCGCTGCCGTTGCCCGCCGGACATCTCGTGGGGATATCGCTGCGCCACCTGGCGGCGCAGCCCCACCTCCTCCAGCACGTCGCCCACCCGTTGCTCCCGCTCCCGCCGCGACCGCGCCAGGCCGAGCAGCCGCAGCGGCTCGCCCACGATCTCGCCCACCGGGAGCCGCGGGTCGAGCGAGCTCGCCGGGTCCTGGAACACGATCGACACCTCGCGCCGGTGCGGCCGCAGGCTGCGCCGGCTCAGCCGGGTGACGTCGGTACCGGCCAGCCGCACCGTGCCGGACGTCGGCTGCAGCAGCCGCACCACGCACCGACCCACCGTCGACTTGCCCGACCCGCTCTCGCCCACGAGCGCCAGCACGCGCCCGCGCTCGATCCGCAGGCTCACCCCGTCCACGGCCCGGACGGGGCCGAAGTGCATCACGAGGTCGTCCAGCTCCAGCGCGGCCGGCTGGTGGGCCTGTTCCCGGGTCGGGTGCTCCGCCAGATCAGTGATTGTCCTACCGTCCCTTCGCGAGGATGT
>JAODNO010000485.1 GCA_025465235.1 Pseudonocardia sp.
CTGATCGTCGCCGGTCTGGGGACCATCCTCGGCGGGGTCAACATGATCACCACGGTGGTCTGCATGCGCGCGCCCGGCATGACGATGTTCCGGATGCCGATCTTCACGTGGAACGTCCTGTTCACCGGGGTCCTGGTGCTGATCGCGTTTCCGGCCTTCGCGGCGATCCTGCTCGTCCTGGGTGCCGACCGGAAGCTGGGCGCGCACGTCTTCGACGCCCAGTACGGCGGGGCGATGACGTGGCAGCACCTGTTCTGGTTCTTCGGCCATCCCGAGGTCTACATCGTCGCACTACCGTTCTTCGGCATCGTCACCGAGATCATCCCCGTGTTCAGCCGCAAGCCGCTGTTCGGCTACAAGGGCATGATCTTCGCGACCATCGTGATCACCGCGTACTCGGCCGTGGTCTGGGGCCACCACATGTTCGCGACCGGCGCGGTCCTGCTCGGCTTCTTCTCGGCGACGACCTTCATCATCGCCATCCCCACGGGCATCAAGTTCGTGAACTGGATCGGCACCATGTGGCGCGGCAACATCACCTTGGATACCCCGATGCTCTTCGCCATCGGCTTCCTCGCGACCTTCCTGCTCGGCGGGCTGACCGGCATCCTGCTGGCGTCGCCGCCGCTGGACTTCCACCTCAACGACACGTACTTCGTGGTGGCCCACTTCCACTACGTGCTGTTCGGCACCATTGTGTTCTCGGTGTTCGGCGGGATCTACTTCTGGTTCCCCAAGATGACCGGCCGGATGATGGACGAGACCCTCGGCAAGGTCCACTTCTGGACGATGTTCATCGGGTTCCACACCACGTTCCTCGTGCACCACTGGCTCGGCAACGAGGGGATGCCTCGGCGCTACGTCGACTACCTGCCCACCGACGGCTTCACCACCCTGCATGCGATCTCCTCGATCGGAGCGTTCCTGCTCGGCATCTCGACCTTGCCGTTCCTGTGGAACGTCTTCAAGAGCTACCGGTACGGCAGGACGGTGACCGTGGACGACCCGTGGGGCTTCGGGAACTCCCTGGAGTGGACCACCTCCTGCCCCCCGCCCCGGCACAACTTCACCGAGCTGCCACGCATCCGCTCCGAGCGCCCAGCCTTCGAGCTGCACTATCCGCACCTCGTCGAGCGGTACCGCACGGAGGCCCACGTTCAGGGGAGGCCCTCACCGTTCGAGGTGGCGAGCCACGCCGTCGGGCCCGAAGAACATCCGGACGATGATGCGAGGTCCCGGTGACCGCAAGCCAGCTCTCACGGCGCTCAACCCTCACTTACGTCCGGCCGGCGCCGGGGCGACACCAATCAGATCATGTACTCATGGTGGAAATCGGAGATGCTGCACCGCGCACTGCGAGATGCCACCAAGGTCCGATACACACCGACGGAACCGCAGGCTCCGCGGAGTATCCGCGGGGCGAGAACCGACCGCATAAAACAACTGCTGGTCGAGGACGCCGTCATCCCGGTTTGGAAACTTGTGACGGAATCGCGAAAGAGAGCTACTGTGGCTGTTATTCTCACCTCGATACTGCAATATTTGCTCGCAGCTACCTTCATCACCATAGCCATTATCGCCTACCACTATGGGACCGACGCCCAGCAAGCCGCCGAGGCCGAGGTGACGAAGCAAGGCTTTCCCGCCAGGGACGGAGGACCGTCGGGTGGTGTTGCCGCAGACCCGCCGCGCGGTGCGCTGGCTAACCCAAGGAGGAGCGGTGCAGCACGTCCAAGTCAGCTTGCTAACGGCAGATCCGGTTCGGCTCGGCGAGGCGATCCGCTACCTGGAGGACAAGGCGCGTCCGCTGGTGGAGGAGCTTCCCGGCAGCCAAGGAATGTCAGTGTCCACGAACACCGAGATCGGGGTTGCGGTGGTCGAGTCGTTCTGGATGTCACATCACGCGATGCGGGAGCACGAGAAGACCGTTGCGCCGGCCCGTGACGAGGCGGCACGGCTCAGCGGCGGGACCGTGTCGGTCGAGCGCTTCGTGGTCGCGAGCTTCACTCGGGTCAAACGCCCGCAGCCGGGCGCCGGAGTGCGGCTGACCCGAATGGACACCGACCCATCGAGATCCGACGAGGTCGTGGCCGGCTACGAGGACACCGCGCTGCCCTGGCTGACCGAGACACCGGGGTTCGTCGCCTCGTTGCTGTTCATCGATCGGAGTACCGGACGGTCGATCAACGAGGCTCAGTGGGAGGACTCGGCCGCGCTCGCCGCCAGCCGCAGCGCCGCCGCGGCGATCCGGGCCGACGCAGTGGCGGCGACCGGAAGCTCGATCCGTGCGGTTGAGGAGTACAGCCTGGTGTTCAACACCGCAGAGCCCGCCTGAGCGGTGCTGCCGCTGCCGCTGCCGCTGCCGGAGTATCGGGCCGGTCCGCCGATCGACAGCGGCCGTTCCGCTCCTCGATCCCACGGTGAACGGGCGGCAGCGTCGGCCCCGCCTTGATGGACCCCGCTCCGCGCCCCGCCTGCCTTTCGTCGACTGGTGGCAGCGGTGTCCGGTTCGGCGCGGTGTGCCAGGTGCGAACGGGCCGCCCCGCCGCTCCGCGACGAGCAGCCGAACCGCGCTCACCGCCAGCAGGTCGGTCGCCGTGAACTCGCAACCGCGACCTCGGTCGTGCCGGCGATCGATGGCTGTCACCGTCGAGAGCGGATCGGGCGCCGGGAGCCGCTTCGGCCTCGGGGGCTCTGGCTGACGCCAACTCTGGGCCAGCCGGGCGGAGCCTGAGACGGCCTGGGCTTGCCAGGCTGAACCCGCGGGCGACCGGATTCTTCCGATAGCCCTGTCGCTGGCCGTCTCGCCGTCTCGCCGTCTCGCCGTCTCGCCGTCTCGCCGAGGAGCCCGCGTCTCAGGGCCGAGCCTGTGGGGCACGGACCGCGACGGCCATCAAACAGCTCGTGCTCCGCATGGCAAGGGACAATCCGCACTGGGCCATCGGCGCATCCACGGGCGAGTTGGCGCGCCTCGGACATCACATCGCGTCTTCGACGGTGTGGCAGATCCTCCACGCATCCGCGACCCGGCCCCACGCCGATCAGGCCTGACCTGGACGCAGTTACTCACCCAACAAGCCGAGGGCATCCTCGCCATGGACTTCCTGCACATCGACACCGTGGTCCTGCGGCGTATCTACGCGTTGGTCGTGGTCGAGCACGCCTCGCGCCGCGTGTACCTCGCCGGGATCATCGCCCACCCGACCGGCGCGTGAACCGTCCAGGCCGCCCGCAACCTGATGATGGACCTCGGTGACCGGATGACGGAACGCGGTCTTCGAGCCAATGATCGGCATGCGCCGGGAACTGCTGGACCGGATACTCATCGTCAACGAGCGACACCTGCACCGGCTCATCACCGTCCACATGTCGCACTTCAACGCCGCACGCCCACACCGATCCCTCGCACAACTCGCACCAGCGCAAGCCGAGACCCGGCCACTGGAACGATCAACCTGCCGACTGCCGGATACGCGGCAGACCGATCCTCGACGGGACCACCAGTACCGAAGCACCGCATGAGCGACCAGGCAAATCACGAACGCGCAGGCCAGCCCAAAGATCAAGTATTCGAGCCCCACAGGGTCTTGCCCGACTTCTGCAGAACCGGTGCCAGTCCGGACGCCGCGGCGAGGACGTTCCTGCTAGGGAAGCGGTCGATCGAGCTGATTTCGGCGAGGAGCTCCGAGGCCAGCGTCGTGTCCCATGCCGGGCATGCTGCGCACCAGGTCGCCATGCGGGTGCGCAGCGAGGAGTCCCTCGAGGCGCTGGCCGAGCGCTTTGATCCGGTCCCGAGCGACCAGTGGCGTCCGGGAGCGGAACCTGGGTGAGCAGCGCGACGACACGGGACGGCGCGGTCGGCGAGCACGTCCCCGGGCGGCAGCCCGAGGGACAACGCGGTGCCCAGTTCGGCAGAGGGCACAACGTCGCGCGCCGGCGCGCTGAATCGGCCGGGACCACCGGCCCCCGCCGCCGTCAGGTGCCCAGTGCCAGCCGGTGCACGAGCTCCCGCTCGTCGGGGCCGAACCAGGGCGGATCCCCCGCGGCGACGTTCTCGTCGATCCGCGGCGGGCGCGACGTCGCCGGGATCGCCACGGTGCACCTCGGATCGCTCAGCCCCCACTTGAGCAGCGCCTGCGCCCAGGTGCGGACGCCGAACGGGTAGAGCGGCGCGAGCTGGGCCTCGCCGATGTCGAGGTCGAGCAGCTCGCCCTCACCGAAGGGACGCATCACGACGACGCCGAGGCCGAGGTCGGCCGCCAGCGGCAGGATGCGCTGCTCGACCTCGCGCTGCCGCGGGTTGTACGGGATCTGGACGGCGTCGATCCGGCCGGTGCGCATCACCGTCTCCAGCTCGCGGACCACCGCGTAATGCGTCGCCCCGATCCGGTCGATCCGGCCGTCCTCCCGCGCCGCCAGCAGCAGCGGCAGGTGCTCGCGCCAGGCCACCAAGTTGTGAATCTGCATCAGCTCGACGTGACCGCCGTAGAGGCTCAGGGCCCGGTCGAGCTGCCGCCGTCCCTCCGCCGGTGAGGCCGTCCAGATCTTGGTGGCCACGACCGCTTCGCCCCGGCGGTCGCCCAGGGCCTCGGCGAGCAGCTCCTCCGCCCGGCCGTACATCGGCGACGAATCGAAGAACCGCACCCCGGCATCGAGGGCGCGGGTCACGACCGCGACGTGCCCGCCGCCGGTCGCCGCCGCCTCCAGCCGCCGCCACGTCCCCAGGCCGATGACCGGCACCTCCATGTCCTCCACGCCGAGCCGCCGTCTCTCCACCTGCGCAGGGTCTCGTGCCGCCCCCGCCGCGAAACTTCGGGCCACCGCTCAGTACCCGCGGGCGATCCAGTCGTCGAGGTGCGGGGGCCTCGTGGCCGACGGTGGTCTCGTCCAGCCACAACCGCCCAGCAGCGCGGGCACGCCGCCGATACCTGGTCGTACTCGAAACCTGCGGGGCGACCGCGGCGCGAACACTCGGCCAGGTCGCCGGCGGGCGTGTCCACCCGCCGCGCCCCGGGCTGCCGCACCTGGTGAGATCCGGGCCCGGCTCACCGCCGACGCAGTCATCGGCGGCGTCCTCGGATCGATCCAATGACCCAAGCGCTGATCGTCGGCCTCTACGACGCCTGCGGACGACTCCGCGTCACCTGCCGCACCACCCCGCTGCCCGCCCGCGTCCAGATCACTCCAACGACGGTCGTCGAACTCGACGTCGGCACCTCGTTCGAATTCGAACGACGTGTCGAGCCACCCGCCTCCTCCGCTTGCAGCGATCACAATGCCGAACGAATTTCGACGGTGAGATCCCACAGGCTGCACGGGGTTTGCGACGGCGGCGCGTGGCTCGTCCCGATCGCGCTGGCCGGGTCTCGGAGCTCTCGCGCACCCCGCCTCATCCCCGCGACCAGCGCCCCCAGTGGACGACGTCGTCGAACGGGCGGCGGTTCGGCCGCTGGATCGGGGTCAGCGGCCGGTCCGCGGGATAGCCCAGCGCGATCAGGCTCTGGCACCACGTCGTGTCCGGGTTGCCGAGGAGCCGGCGTGCGAGGTCTTGGTCGGCTACCGCCGAATGGCCGCTGCCGATCCCGAGGTCCGCCGCGGTGACCATCATGTTCATCGTCGCCTGGCCGAAGTCATAGTGGATCCAGTCGCGCTGACGGGCGTCCTCGGGCTGCGGCGCCACGAGGGCGATCGTCGCTGCGGATGCGGCCACGTGCCGCGCGCCCTGCCAGACCTCGGCGAGCTGCCGGAGTTGCTCTCGTTCGGTGACAACGACGAAGTCCCAGGGCTGCCAGTTCTGCGAGGACGGAGCGCGGCGGCCGGCTTCCAGGATCCGCTCCAGATCCTCTCGCGGGATCGGTCGATCCTCGTAGACACGGACGTTCCGCCGAGATCTGATCGCGTCCCACGTCTCCACCTCCCCCAACGTACCCAGGGGCCGAACCCACGGCCGCTGCGCGCGCCGCTTTTCCCGGCCGGGTGAGGTCAGCGGCCGCCGGACG
>JAODNO010000497.1 GCA_025465235.1 Pseudonocardia sp.
GCTCGGCTCGGCCATGGCGTACGGGGTGATCGGGCCGCCGTCGACGGCGCGGGTGAGCTGGTCCAGGCGGGGGAGCGCGCGGCCCATCAGGTCGGCGTCCACCAACGGGAGCCCCAGCTCGCACGCCGCGACCACCGCCATCGCGCCGTTCAGCCCGGCCGCCTCATACGGCATGATCGCGGCCGGTTCGATGCCGGTCCACCGCGCGACCGCCCGTACCGCCGTGGTGATCTCCTGCCCGCTGGGTAGCTTCTCGGTGAGCACCCGGGTGGCTCCGAGCATCCCGACGGCGACCACGGGCGCGTCGCCGAGATCGGCAGGGTCGTGCAGCACGACGTCGGCGCCTGCCAGCGACTGACGCAGGGCGTGCCGAAACGGCTGCGGGTCGCCACCGCCGCCCGACCCGAGGAGTCTCAGCCCGACGACGAGCGCGTCGACGTCAGCCGCTCCCAGCCGCGCTCCCGTCACCTCTGCATGGTCCCAGACCCTCGGCGCAGGATCGGGTGCTCACCCGACCGGTAGTAGGTCCTCGACCGGCCGGAACTCCTCGTCCAGTCCGAAGCACTTCGGGCCGAACACCGCCAGCGCCTCCGGCGTGCGCATGATCTCCGGCGTGGAGATGCCGAGGACGACGACACGCTGGCCGTACCGCAGCGTCTCGGTGGTGATGGGCTCGCCGGACTCGGCCTCCAGCACGCAGATCAGGTCGGGGACGATGCAGGCCACGACGCCGTCGACCTCGGCGACGAGGTTCTCGTTCTGGAAGACGGTGCGCAGGGTCGAGCTGCCGTCGAAGGAGACGAACCGGGCCCGGCCGCGGGCGAACCCGTCGACGGTGCGGCGCTCGACGTCGGCAACCTTGCCCGCGAAGAGCACGCGCAGGTGCGAGTAGCCCGTGGGGGCGAGCGCCTCGGTGAGCGCTGAGATCGGGTCGCGCAGCTGCTCACGGGCCTCCCGCAGCGCCCGCCCGAGCGACAGGCCAAGCGAGAGCGTCCGCGGCACCGCGGTGCGCTTGACGTCCGCGCCGGACATCGCGTACTCGGCGATCAGCGCCGCGCCGCCCATCCGGATCGCCGCCCCCCGGGCCAGCCACTCCATCCGTCGGTTGTCGGTGCCCGTGTCGACGGTGACGGTCTCCCCGTGGTCCCCGGCCACGACCATGGGGGAGCCGGACACGCCGTAGACGCCGAACGTCTCCATCTGCAGCTCGGGGAACGCCCGGCCCATCCCGTCGGCGTCGACGACGGGCAGACCGGTGGTGGCCGCCACGACCAGCGGGATCATCGAGTTGATGCCTCCGAACTCGATCGGCATCGTCGCGACGGCGGTCCGTCCGAGGTGACGCTCCAATGTGCGAAGGGCGAGTACCGCCTCGTCGCCCCGGGGGATCTTCTCGATCATGACCGTCGGCGCGCCCATCATCGCGGTGGGCACGACGAAAGCTGCGTCGTCCACCTCGTCGGGATCAAGCACGGTGACCGGGCCGTGCTCGCGGATCGCCGCCTCGACCATGAGCCTGCCGATATGTGGGTCACCACCGCCGCCGGTGCCGAGTAGGGCGGCCCCGCGGGCGAGGTCGGGCAGGTCCTGCGGGTCCAGCGTCCAGGTCACGGGAGCTCTCCGGCGTCGAAGCGGACGGGGTCGGTGTCGTAGCCGAAGTAGCGCGGCCCGACCAGTGCGATGCCGGCGGGGGAGTGCCAGCGCTCGTCGGCGGGTGCGGCCAGCACGCTCACCCGGTGGCCGAACCGCAGCGCCTCGGTGGTGACGGGCTCCCCGGAGTCTGTGTCGAGCACGACGATCAGGTCCGGCGTCGTGACCTGGACGACGCCGTCGCGCAGCGCCACCAGGTGCTCGTTCTGGAACTCCAGCAGTAGCTCCCCGGCCGCGCCTGACACGACCGCGGTGCCGCGGGCGAAGCCGGTGGTGGTGCGCCGCACGACGTCGACGACCTTGCCGGTGTGCAGCACGCGCCCGCCGATCTCGTCCGCCACCGCGCCCACGGCGTCACCGTGCTCGGCGCGCACCTGCTCCACGCGCCGCCCGATCCGGGTGCACATGCTCAACGTGCCGGCCACCAGGCTCTCCCGCGCCTGGGCACCGCGCATCGCATAGTTGGAGATGATCGCGGCGCAGCCCATCGTGATCGTCAGGGAGCGGGCCAGCGACTCGGCCGAGTGGTTGTCCACCGAGGTGAGCAGCCCGATGTTGCCCTTCTCGTCGCCGATCGACATGGGCGTGGCCGCGATGCCGTGCAGGGTCGGCAGCACCATCTGCAGCTCGGGGAAGGCCCGGCCCATGCCGTCGCCGTCGACCAGGGGGAGGCCCAGCTGCGCCGCGGCAACCAGCGGGAACGTCGAGTTCACCCCGCCGGCCTCGATGCACGCGATGTGCGTGGGCGTCACGCCCAGGTGCTCGGCGAGCGCGATGACGGCGTATCCGATCCGCTCAACCGACGGCGTCTTCTCCACCATCACGGTGGGCGCGCCCATCATCGCGACGGGGAACACCTGCGCGTCGTCGGGCAGCTCGGCCGGCGCGACGAGCTCGACCGGGCCGTGGTCCCGGAGGGCCTGTGCCGCGAGCAGCCGTCCGATGTACGGGTCGCCCCCGCCGCCGGTTCCGAGCACCGCGGCGCCCCGCGCGAGCGCCTCGAGGTCGTCCAACCCGATTGACGTCAGCGGCGGAAGGGCCACTGCTCCAGCCGTCAGTGTGCCGGTCATGCGCGGCGCCCCGCCACGTGCTCGATCCGCAGGTCGCCCACGGCCTTGCAACGGATGCGGGTCGCGTTTCCGGGCAGGTAGGGGATGGGCACCTCGTCGAAGTCGACGATCGCGACGGTGGCCGGGTCGGCGCCCGCGACCACCGCGCGGTCCACCGCCTCCTGGCGGGCCTCGTCCACAGCGGCGTCGCGGCGCCCCGGTTCGATGGCGAACACCCGGTCGACCTCACCTCCCACCTGGGCGATCGCCGCACCGATGGCGTTGGCCACGGCGAAATGCTCGGGCCGGTGCACGGCCCCGAGGCCCGGGAAGGACTCGGGTAGCAGCACCGAGCCGCCGCCGACGGCCACCACCGGCAGCGGGTCGGCGGAGATCCGCATCCGGTCCACGATGTCGGCGACCTCGGTGCCGATGCGCTCCAGCGCCGCCGCCACGTCGGACGGCGAGAGACCGGCGACGCGGGCCGGATCCCCGATCGCCACGCGCCCGGCGGCCACGGCGACGTCGGTGGCCGTGAGTACGTCGCCGCCGAACACCATGGCCTGCTCGGTGAGGCGGTAGCCGACGGAGTCGGGCCCGACGGTGATGTCCGTGCCGTGCCCGCGCACCCGACTGCCACCGCCCAGGCCGATGCTCAGTACGTCCGGCATGCGGAAGTTCGTGCGTACCCCGGCCACGCTGACCTCGACGGTCGCCTCCCGCGGGAAGCCGCCGGTCAGCACACCGACGTCCGTGGTGGTGCCGCCGACGTCGACGACGGCGCAGGTGGCGAGGCCCGACAGGACCGCGGCGCCGCGCATCGAGTTGGTGGGGCCGGAGGCGAAGGTCGCCACCGGGTAGCGGCGGGAGAACTCGACGTCCATCAGCGTGCCGTCGTTCTGGCTGAGGTAGAGCGGCGCGGTGATGCCGTGACCCGCGATCGACGCCGACAGCCCGTCGACGATCTGCGCGGCGAGCTCGCGCAGGGCTGCATTGATGATCGTCGCGTTCTCGCGCTCCAGCAGCCCGACGCGCCCGATCTCGTGCGAGAGCGACACCGGCACGTCGGGGCCGAGTACCTCGGCGACCACCTCCGCTGCGCGCTGCTCGAACTCCGTGTTCACGGGCGAGAACACCGACGAGATCGCCACCGAGCGGACGCCGTTGGCGGCCATGTCGGTGGCGTGGCGCCGCAGCTCGTCCTCGTCCAGCGGTGAGATGGGCCTGCCGTCGAACTCGTGGCCGCCATGGGCGAGGTAGGGGCGGCCGGCGATGGCCGCGACCAGGCGATCAGGCCAGTCGACCAGCGGCGGCAACGACGCGGTGGCGGGCAGCCCGAGTCGCAGCGCAGCCGTCGGAGCGAGCCCCCGGGCCTCCACCAGCGCGTTGATGAAGTGGGTCGTGCCGATCATCACCGCCTGGACGTCGGCGGGCGGGAACGGATGCTGGCCCTGCAGCCCGTCCAGCGCGGTGACGATGCCCGACGTCACATCCGGCGTCGTCGCGGCCTTGATCGCGGCCAGCACCTGGTCGCCGTCCATGAGGACGGCGTCGGTGTTGGTGCCGCCGACGTCGATCCCGATCCGCATCAGACCACCTCGCGGTCAGCGACGGGCACGTCCGTGCCCTCCAGCGTGCGGCTCACGCCGACCCCGCGCACCAGCCCGAGCTTGCCGGCCACCACGTAGAGCACGAACGCCGCGATCAGCGAGTTGATGCTGGGCAGGCCCCAGGTGACGAAGTGCCCGATCAGCGCGGCGAGGACCCAGATCACGAGCGTGGCGGGCACCCAGGTGGGCGCGGTCTCCGGGAGCGTTCCCGCGGCGCGGGAGCGGTCCAGGTCCGGACGCCACTGCTTCACCACGAAGTACTCGGCGACCATGATCCCCGCGATCGGTGGGAACGCCACGCCGAGCAGCGAGAGGAACCCGATGAAGCTGTCAAGGATGCCGCCCGCGGCGAGCAGGCTGCCGACGACGCCGAGCGTGAGTGTCACGACCCCCCGGTTGACCCGCTTGCCGAACACCGTGCCGACCAAGTTCACGACGCCGAGCCCCGAGCTGTAAAGGTTCCAGTCGTTGATCTTCAACGTGCCCATGATGATCACCAGTGTGCCCACCCAGCCGACGGACGACGTGACGATCGTGATGACGTCGTCGGAGCGGACGGCGTGGGCGAGCAGCACCCCGGACATGCCGATCAGGTATTCACCGACCGTGAACCCGACGACGGTCTGCTTGATCACGTCGGCCGAGCTGCGGTTGAACCTGGTCATGTCGGCGGTGACCACGGCGCCCACGATGAAGCCGCCCGCCACGAGCGTGGTGCCCTCCAGCAGCGACAGGTGTGGGCCCGGCGGCGGCGACGAGACCAGCGTCCCCACGTCGTGGCCGAACAGCTTGCCGCCGATCGACCACGCCACCAGCACCACGAAGGCGGGCACGGTCACATAGGCGACCCATTTCATCGACGCGAAGCCCCACAGCACGATGAACGTCACCGCGAGGCCGAACACCAGCGACCACGCCCAGGTCGGCAGGACCCCGATCAGACTGACCAGGCCTTCCGCGGAGACGCCGGACTGAATGCCGAACCAGCCGATCAGGGAGATGCCGATGGCGACGCCGACCACCGCGCTGCCGGCATGACCGAAGCCGGTCCAGCGGGTAAGGAGAGAGGTCTGCAGACCCTCCCGGCAGCCGATGATCCCGACCCCGATGGAGACGAGCTCAAGGATCACGGCGCCGAGCGTGAAGGCCCAGAAGGCGTTCCAGAAGCTCATGCCGAAGCCGATCGTCGAGCCGAGCAGGAACTGGCTCAGCGCCGACACCTGCCCGAACCGCTGCACGGCGACCGACCACCAGGAGTACCGCTCTTCGTGGGGTACGCGGACCAGCGCGTAGTCGTCGACGCCCACCTGTCCAGCACTCATCGCTCTCCCTCGCTGCGCTCGACCTGCCCGTTCGTGACGTCTCGGCGCGCGGGGCGGGACCTGCTCCGGCGTCAGGGCGAAACGTAAAGCGGTCTTCAGGAGCGCGTCACTAGGCAGATCGCCACAAAACGGCCACTAGCAGTGCACAGTGCACGGTCCGGGTTGCGGAAACACTGGGGAACTGGCGAGGCATGGGACTAGTATGGAAGTTCGTGACCGGAATTCGCTTCGGAATGTTCGTTCCCCAGGGCTGGCGACATGACCTCGTCGGCATCGATCCAAGAGACCACTGGACCACCATGAAGGGCCTCGCGCAGCACGCCGACGCGGGCCCGTGGGAGTCCATCTGGGTCTACGACCACTTCCACACCGTGCCTGTGCCCACCGACCAGGCCACCCACGAGGCGTGGACCCTGATGTCGGCGTTCGGCGCCGTCACCGAGCGGGTGCGGCTCGGGCAGATGTGCACCTGCATGAGCTACCGCAACCCCGTCTACCTCGCGAAGGTCGCTGCCACCTGCGACATCGTCTCAGGCGGGCGCATCGAGATGGGCATCGGCGCGGGCTGGTACGAACACGAGTGGCGGGCCTACGGCTACGGCTTCCCGCCCGCCCGGGAGCGCTTGCGCATGCTCGACGAGGGTGTCCAGATCATGCGCCAGGCGTGGACCGAGGGCAGCGCCTCGCTGGACGGCAAGCAGTACCAGGTGGACGAGGCCATCGTCCGGCCCCTTCCGTTGCAGGACGGGGGCATCCCGCTGTGGATCGCGGGCGGCGGTGAGAAGGTGACGCTCAAGATCGCTGCCAAGTATGCGCAGTACACCAACTTCGAGGGCACGCTCGACGGCTTCACACGGAAGTCCGAGCTGCTCAAGGGGCACTGCGAGACCGTCGGTACCGACTTCGACGCCATCGTCCGCTCGTCGAACTTCAACGTCGCGATCGGCAGCACGGAGGCCGATGTCGAGCGGCGGCTGCAGGACCTGAAGGCCCGGCTGGAACCCCACGTGGGCGCGGAGCAGGCGGAGGGCGTGCTCGGCGGGTTCCGCGGAGGGGCGGCGTGCGGCACGCCGGAGCAGATCGTCGAGAAGCTCGGCGCGCTGCGCGACAAGGGCATGACCTACGGGATCTTCTACTTCCCGGAGGCCGCCTACGACCGCTCGGGGATCGAGCAGTTCGAGCGCGAGGTCATCCCGGCGCTCCGCTGATCCATCCACCGCGCTGATCCACCCACCGCGCTGTCCCATCCACCGCGGGGCGGAGCCGGGCGTGGGGCGGCGGCTGCGGGAGGATGGCTCCATGGGAGCGCGGCCTGCTGATGTCGTGGAGGCGTTCCTGCACCACCTGACGGTGGAGCGGGGGAGCGCCGTCAACACGCTGCGTTCCTACGGCGCCGACCTGAGGCGCTACCAGGAGTACCTGGTAGCCCTCGGGATCGACGACCTCGCCGCCGTGCGGGAGGCCGACGTCGCGGGGTTCGTGGCAGGTCTGCGGAGCGGGCCCGTACCGCTGGCCGCGTCGTCGGCCGCCCGCGCGCTGGCGGCGGTGCGGGGGCTGCACCGCTTCGCGGTGCGCGACGGGCTGGTGGCCGACGACGTCGCCCGCGAGGTGCCGCCGCCGGCGTTGCCGGTGCGGCTGCCGCGGGCACTGACGCTGGACCACGTCGAGCAGCTGCTCGCCGGCTGCGTCGGAGACGGACCCGGCCCACTGCGCGACCGGGCGCTGTTGGAGCTCCTCTACTCCACCGGGGCGCGGATCTCCGAGGCCGTCGGGATCGACCTCGACGACCTCGACGTCGCGAACCGCACCGTGCTGCTGCGGGGCAAGGGCGGCAAGCAGCGGCTCGTGCCCGTGGGACGCCCGGCGCTCGCCGCCGTCGACGGGTACCTCGTCCGTGCCCGTCCTGGCCTCGCCGCCCGCGGCCGCGGCACCCCGGCGCTCCTGCTCAACGCGCGCGGCGGCCGGCTCTCGCGGCAAAGTGCGTGGCACGCGCTGCGCGGCGCCGCCGAGACGGCCGGACTGTCCGCCGCCGTCTCGCCGCACACCCTGCGGCACTGCTTCGCCACCCACCTGCTCGCCGGGGGCGCCGACGTCCGCGTGGTGCAGGAGCTGCTCGGCCACGCGTCGGTGACCACCACGCAGGTCTATACGAACGTCACGGTCGACACGCTGCGCGAGGTCTACGCGACCTCCCACCCCCGAGCTCTCGGGTAGCGCGCTGCTTACGGACGGTCCGGCTCAGCGGGTGCCGGCAGGCGCGCCGGAGCCGGGTATCTCCTCGAGCCCCGTGTAGACGGGGATGCCGCGCTCACGGGCGATGGCGACGTCCTGGTCGGCGCCCGCCGACTCGCCGGGGAGCCGCAGGACCGCGTCGCAGTGTTGCAGCAACCGCTGTGCCGTCGGGTACATGACCTGCTCTGCGAGGGGATCGGTGACCCCGCCGGCGCCCGCGGTGCGCAGCACGGGGAGCGCGACCCATTCGCCGATCATCGGCACGTGCCCGGCACGGAAGATCGGCCACGCCGCCTCCTCCAGCCGAGCGAGGTTGGCGGCCATCAGGTCGGAGGACAGCGTCCGGCGCGACCTGCGCGAGCTCGCTGCAGCCGGCCTGTGTCAGCGGGTCTACGGGGGCGCGTTGCCGGTCTCGCCTGCGATCGCCGACCACGCCGGACGCGAGCATGTGGCGCCGGGGAGCAAGGCGCGGGTCGCGGCCACGGCTGCCGGGCTCGTCGCGCCGGGCAGCACCGTGATCCTGGACGGCGGGACGACGGCT
>JAODNO010000522.1 GCA_025465235.1 Pseudonocardia sp.
CAGACCTGCCACGTCCCACCATCGAGCGGACCCGGCAGGTATCCCGGCGTCGCCCAGTCCGCCGCGATCGTGAACGAGTCCCGAGCGCTGCCGGACCAGCCGCGGAACCCCGCGGGGCCGAAGCAGCCCAGGTCGAGCACGCCCGCCCGGCGGTCGAACGCCAGGCGGACGGTCAGGGCGGGTGCGCCGTCCGGCACGTTCACCGGCAGCTCCCGGTAGAAGCCCTCGCCGCGGTCGTCGAGGGTCCACCGGCCGCGGTACGCGACCGGTGACACCTCAGTTCCGGGCGGCGGCGAGCACGGGGTCGGTCGCGTCGGACCGCGCGCTGCCCACCAGCTCGCCGTCGTCCCGCCGGTAGAGCAGCACCCGCTCCGGAGCCGGGACGGCCCAGCCCCGTGAGCCGATCTCCGGCTCCTGCCCCTCCGGCACCGTGACCTGGACGATCCTGGTGACATCGGCGGGGCCGGCCACCTCGAGCGACACCAGCGAGCCGACCCCCATGTTCTCGACGATCGCCACCACACCCTCCAGGCCGGTCGGCTCTGGCTCGGCGCGGAAGCTCATGTACTCGGGCCGGGCGGCGAAGACGAGCTGCTCCCCGTCGCTGACGTGCGGCCGGGCGGAGGCGGGGAGCGGCAGCGTCACGCCGGCGACCCGCAGCGTGTCCCGGTCGACGACGGAGTCGAGCAGGTTCATCGGCGTCGACCCGATGAAGCTCGCGACGAACGTGCTGGTGGGGCGCTGGAAGACCTCGGTAGGCGTGCCGATCTGGCGGATCCGGCCGGCGTCCATGACGGCCATCCGGTCCGACATCGCCAGCGCCTCGGCCTGGTCGTGGGTGACGAACACGGTCGTGACGCCGAGCTCGCGCTGCAGCCGCTTGAGGAACGTGCGGGCCTCGAGCCGCAGCCGGGCGTCGAGGTTGGACAGCGGTTCGTCGAACAGGAAGACCTGCGGCCGGACGGCGACCGCCCTGGCCAGCGCGGCCCGCTGTTGCTGGCCGCCCGACAGCTGGCCGGGCCGCCGGTCGAGCAACGCGCCGAGGCTCAGTCCCTCGGCCGTCTCCTCGGCCTTGGCGTGCCGCTCCGGCTTGCCCATCTTCTTGATCCGCAGGGGGTAGGCGATGTTGTCGCGCACCGTCATGTGCGGGAAGAGCGCGTAGTCCTGGAACACCATCGCGATGTCCCGCGCCCCTGGCGCCAGCCGGGTGACGTCGCGCCCGCCGATCTCGATGTGGCCACTCGTCACCGTCTCCAGGCCGGCGATCGACCGCAGAAGCGTGGTCTTTCCACAGCCGGACGGCCCGAGCAGCGCGAAGAACTCGCCGTCGGCAACGGTGAGGTCGAGACCGTCGACGGCGCGGACGCCGCCCGGGTACTCCTTGACCAGCCCGCGTAGCTCGATCTCGGCCATCAGCGCTTGATCCCTCCGTGGAAGCGGAACCCGTAACGCCGGTTGACGAAGACGTACATGGCGACGACCGGGATCGAGTAGAGCAGCGAGAACGCCGAGATCAGGCCGAGGTTCGCCTGGCCGCCCTCGGTGTAGAAGGTGTAGAGCACGACCGCCGCGGGAGACTTCTCCGGGCTGCGCAGCAGGATGAACGGCGTGAGGAAGTTCCCCCACACGTTCACCACGGTCCAGACGGCGATGGTGGCGATCCCGGGGCGCACCACCGGCAGCACGATGTCGCGCAGGATCTGCAGCGGCCCCGCGCCGAACACCCTCGCCGACTCCTCGTAGGAGCGCGGCGTGCCGTCCATGAAGTCCTTGAGGATGAAGATCGCCGCAGGAAGCAGGCCGCCGCTGAGCACCAGCACCACGCCGAGCTGAGAGTCGATGAGGTTCAGCTCGAACATCAGCAGGAAGATCGGCACCATCGCGGCCGTGCCCGTCACGATCGAGGACAGCAACAGCAGCGCGTACAGCAGGCCGTCGCGGCCGGGGATCCGTACCCGGGAGAGTGCGTACGCGGCGAGCGCACCGAGCACCGTCACCAGCACCATGGACCCCAGCGCCAGCAGCACGGAGTTGCCCAGCGAGGTGAGGGCGTAGGGGTTGGCGAGCAACCCCGTGAAGTTCTGCCACGTCCACTCGGGCAGCGAGGTGGACAGCGAGGGCGTGCGGTCGAAGGGGGCGAAGAGCAGCCACAGGACCGGGATCGCCATGAACGCCGTGATGAGAGCGATCAGCACGTAGAAGCCGATCCGCCCCACGACCGCGCGGACGGTCATGAGCGCCGCTCTCGCAACAGCCGGAGGTACACGACCGCGAGCACCAGGTTGATCAGCAGCATCAGCAGTGAGATCGCCGTGCCGAAGCCGAGCTGGCCGTCGAAGATCGCGGTCTGATAAACGAAGATCGGCAGGGTCTCGGACCGGTTGTCGGGGCCACCGGCGGTGATCAGGTACGGGCTGAAGTCGTTGAACGTCCAGAGGCTGATCAGCAGCAGGTTCGTGAGGATGTGCCCCCGGATGTGCGGGAACACCACGTCACGCAGCTGCTGCCACCCCGATGCGCCCGCCATCCGCGCCGTCTCCAGTTGGGAGGGCGGCACCGCGCCCAGCGCGGCGCTGAACAGCAGCATCGAGAACGCCGTGCCACGCCAGGTGTTGAAGACAACGATCGAGAGCAGCGGGTGGTCGATGAGCCAGGCCATCCCGGGCGTGCCCAGCAGGGCGTTCAGGGTGCCGGAGTCGCGGTCCAGCATCGCGATCCAGAGGAACGCGACCACCGAGCTGGGCAGGATCCAGGCCAGCATCACCAGCGACTCGACGACCGTCCGGACGGTCCGGTGGACCGTCCGCATCGTCCAGGCCAGCACGAACCCGAGGATGGTCTGCCCGATGACGGCGGAGCCCAGAACGTAGAGCAGCGTGAGCCAGAGCGCGTTCAGGAACTCCTGATCACCGAGCGCGGTCGCGTAGTTGTCCAGCCCCACGAACTTCGGCCTCGCGGCCGCGATCCCGGTGAGCCGGTAGTTGGTGAGCCCGAGGTAGAGCGTCCACAGGGCCGGGAAGACCAGGAAGATCGCCACCAGCGCCAGGCCGGGTGCGACGAACGCCGAGGCCCGGACCCTGCCGAGGCCCGCGGCGTCCGTCGCGACATCGCGCGGCGGCGCGAGGTCAGCCGGAGGTGATGTTGCCAGTGCCACCGAGCGCACCCTCCAGCGCGGTCCGGTACTGCTGCAGGGCCTGCTCCGGCGGCGTTCCGGAGACGACCGCAGCGGTCGCCTCCTGCAGTGCCTGGGACACCTGCGGGTACTCCGCGAGCCCCGGCCGGTACGCGGTGATCGGGAGCACCTGCGTGGTGATGAAGCTGAGCATCGGATCGCGGGCCAGCACGTCAGCGTTGACGTCCTCGCGTTGGGTGATCCGGGCGGTGTCGCCCAGGAGCGCCCTGGTCGCCTCGGCGGAGTTCATGAACGCCAGCAGCTTCCAGGCCTGCTGGGGGTAGTCGGTGCCGGGGTTGACGGTGCGCATCGCGCCGCCGGACATGCTGACGAAGTCCTGTCCGTTCAGGCCGGCGCCTGGCCGCTGTGCCGGGATCCTGGCGTACCCGACCACCTGGTCGCGGTTCGGCATGGGCGCGATGCCCGCCTTCGGCTCGATCACCGAGCGCCAGAAGTAGTCGCTCTCCAGCAGGAAGCCGATCCGTCCCGCGGCGAACTCCTGGAACGACTTGTCGCGCCCCTTCGCCTCCTGTTGCAGCTGCGGGTCACCCAGCCCGCCCGCGTAGATGGACTGGTAGAGCCCGAGGACGTCACGCAGCGCAGCGGTGGCGCCCTGCCACTTGCCGTCGGTGTTGAGCGCCGAACCGGTGCCGGCGAGCAGCGGGAGCACGCCCTGCATGGTCGTGGCCTCGCCCATCGCGGTGCCCGCGTTGAGCTGCAGCGGGTCGACGCCGGGCAGCTTCTTCAGCGCCGTGGCGGCGTCGAGCACCTCCTGCCAGCTGGTCGGCTGCCAGCCGGCGGGCAGCCCGGCCTGCGCGAACAGCTCCTTGTTGTAGAACAGCACGCGCCCGTCGGTCCCGGCCGGCACCCCGTAGCGCTTGCCCTCGAACGACGCCAGCTGCTCCACGGAGTCGGGGATCTGCGCCCAGCCGTCCCACGCCGTGGCGGGTTCGCCCACCACCTCGTCGAGCGGCTTGATGTAGCCGGCCTGGGCGAACTCGCCGACCCAGATGCCGTCGAGGTTGACGATGTCGGCCCCGCCGCCGGTGCGCATGTCCAGCGACAGCTTCGTCTTGAACTGCTCGTCGTCGACGCCCGAGGGCTCGAACGTGACGGTGGTCTGAACGCCCTCGGCCGCCATCTGCTTCGTGAACTCGGGGATCACGTAGTTGACGATCCAGTCCGCCTCGGTGGCGTTCTTGCCGCCCTGCGCCGCGTTCGCAGAGATCACGAGCTTGACGGTTTTCGCGTCCGCATTGCGCTGGGGATCTCCGGCGCCCGCCGATCCGCCGCCACCGCAGCCCGTGAGCGTAAGCCCGGTGATCGCCGCGAGCGCGAATGCCGCCCGGGCCCCTCTGCTGATCGACATCCCGGCTCCATTGGCAGTACGTCACGACACGACGATGAGACTATGTCATGACCTTCGTCCAAGGTCCACGATGGGGTGAATGTTCTCAGCGACCGGTAAGTGCGACCTCGAACGAGTAGCGCGAGGCCCGGTACAGATGATCGCCGTACTCCACCACGAGGCCCCGGTCGTCGAACGTCGTGCGGCGCATCGTGAGCATCGGTGCACCGCGGGCCTCGTCGAGCAGCCGGGCCTCCGCTCCGGTCGCCTTGCGGGCTCCGATGCTCTGCTGTGCGGCGGCGAGGGTGATCCCGGCGTCGCGCAGCACCTCGTACAGGCCGCGCTTCTCGAGCACCGCAGGGTCGAGCTGCACGAGGTCGGCGCGCAGGTGGTTGTGCATGATCGCGAGGGGCTCGCCCCGGGTGCGGCGCAGCCGCTCCAGCGACAGCACCAGGGTGCCCTCCGGAACCTCCAGGGCCGCCGCGACCACGCCTGCCGCCGGCTGCACACTGTGCGCGAGCACCGTGGTCGTGGGCTGCTGGCCCGAGCCGGAGAGGTCGTCGAACAAGCTGGTGAGCCCGACCGGGCGGCGCACCCTGGCCCGGGCGACATGCGTGCCGACGCCGCGTCGGCGTACCAGCAGGCCCTTGTCCACCAGGTACTGGATCGCCTGGCGCATCGTGGGCCGGGACAGCCCGAGCTCCTCGGCGAGCGCGATCTCGTTGTCGAGGCGCGCCCCAGGGGGCAGCTCGCCCGACTCGATCGCCTGCTCGAGCTGGTGGGCGACCTGGAAGTAGAGGGGTACGGGGCTTGCGCGGTCGACGATCACCTGCGGGCGGTCGGGCATCAGCGCGCTCCCCGCCGTTCTCCGAGCCGGACGGTGGCGATCTCCCAGGGCCGCAGCGGCAGCTCCAGCCGCCCGTCGACCACCAGGAGGTCGCGCACGGGCAGACCGCACAGGTCGACGGTCCGAGCAGCGTCGAAAGGTCCGCGGAGCACGGCCGTGACCGGATCCGGGGACTGCGCCACCAGGCGCGCCTCGAGCATGCCGTCCCGGCGCCGCACGCTGGTCAGCACGGCGCCCTCCGCCGCGAGGCCCGCGTGGCTCTCCAACGGGCCGCCCGGTAGGTCATGGCCCGGCGTGGCGTGCAGCGGGTGCCGGTAGCGCTCGCCCGCCCCCACGAGGCCGGCCTCCACCCAGTCCCCGCCATGCGGGAGCACCGCGAGCGACACGGTGGTCGTGCCGATCATCTGCGCCTGCGGGGTGGGGATCTGCGGCCCGGCGGGCTCCTCGCGGTAGGGGTGCACGTTCCGGCTGATCTGGCCCGTGCAGCGCAGGACGGTCAGGGCGAGCTCACCGTCGACCAGTTCGTACTCGCAGGCCTGCGTGAGCAGCAGCCCGGCCCCGCCCGCGTCGACGAAGCCGTGGGCCGGGAACGTCGGCAGCGGATGCTCCCCGCTGGGCGCCGTGCCGGCCGAGTGCGCGCCGAGACGGTCGCCGCCCTCCGCGGTGAGGCCCCGCTCCACCACCGCGAGCTGCCCTTCGGCATGGGAGGCCGACGCCGGCCGCGCCATCGGGACGTGCAGGCGCACGCGGTGGTCCGCGCTGCGGTTGTCGATCGCGAGCTCCAGCCGCACGAACGGCTCCCCGGCCCGCAGCTCGACCCGCATCGACACGCTCGCCGGCTCGCACGCGTCGCTGCGCCGGTCGCGCTCCCAGTCCATTGCAGCGGGCCAGGAGTAGGAGCGTTGGACGGTGATCGCCGAGCGCAGCGGCCCCCCGTCCGGCGCCGCGACCTCGACGGTGCGTGGTGCGTCGAGCACGGTGTCGGAGGCGGGCGGCGCGTAGTTGTAGGTGTCGCCGCGGTCGCCACCGTCCACGATCCGGCCCACCCCGTCGAGCACCGTGCCGTCGGTCGCGACGATCCGCAGGGTCCCGTCGTCCTGGACGGTGAGGCGCACCAGCCCGTTGTCGAGGGTGCGGTCCTGTGCCTGGACCGGATGCTTCACCGACACGTGGCGAGGTGCTGGTGCCGGCACCGCGCGGGCCGAGCTCCAGCCCAGCGCCGGCACGGTCACCAGCCCGGTGATCACCCGGCGCTCCTGCGCGCGGAGTCGAATCGTCCAGGTTCCCTCCACGGCTGTGGCCGCGACCTCGGCGCGCAGCGCATCCGGGTCGAAGGGCACTTCGCCGCCGTGGCGGGCGAGGTCGAACTGCAGCAGGTGCTCGTCGGCGTGCACGGCCCAGGTGACGATCTCGAGGCCGAACAGCTCGCGCCCGTGGATGCGGGGAAAGAACGTGGGTAGCGCCGCGGCCTCCATCCGCTCCTCGTGCAGGAGGGCGGGAGTGCTGCTCTCGACCTGCGCAGGCGCCGCCGTGCCGTCGGCCTGCTCCAGTGCCACCGCCGACCACTCGGCGGGCACCTCCAGGTCCAGCGTCACGAGGTCGGTGCGGTCGACCGCCGAGGGGTTGACGACGACGACAGCGTCCCGGGGGACGCCGCGCCCGATCGCGCCCACCACCCGGTCGCGGACGGCCTGGCCCAGCTGTTCGGCCTCGGAGATGCGGGCGAACACCTGCACGGCGGTCTCGTCCACGCCGCAGCCTGTGACCGAGTCGTGCCCGGACGCATCGACGAGCCGCCACCACGCCATGTCGAGGAACCGCTGCGGCCACGTCGGGGACCACAGGGCGGCGAGCGGCTCGGCGTAGCGCTCCACCATCCGCTCCGCGCGGGCCATGGCCTGCTTGAGGTGCGGACGCACCGAGAGCACGCCGGGCAGGATGTTGGCCGCCGCGTGGCTGCGCAGCTCCCCCCGGACGACCGGGATGCCGTTCGCGCCGGCGTCCCGGCCTGCGATGTAGTCGCCCAGCGTCGTGATCTCCATCTGCACCGGCCCCCCATCCTCCGCCAGCCCGGCGACGAGGCCGACGAGCGAGCGGACCGGGGCCGAGTGGTCGGTGCCGTACATGGCGAGCGCCGGTTCGGCGCCGAACAGCGGGCGCAGCTGTGACTCCAGTGCCGCGGCCCGCTGCGCGAACCGGGCCGGGTCGGCGAAGAGCGAGGCCGCGTTGCCGTAGCCGCCCACCAGGTACTCCACCCGCACCGCGCTGCCGTTCGGCGCGACCCACCGGAACGCGTGGCCGTCCACGGACGCGGGGACGCCGCGCCACAGGCAGGCGTGCGCGAACCCCGCTGCGGCGAGGATCTGCGGCATCTGCGCGCAGTGGCCGAACTCGTCGGGCAGGTACCCCACCGGCATCGCCCCGCCGAGCTCATCGGCCCGCGCGCGGCCCAGCTCCAGGTTCCGGATGATGTTCTCGCCGGAGACCAGGAACTCGTCGAGCAGGATCTGCCACGGGCCGACGGCGAGCTGGCCACGCCGAACAAGCGCCGCGATCCGGTCGCGGTTCTCGCCGCGCACCTCGAGGTAGTCGTCGACCGCGGCCATCTGTCCGTCCAGGGTGAAGCGGAAGCGCCTGTCCGCCTCGGCCCATTCGAGCACCTCGTCGAGCAGGTCGACCAGCCGGAGCCGGAAGCGCTGGAACGGCTCGTACCATTCCCGGTCCCAATGCGTGTGCGGAACCAGGTGGACGGTCGCGGCTCCGGTTGTCGCCGCTCCGGTTGTCACGGCCCCGCTCGTCGCTCCGGTCATGCGCTGGCTGCCTCGCTTCGATCAGGTGCCGGACCTATTGGTCCTGACAACCTAACGATCAATAGCCAGTATGTCGACGTCAGCCGGTTTGTCCCGCTAGCCGGAGGGGCCGAACCGTTCCACCCGGATCCGGTCGACCGGTACGCCTGCCTCCATGAGCACGGCCGTGGCCGCGTCGGCGAAGCCGGGGGAGCCGCACACATACACGTCCTCGCCCTCACGGACCAGTGGCGCGACGTCCGCGACGGCGATGCGGCCCGCGGTGCGGCCCGCACCGGGCGGGGCCTGCCGGGTGTACACGACCACCGTCTCGGGACCGGGGAGCTCCTCGGCGTAGTACAGCTCGCCGGGGGAGCGGGCCGACACCACGAGGCGCACGAGATCCGGGTGACCCGAGGCGCGTGCCTGGCGCAGCATCGCCATCAGCGGCACCACGCCGGAGCCGCCGCCGACGAGCAGGGCAGGCGCGTGGCCCGGCCAGACGAAGAAGCCGCCGATCGGCCCGCGGACCTCCAGTTCGTCGCCGGGCTGCACCACATCGTGCAGGAACTCCGAGACCTCACCGCCCTCCAGCCGCTCGACGGTCAGCTCGATCTCACCGGTCCCGTCCGGCGCGGAGGCGACCGAGTATGAGCGGGAGGCCGTGTAGCCGTCCGGCGCGGTGAGCCGGAGGACGTAGTGCTGCCCGGCGAGGTGCAGGCGTGGTTCTGGCAGCGCGAGCGTGAAGGTGCGCGCCCGGGGCGTCTCGTCGCGGACGGCGAGCACGCGGGCGGTCTGCCAGCGCAGGGTCCTGCGGTGGGTAGTGCCACCGGGCGTGAGCGTCATCGGCGGTTCACCGGTCAGTCGCCCTGGTAGCGCTGCTCGGCCCACGGGTCGCCGCGGTCGTGGTAGCCGTTGCGCTCCCAGAAGCCCGGTTCGTCGTGGTCCATCAGGCGCAGGCCCGACACCCACTTCGCGCTCTTCCAGAAGTAGAGGTGCGGCACCAGCAGTCGGGCGGGGCCGCCGTGCTCGACAGCGAGCGGGGCGCCATCGGCGTCCCAGACCACCCAGGCCTTTCCGTCGGCGACGTCGGCCAATGGCAGGTTCGTGGTGTAGCCCGTGTGCGACACGGCCATCACGTGCGTGGCGCTGGGCAGCGGGCGCGCCGCCTCGAGCAGCGTGTCGACCGAGACGCCGTCGAAGGTCATGTCGAACTTCGACCAGGTGGTGACGCAGTGGATGGCGCCGTCGTAGCGGGAGCGGGGCAGGGCGTGGATCTCGTCCCACGTCCAGCTCACCTCGTGCTCGACCAGTCCCTCCACGGTGAACGTCCAGGTGTCGGTGGAGATCCGCGGCGTGGCCTCGGCGTGCAGCACCGGCCACTGGTCGCGTGCGTCGTACTGGCCAGGGGGAAGGCGGGGGTCGCGTTCGCCGCGCCGCCCCAGGAAACCTCGTGTGATGCCCGCCATGGTCCGCTGAAGCCTCCGGGAGCCCGTTTCATTCCGCCGTGGTACTGCTCGACGTGCCGGTCGTCGTCCCCTTGCGTGCCCGGCGCAGTCGGTCGAGGTCACCCTCTGCGAGTGCTGTCCAGAACCGTAGCGCGGCGTGCTCCATCTCGAGCCCCAGCTCCAGGGTGATCATCCGGGGCCGGCTCGCCGGATCGTCGCCGAAGCGCTCGACCATCCCCTCGTACACCGCGATGCGCTCCTCGTGCTGCTTGATCTGCTCGGCGGCGAGACTCGGGACGCTGTCCGGGTCGCCCACCTCGTTGAAGAACAGCTTGAGCTCCGCGATGTCGCGCATCTGAAAGTGCTCGTCGGTCGGCGAGGCGAGCCACGCCCGCAGGGCGGCACGGCCGCGGTCGGTGAGGGAGTAGGTCTTGCGCCGCCGCCCGCTGTCCTCGACGGACAGGGCGAGCAGCCCGAGGTCGGCGAGGCGGTCGGGCTCCGAGTACAGCTGTGCGTGCGGGAAGTTCCAGAAGTAGCCGACCGAGTGCCCCACGGCGCGCTTGAGGTCGTACGGAGTGGACGGGCCGCGGAGCGCGATCATCCCGAGGATGACGTACGACGTCGGGGACAGCCGAACCGCGGACACCCGCGAGATCCTAGCCGAACGGTCTGGGTAGGACCGTCTGGAGTTGCCGATTGAACCTCTCGACAGTACCGTCCGAGACAGACGGTCAACCGAGGGAGACCCATGGATCTGGCCACGGCACTGGGCTGGGCGGCGCAGCGCCATCCCGACCGCCGTGCGGTCGGCGGGGCGGGGCGGCACCTCACCTACCGGCAGTGGGATGCCCGCACCAACCAGCTCGCCAGGGCGCTGACGGCGGTTGGCGTGCGGCCGGGCGACCGCGTGGCCCTCTCCCTCGCCGGTGGAGAACCGCTGGCGAGCCTCCACCTGGCCGCGCAGAAGCTCGGCGCGGTGTCGGTGCCCCTGTCCACCCGGTTCGGCCCCGACGAGCTGGGCTACTGCCTCGGCGACGCCGCCGCGGCGCTGCTGGTGACTGACGCGACCACGGCGGAGCGGGCGGCAGGCGTCGCGGGTGAGATCCCCGTCCGCGACGTGGGGGAGCTCGACGCCCGCGGCGCCGACGAACCGGACGGCGCGCTGTCCGAGGTTCCCGCCGAAGACACGATGAGCGTGATCCTCTACACCTCCGGCACCACCGGACGGCCGAAGGGTGTCCCTCGCACCCATCGGGCGGAGCACACCGCTGCCGTGGCGCACGCCGTCCAGACCCAGCAACGCCAGGGCGAGGTTGTGCTCGGCGTGATGCCGATGTTCCACACGATGGGCCTGCGCACCCTGCTGGCCAGCATCATCGTCGGCGGCACCTGGGTCGGTCAGCCCGACTACGACCCCGCCGGGTCGCTGGAGCTGATGCGCGCCGAGAACGTCACCTCCCTGTTCCTCGTGCCGACGATCTACTGGTCGCTGCTGCACAGCGGGCGCCTCGGCGAGGCGCGAACCTTGGACCGGCTCGCCTACGCGGGCGCGGCGATGACCCCGACCCTTGCCGAGCAGCTCGTCGACACAGTGGCGCCCACGGCGTTCGTCAACCACTTCGGCAGCACTGAGATCTACACGTTCACGATCGGGCCGGACGTGGCGGCCAAGCCGGGTTCGGCCGGGCGGGCCGGGATCTTCTCGCAGGTCCGGCTGGTCTCCCCCGAACCCGGTGCGCCGCCGGACGCACTGGTCGGGCCGGGGGAGCAGGGGCAGGTGATCGTGTCGATGGCGAGCCCGGAGGCGTTCGGCGGGTACTGGCAGCGGCCGGACGCGGACGAGAAGGTGATCCGGGACGGCTGGTACTACACCGGTGACCTGGCGACGACCGACGACGACGGCGACCTGTGGGTGGCCGGCCGGGTGGACGACATGATCAACTCCGGGGGCGAGAACATCTACCCCGACGAGATCGAGGCGGCGCTGGTGCGCTGCGCGGCTGTCGCCGACGTGTGTGTGGTCGGCCTGCCCGACGAGCGCTGGGGGCACGCAGTCACCGCGTTCGTCGTGCCGGCGCGGGGTACGGATCCGGCCGCGGCCGTGTCGGCGATCGCCGCTCACGCGCGGTCGGTGTTGCCGTCGCTGAAACGCCCGAAGCGGGTGATCGCGGTCGAGGCGATCCCTCGGTCCGGGGTGGGCAAGACGCTGCGGCGCACCCTCGTGGCGGGCGAGTTCGAGGCGCTCGCCGATGCCTGAGCCCGGTGTCACGGAGTCGGCCCAGGGGAGGCCGGCACAGGGGAGCGCAGCCCAGGGGATGGAGGCACAGCGCTGGGTGCCGTCCCGGATCGAGGACGGCCCGCTGGTCACGGGCCGCGGCCGGTTTCTCGACGACATGGACCCGCTGCCCGGCACGCTCGTCGCCGCGGTGGTCCGCTCCACGCAGCCGCACGCCCGGCTGCGCTCGGTCGACCTGTCCCGGGCGCGGTCGTATCCGGGTGTCGCCGCGGTGGTCGGGCCGGACGAGGTGCGCGCCGCGCTGCGGCCGTTCCCGCTGTCCACCGGCACCGCCATGCCGTACTACCCGACCGGAGTCGACAAGGTGCGCTTCGTCGGGGAGCCGATCGCGGTCGTCGTCGCCACCGACCGGTTCACCGCCGAGGACGCCGCCGAGCTCGTGCGGGTCGACTACGAGCCGCTCGACGTGGTAGTCGGCGCCCGCGCGGCCCTCGCGCCCGGCGCGCCACTGCTGCACGAGGCGGCGGGCTCGAACGTCGCCACCGACCGGACCTTCCGGTTCGGCCCCGTGCAGGAGGCGTTCGCGAGCGCGGCGCGAGACGGCGGGCACGTCGTCGAAGGCGAGTACGACTTCCCGCGCTACTCGTCCGTGCCCATGGAGTGCTACAGCGTCATCGCGAACTGGCAGCACACCGACAGCGGGCCGGGTGTCGAGGCGTGGGCGAACTTCCACGGCCCGTTCACGATGGTGCCGGTGATGGCCGGTGCGCTGGGCCTCCCGACGTCGGCGGTGCGGCTGCACGTGCCGGCCGACATCGGCGGCAGCTTCGGCATCAAGGCTGGGATCTACCCGTACGTGGTGCTGATGGCGCTGGCCTCGAAGCACGCCGGCACGCCCGTGCGCTGGACCGAGGACCGTGTCGAGCACCTGCTGGCCAGCTCGTCGGGCGCGGACCGGGCGATGCGCTTCGCCGCGGCGGTCACCGAGTCCGGCGAGGTGACGGCGCTGCGGGTGGACCTGGTCGACAACGTCGGTGCCTACCTGCGTCCGCCGGAACCGTCCACGCTGTACCGCTGCTTCGGCAACATCACGGGGCCGTACCGGATCGGGGCGGTCGAGATCAGGGCTCGCGCCGTGGTCACCAACTCCATGCCGACGGGGCTGAACCGCGGCTTCGGCGGGCAGCAGCTGTACTTCGGGCTGGAACGGCTGATGGACGCCGTGGCCGGGGCGACCGGGCTCGGCGTCCTCGACGTGCGGCGCCGCAACCTCGTCGACACCTTCCCCTACGAGTCGCCCACCGGTGGCTGCTACGACTCCGGCGACTACGCGGGCGCGC
>JAODNO010000442.1 GCA_025465235.1 Pseudonocardia sp.
TCGCCTTCTCCGCAACGATCTCGGCGTAGTACGCGGCATTGGCCGCAGTGGGCACCGTGGCGATCAGCGTGTGCAGGTAGGGGGCACCGCCGAGGCGGATGAGATCGCCGCGGCGCTGCAGCTCGGACGAGACGGTGACGTCATCGGCGGGCTCACCGCGGCCGTAGAGGTCGAGGATGAAGTCTTAGACGGTCTGATGGGCCGGACGGTAGAAGTCGTCGGGCTGCAGCACCTCGACGACGTCGGCGATGGCGTCCTTGCTGAGCAGCATGCCGCCGAGTACCGACTGCTCGGCCGTGAGGTCCTGCGGGGGCTGCCGGTCGAAGGTGCTACCCGGATCCGAGCCCTCTCCCGCCGCGCGCACCGGGCGCGGCCTGCCTGCCGGACGATCGTCAGCCAGAGCCATACGCAGCGTCACCCCCTGTCACCATTGTATCGAACATTAGTTCGACACGCCCGAGAGTCTCCGAGTGACGCTCCGGTGAACCGCAGCAGTCGGCCGAGCCGACTCCTCGCCCCTGAGCGGGGAGGTTATGGGTCGGAACCGGTGCCTACAAACCGCCCTGTGCACGGACCTGGGGACGGCGTGGGGACGGATCCGACGGTGCCCAGGTGCGCGTAGGGAGCGCCCTGTGGACGACGTGGGGACAACCATGATTCTCACGGTGTCTGACCTGCTCAGCGACCCGGCGCGGACTGTGGACAACTTTCTTGTCACGACACGCCGACAGAGTTGTTCCGGCGTGTCGGCGCGAGCCGGATGATCACACACTCGGCGCGTTCTGACGGTCACTGGGCGATGCAGTCGTCACTGTTACGCGAATCGCCCACCGGCGAAGTCGATGCGGTGCAAGGAAGGCAACAGGAACAAGAACGGGGCGGGACGCGGGCGCATGCCCGAATCCCGCCCCGACTACGGTTCGTGACGAACCTAGGGCGATCAACTCGCCACGACGGCAACGTCCAGTTCGGTGGTGACCTCCGGGTGCAGGCGCACCGTGACCGGGTGGGTGCCGACGGTCTTGATCTGGCCGGGCACATCGACGGCGCGCCGGTCGAGCGGCGGACCGCCTGCCGCTCGGATGGCCTCGACGACGTCGGCCGCGGTGACCGAGCCGAACAGGCGACCGGAGTCGCCCGCCGCCTTGGCCTTGACCGTGACGGCGAGCCCGCCGAGCTGACCGGCGACCTCCTTGGCGTGGCCGAGGTCGCGGATCTGACGGGCCTGCTGGGACCGCTTGATCGCAGCGACCTGCTTCTCCGCGCCGCGCGTGGCCACGACGGCCAGCGAGCGGGGAAGCAGGTAGTTGCGGCCGTAGCCGTCCTTGACCTCGACGATGTCGCCGGGCGCACCCAGGTTGGGCACGTCGGCAGTGAGGATGAGCTTCATGGGGTGATTCCGCCGCTGTGCTGAGCTTCGCTCGCGAGCTCGCTCAGCGGGCGGTCGAGGTGTAGCGCAGCAACGCGACCGCGCGGGAGTACTCGACCGCGACCGCGACGTCACGCTGGTGCTGACGGCAGTTGCCGGTGACCCGGCGGGCCCGGATCTTGCCGCGGTCGGAGATGAACTTCCGCAGCAGGCCTGTGTCCTTGTAGTCGATGTCCTGGGCCTTGTCCTTGCAGAACGCGCAGACCTTCTTCTTCGGCTTGCGCAGGACGGGCTTGGCCATGGGTAACTCCTGGTTGTGCTCGGTGCCCGCCCGCTAGGGCGGGGAATGGTCTCTCGGTCAGAATGGGGGCTCGTCGTCCGCGGCCGGGCCACTCCCGGCGGGCGGTGCGGAACCCCACGGGTCGTCCATCGGGGCGCCGCCGCCGCCGGAGCCGGAGCCGGAGCCACCGGAGCTGCCACCGAAGCCACCGCCACCACTGCCGCGGCTGACCTTGTTGACCTTGGCGGTGGCGTACCGGAGCGAGGGGCCGACCTCGTCGACCTCCAGCTCCACCACGGTGCGCTTCTCGCCCTCGCGAGTCTCGAACGACCGCTGCCGCAGCCGGCCCGACACCATCACGCGCATGCCGCGAGTGAGCGTCTCGGCGACGTTCTCGGCCGCCTGCCGCCACACGTTGCAGCGCATGAACAGCGCATCGCCGTCCTTCCACTCGCCGGACTGGCGGTCGAAGGTGCGCGGGGTGGCCGCCACAGTGAAGTTGGCGACTGCGGCCCCCGAGGGGGTGAAGCGCAGCTCCGGGTCGGCAGTGAGGTTGCCGACCACGGTGATCACAGTCTCGCCGGCCATCGTGATCGCCTCAGCTCGCGGCGGCGGCGGGCGCGGGCGCCCGCTTCGGCTCGCGACGCAGCACCTTGGTACGCAGCACGGACTCGTTGAGCCCCAGCTGGCGGTCGAGCTCGGCGACGGTGGCCGGCTCGCAGGTGACCTCGAGGACGGCGTAGATGCCCTCGGCGTTCTTGGCGATCTCGTAGGCGAGGCGACGCTTACCCCAGACCTCGATCTTCTCGACGGTCCCCTTGTCGTTCTTCACGACGTTGAGGAAGGTCTCCAGGGACGGCGTCACAGTGCGCTCGTCCAGACTGGGGTCGAGGATGACCATCAGCTCGTAATGACGCATGAGAACCACTCACCTCCTATGGACTAGAACGGTCGCGGTCCATCCGCGACAGGAGGTTCTCAGGAAGCCCCGACAGAAACGACGCCCGCGTTGCGGGCGGCGTGTGCGGCACCCAGGGGGGCACCGGTCGGGTCGACCTGGTGAGTTTACCAGTGCGAACCCGCCGACCCCCCGCACCCCGCACCCACCCCGATCACTGCGCCACGGCGAGCTCTGGTGCCGCCGCACCCGCGTCTTGCGGGCGGTCGGAAACGGGATTGCAGATCATGGAGAGGCCCCGTGCGAGCGACGCCAGGCAACGCGGTGTCCGGGGTGGTCACTACGCTTGCCCGCATGCTCATCGGGGCCCACGTGCGCGAGGACGACCCGCTCGTCACGGCAGCGGATCGTGGGGCCGACATCGTGCAGATGTTCCTGGCCGATCCGCAGGGCTGGAAGAAGCCACCGACGCACCCCCAGGCCGAGCAGCTGCGGGATAGCGAGCTAGCGGTGGTGGTGCACTCCCCGTATGTCGTGAACCTTGCATCGCTGAACAACCGCATCCGAATCCCGTCCCGGAAGCTCGTGGTGCAGCACGCGGAGGCGGCCGCCGAGGTCGGCGCGATCGGGCTCGTGGTGCACGGCGGCCATGTCACGCAGGGCGAGGACGCCGCGAAGGGTTTCGACAACTGGCGCAAGTTCGTCGAGCGGCAGATGGGCGAGGGCGGGTTCGCGGTGCCCGTACTCATCGAGAACACGGCGGGTGGCGACAACGCCATGGCCCGCCGGTTCGACGCCCTGGCCCGGCTGTGGGACAGCGTCGGCGAGTTCGGGGTCGGGTTCTGCCTCGACACCTGTCACGCGTTCGCCGCGGGCGAGGACCTCGTCGACGTCGTCGACAGGGCGAAAGCCATCACCGGCCGGATCGACCTGGTGCACCTCAACAACTCGCGCGACGAGTTCGGTTCGGCGCGCGACCGCCACGCCAACATCGACGACGGCACCATCCACCCCGAACAGCTGGCAGCCGTGTGCGCCGCTGCGGGGGCGCCGGTGGTCGTCGAGACGCCGGCCGAGGGCCAGGCAGGCGACATCGCGTTCCTGCGTGAGCGGCTGGCTTCGTGAATCTCCAGCGGGGAGCGCCGGACGACGCCGGGGGCGGCCGGTGACACGCACTGCCGTCGGCACCGTCCGGGCCGATCGGTCCCAGCTGTCGTCCCCGATCGGCCGAGGGGTGGGTCGGGCGATGCTGGCAGTGCTGGTGCTGCTCACCGGCATCACGCTGGTGCTCGGCTACGCCAACAAGGCCCGCTGCACCGGCCCGGAGTTCGATGCGGCCGGACGGAGCGGGCCCGACTACGACCTGCGGATCGACCGCGACGTCTGTTACTCCGACATCCAGCACCTGTGGCTCGGGCGTGACATCGACCAGCACGTCTTCCCGTACCTCACGGGGTCGATCACGCCCGACGGGCGGCTCGTCGGCGGCACGGTGGAGTACCCGGTGCTCACCGGCCTGCTCATCTGGGCCGGGGCGTACTTCGCTCACAACGACGCCGAGTTCCTGCTCGGCTCGGCGCTGCTGATGGCCCCGTTCGGCCTTCTCACCGGCTGGTTGCTCGGGAAGGTGGCGCGGTGGCGAGCGCTGGTGTGGGCCCTCGGCCCGCCGCTGGTGCTCTACGCGTTCCACAACTGGGACCTGCCGGTGGTGGCCTGCGCGGTCGGCGCCGTGTTCGTCATGCACGGGTGGCGTACGGACCGGTCCCTCGCCTACCGGGGCACCGTTGCCGCTGTGCTGCTCGGGCTCGGGTTCGCGTTCAAGCTCTACCCCGGAGCCTTCGTGCTCCCGCTGGCTCTCTACGTCCTCACCGCGTCGAGGCCCGGAGCGCTCCACTGGGGTGCCGCGCTACGAGTGGCCTTCGCCGCGGCCGCCACTGTCATCCTGGTGAACCTGCCGTTCGCCGTGGCCGGCTACGAAGGCTGGCGGGCGTCGTTCACATTCCAGGAGCTGCGCAAGGTCGACCTCACCACGAACTCCATCTGGTACTGGGGTTTCCGCCCCGAGTCCGACCCGGACAACGTGCCCTTCCAGACCACGATGGACTGGCTCTCCCCGGGCCTCGTGCTGCTGTTCTTCGCGGTGGCCGTGGCCGTCGGTTGGTGGCGGTGGCGCCGCGAGGGCGTGTACCCCTGGGTCGCGGTGAGCGCCGCGATGCTGTGCGGCTTCCTGCTGCTCCACAAGGTGCACTCACCGCAGTACACGCTGTGGCTGCTGCCGTTCTTCGTGTTGCTGCAGGTGCCATGGCGGTGGGTCGTCGCCTACCTGATCGTCGACATCGTGATGGGCATCGGCATCTTCCGGTGGTTCTACGCGCTCAAGTCGGGCGTCGGCGTGGGCATCTACGAGGGCTTGGCAGCCCAGGCCGTCGCGATCGGTGTCTGGGGACGGGCAGCGCTTCTCGTCGTGCTCTTCGTGGTGTTCCTCCGCATTCCCGACCGGCTCGCCGGCGCGGCGGCGAACCGGCGCACACCGCTCGCGGAGTCGGTGTAGCGCAGGCCCGTCTAGCGCCAGGCGAACACCGGCTGCTCCAGGTGTGCCACCCGGGTAGCGCGGCCGTGCATGACGACCTCCCGGAACTGGTGCAGCACCGCGCCGGTGGGCGCGTGCACGAAGCGGCCGAAGAGCGGCAGCTGGATCACCGGTGCGTCGGACTCCGGGATCGTGAGGAACCGCGGCTCGACGTCGATCGCCTCGAGCGGCACGCGGTGCAGCTCGCTCACCTCCGCCGGGTTGGGATGCAGCTCAGCGACGTCGCCTGCCCACAGGACCACTGGGGTGATCACGTAGCCCGACCGGGTGGGGTAGTCGTCGAGCAGGCCGAGCTCGGCGTCCTCGCCGAGGACGAGCCCGAGCTCCTCCGCGAGCTCGCGCCGGGCGGCCGCCCCGTACGTCTCGCCGGGTTCGGTACGCCCGCCCGGTAGCGCCCACTGGCCGGGGTGACCTCGCAGCGTCGTCGCACGGCGGGTGAGCAGGAACGCCGGGCCCTCCTCGACCAGCGCGATTGCTACCGAGGCCGACTTGAGGTCGGGGCGGTCGGCGGGCCGCCTGTCGAATCGGTGCAGGGTCTCGGCCACCCGTGAGCGCAGGGATTCCACGTCCCGATCGTGCCTCATCAGACCTCCACGCGTTCCCCTACCCGGGCGCAGCAGCACGGACGCTCACGGGCCGGTGTACCGGTGCCTCACGCCCACCGGGCGCCGTCGAAGAAGGAACGGAACGCGCTGCGGATCTCGCCGGAACAGCCGTGGATCACGCGTCGAGGCTAGTCAGCAATCGCCGGCTCGCCTGACGGCGGCTCACGCCCCTGCCCGATCCGGGCGACACGGGCCAGTCCGGGTCGTCCTGTTCCCGTTCCTGCGAATGGACGGCCCGCACCGGATCCGTGGCCGGCCGCAGGATGGACCGGACGACCAGCACGCACAGCAGCACGACCATCACGTCGCGAATCACGACAGCACCGAGGAACCACTCCGGCGGCAGGCCCTTCGACGCCGGGGTCAGGTAGTAGAACATCCTCGGCACCCAGACCAGTGCGTCGAGCACCATCCATGCCAGGACCAGCCGCCAGCGCGGGAGCGCCAGCACCGCGAGTGGCACCAGCCACAGCGAGTACTGAGGGCTCCACACCTTGTTGACCAGCAGGAACGTAGCCACCACCAGGAACGCCATCGACGCGAGCCGCGGAGGCTGCGGCGCGCGCCAGGCCAGCACCGCCATCCCCACGCAGCACAGCACGAACAGCGTGGCGCTCACGACGTTGAGCACCGCGGGCGGCTGGCCGCTCGCCAGCGGCCCGTCGAAACCTGGCCAGCCCGTGAAGTACGCCACGACGAAGTAGAGCGAGTCGGGGTCGGCGGGGCGCGTCTGGTTGAGCCGGAAGAACTCCGACCATCCCCTGGTGAACACCAGCGCGACCGGTGCGTTGATCACTGCCCACGTCACCACCGCCGCACAGAACGTGCGCACCGCGGTGGGCACCTCCCGGCGGCGCAACGCGATCAGCAGGATCGGGATGAGCAGCAGCAACGGATAGGCCTTGAACGCCCCGCCGATCCCCAGCAGCATCCCGGCCGTCGCCGGATGTCGGCGGGCGAACGCGAGCACGCCCAGGGTGGCGCAAGCGACCGCGAGCGTGTCGAAGTTGGTGAAGGCGTGCACCACGACAAGTGGCGACAGCGCCACGAGCGCCGCATCCCAGGGACGGTTCGGGCGCAGCACCCGAACCGCCCAGACCACCGCGAGCCAGGCCATGGCCAGCCAGGCCGCCGAGATGTCGAAGTACACGACGACGGGCAGCGCCGACGGCAGTGCCGGGACCAGCCCGACCAGCCACAACCAGCCGGCCGTCAGGCGGGCGTTGGCGTATTGGAAGAAGCCCGTGAGGACCGGGTACTCCATGTAGCGCACCTGCTCGCTCGGCGTTCCCGCGCCCTCGAGCCAGGAGTCCCGGTAGGGCACCGCCCCGCTGTCGAGACCCTCGACCCCATAGAGGGGGACGGTGTCCGAGTAGCACATCGCCACGTACTGGCGGCCATTGCGCCAGTCGAGCATCTGCCCGCCGTCAGCCGAGGGGGACTGCTGCAGGCACGGCGCCTTGCCCAGCCAGCCCAGTGCGAGCACGACCACGGCGAGGAGCAGTACCACGCGCAACGGCGTCCAGAACGCGCTGCGGCCGATCAGAGCATGCCGACCGAGCGGACCGCCGGCGATCCGGCTCGCTGCCGCCGCCATCGGCTCGGTCCAGGTCGGAACGACGCGCGTGGGCGGAGCGGGTGGGCCGGCCGCCCGCCCGGCCCGACTCACCCCGCCCCGCCTCCGGTCGGTTGGCCGCTGCTCGTGCCGCCGCCGGAGCTGCCGCCATTGGACGAGTTGCTACCGTTTCCGTTTCCGTTGCCATTCCCATTGCTATTGCTATTGCTATTGCTCGTGTCCCCGCCGGACGAGCTGCCCCCGCTGCCGTTTCCGCTACCGGAGCTGTCCGTCGCCGGCGACCCGTTCTGCGGTGAACCAGAAGGGGTCACCGAGCCGGACGATCCCGGGCTTGGGCTCAGTACCGGGTCGGCCACCGGCGGCACGCCCATCGGCACGAACGGGGAGAACTGCTCATTCGGCGTGCCCCGCAGGGCCTCGTTCATGAACTGCTGCCAGATCGAGCCTGGCAGCATCCGACCGAAGATCGGCCGGCCCGCGGAGTTCTTGATCGGGTCGCTCAGGTCGCTCCCGACCCACACGGCGGTGGAGATCGACGGGGTGTAGCCGACCGTCCACGCGTCCTTGTTCTGGTCCTTGCTGCCCGGCAGCTGCACGGTGCCCGTCTTGCTCGCTACCGGCCTGCCGCCGGACAGCGCGATGCGGGAGCTGCTCGCGACATCCAGCATCGACTCGGTGACATTGCGCGCCACCTGCTGGGGGACCGCCTGCTGGCCGGCGGCGTCACCACGGTCGAAGAGCACCCTGCCGTCGGCCGCGACGACCTTCGCGACCAGATAAGGCTCGTGCTTCTGCCCGTCGTCGGCGAACGTCGCGAACGCCGACGCCATGTCGACGGGGTGGACCTCCGAGTCACCGAGGGCGATACCACCGCGGGCCTCGAGCCGCACGTCGGCGGGGATACCGGCCTGGTGCGCCGCATCTGCCACCCGCTGCGTGCCGACGTCCACCGCTATCCGGTAGAAGATCGTGTTGATCGACTTCGTCATGGCCGTCTGCACCGTGCACGCGGCGCAGTTGAAGCCCTCGGAGTTGTTGATGGTGACCCCACCGTCGAACTGCTGCGGCGAGGAGCCGTCGTAGACGGAGCCGAGGCCGATGCCCTTGTTGCTCTGCAGCGCAGCGGACAGCACGAACGGCTTGAACGACGACCCGGGCTGGCGCAGTGCGTTGGCGTAGTCGGTGCCGAGGCCGTTGGCCCCGCCGTAGTAGGCGAGGATCGCGCCCGTCTTCGGGTCGACGGAGACCAGCGCCGAGCGCAGGTTGGCGGGTTGGCCCGTCATCACCTTCTTGATCGCCGCGACGGCCTGCGCCTGCCGCTGTTGCTGGACCGTGGTCGTGATCGTGAGGCCCTCTGTGTCGATCTGCTGCTCGGTGATGCCCCTGGCCGCGAGCTCCTGGACCGCCTTCTCGTAGATGTGGTAGCGGTCGTCGTCGGGTACGCCGCCGAGCGACGGGGCCACGGGCAGCCAGTTGGTGGGGAACGCCTGCTGTGCGCGTTCGGCCGGGGTGATGTCCTGGTTCTGGACCATCTGGTCGAGGACGAAGTTCCACCGACGCTCGGCGTCGGGGACGCTCTTGGCTGGGTCCCAGTTGGACGGCGACTGGATGGTGCCGGCCAGCATCGCGCCCTCGGAGATCGTCAGATCCTTGACGTCCTTGTTGAAGTACGCCTTGGCCGCAGCCTGGACCCCGTAGGCACCCCGGCCCAGATAAATGGTGTTGAGGTAGTTCTCCAGGATCTGGTCCTTGGTCTGCTCGCGGGAGATCTTCACCGCGAGCACGACCTCCTTGTACTTGCGCCACAGGGAGACCTGGTCCTGGCCGGTGGACACCTTCACGTACTGCTGCGTGATCGTCGAACCGCCGCCGATCCCCCCGGTGAGCTGGTTGAAGACCGCCCGGGCGATGCCCGTGATGTCGAATCCGGGATTCGAGTAGAAGGTGCGGTCCTCGGCGGCCAGCACGGCCTGGCGGGTGTGGAGGGGAATCTGGTCCAGATTCACCTTCACCCGGTTGACGTTCTCCGGTCGCACCGTGGCCAAAGGCTGCCCGTCCGCGAACGTGAACGTGGCGACCTGGGTGAGCGCGGCGTCGTCGGCGCTGGGTACCGAGAAGATCATCCAGCCGATGACGAAGGCGAGGAACGGGCCGATCACCGCCACGCCGAGCAGGACGTAGAGGATGCGCCGTATCCGGCGCCACGGGGTGGACTTGCGGGCCGGCGGCGGGGAGTCACGCTGCGACCGGGTGCTCGTCGTCGTGCGCTCCGCGAGCGCGATGGCACCCTCCCGGGCCACCGAGGCGGCACCGGTCTCGTCGTGGGTGAGCAGTGGCATGTCACCCGACGTGTACGGCGCGCGGGGCTGCTGCGGCACCGGGACGCCGTCCGGCCCGTAGCGCTGCGGCGGGACGCGCCCGTCAGGCCTGCCCTGGAGACCAGGCGGGGCCGCTGCGGGGGCGCCGCTCCGGCCGGGGCCAGGCGGTCCGGGGGGCGCCGAGCGACGGGGCCCCCCCGGACCGTATCCCGGCTGTGGCGCTCCGGGAGGCGGTGCTGCGGGGCGGGCCCCGGGGAGCGGACCACCGGGGACGGGCGGCCGCGGCGGAGGTCCGGATCGGGAAGCAGGGGCGCCCGGCGGCACGCGGCCGGGCCCCCCGCCCATGCCGAACCGGGCGTGATGTTGATCACTCACCGCTGCTCCGGGGGCTCGGGGGGTGGGAGTCGGTCACTCGGCGGCGGTCCTGCGTCGATCCGCCCTGCGGCCACTGGTGTCGGGGGCGTCACCGGTGCCCATCACGTACGACAGCACGAGATGGTTCCAGCTGCAAGTGCGGCAGACCTCCACCACATACACAGAGAAGTCGGCATAGGAGTTCGCCAACTGCTCGATCTCCTCGGGCTTGCGGGCAGAACCCGCCGCATGCTTGAGCGCGTCACCGAAGATCCACGAGACCTGGGTCAGCCGCTCCTTGCGGCACACCGGGCAGGTCTGGTCGGTCGGCTCGCCGTGGAACCGGGCCGCTCGGAGCAGGTACGGGCTGGCGTCGCACACTTCGGCAACCCCGACCCGACCGGAGTGGACCTCGGCGAGCAGCGCCCGGCGCTGCAACGCGTAGTCGACCACCTGTCGCTGGGTGCGCACCCGGTCAGGGTACGCGGGCTGTCACGACCCCCGTGCGGAACGCCTTGGGTGAACCCGTTCAGCCGGTGCTGCACGTCTCGACACAGCGCGCTGATGTATCGGTGCGATACAGTGGAAGCTCCCATCGGGTGAGCGGAAGGGAGGGTCGTCGTGCTGGAGCTGGCGATCCTCGGTCTGCTCCACGAGGCCCCGGTGCACGGCTACGAGCTGCGCAAACAGCTCGGTCTGCGACTGGGCGGGTTCCGGGTCTTCTCCTATGGCTCGCTCTATCCCGCGCTACGCAGGCTCACCAGGGCGGGCCTCATCGTCGAGGATCCGGAGCAGTCGGACGCCGAGCCGGGCACATGGTCACGGCGGGGCAGGCGGGTCTACCGCATCACCGCGGAGGGCAAGGAGCGCCTAGCCGAGCTACTCACCGAGTCGGGCCCCCAGTCCTGGGACGACGAGGGCTTCGGCGTCCACCTCGCCTTCTTCTCGCGAACTCCCGCCGAGGCCAGGATGCGGATCCTCGAGGGCCGCAGGCGTGCGGTCGAGGAGCGTCGCGAGGGGCTCCGGTCCACGCTGGCGAAGGCGGGCGCACAGATCGACCGCTACACCCGGGAGCTGCATCAGCTCGGCCTGGACGCGAGCGAGCGGGAGGTGCGCTGGCTCAACGAGCTGAT
>JAODNO010000448.1 GCA_025465235.1 Pseudonocardia sp.
TCGGCGGCGGCGCCGGTTTCGGCGGGGCCTACGCGCTGCTCGGGCACGACCCCGTGGCAGCGGTACTGACCTCCGCCTCGTCATCGGCGGCGCCCGTGGCCGCGACGCCCGGCTCGGTCGCGGCGGCCGCCCAGACGGCAATGCCGAGCACCGTCGACATCCGCGTCACCTTGGCCCAGGGCACCGCCGAGGGCAGCGGCGTGATCCTCACCGCCGACGGCGACGTGCTCACCAATAACCACGTCGTTGCCGGCTCCACGGGCCAGATCCAGGTGACCCTCGCCGACGGGAGCCAGCACCCCGCCACCGTCGTCGGCACCGCACCGAGCTACGACCTCGCCGTGATCAAGCTGCAGGGCGTCTCCGGGCTCACCCCCGCGACCCTCGGCCAGAGCGGGAGCTTGCAGGTGGGCCAGCAGGTCGTGGCCATCGGGTCGCCACAGGGTCTCACCGGCACAGTCACCAGTGGCATCGTCAGTGCGTTCAACCGCACGGTGCAGGTCCAGGGCGAGAACGGCTCGGGGGTCGTCTACAACGGCCTGCAGACCGACGCGCCCATCAACCCCGGCAACTCGGGCGGCCCGCTCGTGAACCTCCAGGGCCAGGTCATCGGCATCAACTCCGCGATCGCCACGGCCAGCTCGCAGAACAGCGGCAGCGTCGGGCTGGGCTTCGCGATCCCCGTCGACCAGGCCAAGCGGGTGGCGCAGGAGCTCATCAGCACCGGCACGGCCACCAAGCCGGTGCTCGGTGTGCAGGGCAACGCCTCGTCCTCCACCGCGGGAGCGGGTGCGCCGATCGCCGCCGTGCAGCCCGGCTCACCGGCCGCGCAGGCCGGGCTGACCGCCGGTGACGTCATCACCAAGGTGGACAACAACCAGGTGCAGAACTTCTCCGACCTCATCGCCCGCATCGGCTCCTACGCTCCAGGCCAGCAGGTGACGCTGACGATCAGCAACGGGGGCGCCACCCGCACCGTCAACGTGAAGCTGGGCAGCGCGCCCGACCAGGCGGCCACGCCGAGCGGCCAGGGCAACGGCCAGGGCCAGGGGGGCCAGGGCCAGGGCCAGGGGCAAGGCCAGGGGGGCCAGAGCCAGAACCCGTTCGGCGGGGGCAACCCCTTCGGCGGGGGCGGCAACCCGTTCGGCGGCGGCAACCCCTTCGGCAACTGATCCGGCGGGGGCAGCGACGGCACTCTCGTCCACGGGGGTGGACGAGGGTGCCGTCGTGCGTGCTACTCGAGGAGCCAGGCGCGGACCTCGGGGCCGTCCGCCCCGAGTGCGGGGGGCGGGCGATCATAGGACGGTGGGGTCACGGAGTACGTCACCGGGTTGCGCACGCTCGGGACGCCACCGGGCTTCACCACCGGGTCGAGCCCGAGCCGCTCGGCGAGGGCCAGTCCCTCGTCGATGGTGTTTATCGGGCCGCAGGGAACCCCTGCGGGCGCGAGGATGTCGAACCACTCCTGTGCCGACCTGGTGGCGAGGCGGGCCAGCAGCAGCGAGCGCAGCTCGTCGCGGTGGGCGTTGCGGTCGCCCATCGATCCGAACCGCGGGTCGTCGAGCAACTCGGGCGCACCGATCGCGATGGCGAGCCTCCGGAACTGCCCGTCGTTGGCCGCGATGACGATCAATTCGCCGTCGCCGGTCGGCAGCGGCTCGTAGGGGAAAAGGCTCAGGTGGGCGTTGCCGAGCCGCCGGGGGACGACGCCGCCGGTCAGCACCGCCGAGGTCTGGTTGACCAGCCCGGACAGCGCCGCGGACAGCAGGTTCGTCTCCACCTTCTGGCCTGAGCCGGTGCGCTCCCGGTGGTGCAGCGCCGCCATGATCGCGACGGCGGCGTGCAGCCCGGTGATCACGTCGAAGACGGCCACCCCGGCGCGGTAGGGCGGCCCGTCGGCGGCTCCCGTGACGCTCATCAGGCCGGACGTCGCCTGCACCAGCAGGTCGTAGCCCGGCAGTGCGGCCCCCGCGGCGGAGCCGAAGCCGCTGATCGAGCAGTAGACGATCCGGGGGTTCGTGCCCGCCACCGTCTCGTGGTCGAGCCCGAACCGGCGTAGCCCGCCCGGCTTGAAGTTCTCGATCATGACGTCGGCGCGCGCGGCGAGCCGCTGCGCGACATCGAGGTCGGCGGGATCCGCGAGGTCCAGCACGATCGAGCGCTTGCCCCGGTTGATCGACAGGTAGTAGGTGGCCGTGCCGTCGTCGGCAGTCGGAGGCACCCACGTGCGGGTGTCGTCGCCGGTGCGGGGTCCCTCCACCTTGATCACCGTGGCGCCGAGGTCGGCGAGCAGCATCGTGGCGTAGGGCCCGGCGAGGATGCGGGAGAAGTCGGCCACGACCACACCGGCCAGGGGTCCAGTGACCGGCTGGTCGTCATCGAGCACGCACGGACCCTATGTCAGCCCTTCGCCGACGCAGGATCGGACGTGCCCACGATCTCAGGCGGAGAATCGGTGAGCTTCTGCGGCGTCAGCCGGGGGCGGGGGCGCAGCACGGTCAGGGTGAGCAGGGCCGCCAGCGCCACCGCTGTGGCGCCCGCCGCGAAGGCCAGGTGATAGCCGCCGGCCAGGGCTTCCTGCTGGGGCACGCCAGTTGCCGTCGCGGCGTCGGTACGGGCGGTCGCGAGCGCGGCCAGCACGGCGATCCCCAGCGCCCCACCCACCTGCTGGCTGGTGTTCGCGAGTCCGGACGCCAGTCCGGCATCGGCCGGTGTGGCGTCGGACATCATCACGGTCGTGACGGCGGGCAGGGAGAGCCCGGCGCCGACGCCGAGCACGAGCATCGACGGCAGCACGTCCACCAGGTAGCTCCCAGCCGGGGGGCGGGTCAGGAGCAGCAGTCCCGCCACGAGGAGCACCTCGCCCACCAGGAGCACGGGCCGCGGCCCGAACCGGGCGATCAGCCGCCCCGACGCGGCCAGCGAGACGACCGCGATCGTCACCGGGATCGGCAGGAGCGCGAGGCCGGTCTCTGCCGGCGCGTAGCCCAGTGCGCCTTGCAGGTGGAGCGCCACGGTGAACTGGAAGCCCAGCATCCCGGCCACCATGAGCAACTGCACGAGGTTGCCGCCGGACACGGCGCGCGACCGGAAGATGCCCAGCCGCACGAGCGGGTCGGCCGCGCGCGACTGGCGGACGACGAACCCGACGAGCAGCGCCAGCGCCAGCGCGGCGAGGCCGATCCGGACCTGCGGCCCCGACGTGTCGACGATCGTGAACACCGCGAGCACCAGGCCCGCCGTGACGAGCAGGCCCCCGACCAGGTCGGGCCGCCCGGCGCCGCCCACCGGCCGGTCACGCTCGATCACGCGAAGGGAGAGCAGCACCGCCGCGACCCCGATAGGGACGTTGACGAGGAAGATCCAGCGCCAGCCGACGGTCTCGGTGAGCACCCCGCCGAGCAGCGTGCCGATGGACGCCCCGGCCGCGCCGACGAATGCATAGACGCCAATCGCCCGCGCCCGTTCCCCCGGCTCGGGAAAGAGCCCGACGATCATGCCGAGGACCACCGCCGACGCCATCGCTGCCGCCACACCCTGCAGGAACCGGGCCGCGACCAGCATCCCGGCGCCCACCGCGAGGCCGCAGAGCAGCGAGGCCACGACGAAGAGCGCGAGGCCCACCACCAGCATGCGGCGCCTGCCCAGGAGGTCGCCTAGCCTGCCGGCCAGCAGGAGCAGCCCGCCGAGCGGGACGAGGTAGGCGTTGACCGTCCAGGCCAGTCCGGTGGCCGTGAAGCCCAGGTCGGCCTGGATCGCCGGGAGCGCGACGCTGACGATCGTGCCGTCGAGAATGACCATGAGCATGCCTGCGCAGAGCACGGCGAGCGCGGCCCATCGGGAGTGTGCAGGGCGGGGGGCTGCACGGGTGCCGTTCGGTGTCGTGCCGTTCTTTGTCCTGCCGGTCGATGTCATGGCTCAGACCTCCTGGTTGTGCCGACCAGGAGAAACCGTAGCAGATAGTTCCGTTGTAGACGATACTGTTATGTATCAAACCGATCGGGACGACCGCTGGGACCGACGACGGGGAGCATTGGGCGTGGGCTCCACCGTCGAGAGCGGGCCTCCGGCGCCGACCAGGCCGACCAGGGCGTCCAGCAGGACGCTCCGCTGCTCGTCGGACAGGACCCCCAGCACCTCGTCGTAGACGCCGTCGATGATCGTGCGCGCATTCGCGACCACCCGATCGCCCTCCTCGGTGGTCTCCACGATCCGGGCCCTGCGGTCGGTGCGCGACGGCGTGCGGCGAGCGAGGCCCGCGCCCTCGAGATGGTCCAGCGTGACGACCATGGTGGTCTTGTCGAGCAACGCGATCTCGGCCAGCTCGCCCTGCGTCAGCTCCCCCGGCATCGCCTTGGACAGCACGCAGTAGCCCCGCGGCGTGATGTCGAGCTCGGCCAGTGCTGCGGTCATCCGCACCGCCAGCGCCTGGCTGGCCTTGTCGAACAGGTAGCTCAGGTCACCGCGGATCTCGTCGTCGCTGCGCACGGCCATGAGGACCATCGTACAGATGTTCTATGTTCAGATCATCCCGCAACGGATCGATCCCGGAGCGCAGCAGCTCGGCGGCCGTCGCGTCCGGCGCGGTGATCATCGCGTCGTGCGCGGTGGCGAGCTCGCGCCACTCCCAGCCCTCGCGCCGCACGATCGCATGGGCCGACTCGATCAGCGGGTAGGGCGGGTCGATACAGCAGACATAGCTGATGGGCAGCCCGTTGCCCAGCGGCGCGCGCAGCCCGAACGGCTCGCTGTAGGAGCGCAGCGGCTGGGGGGTGAGCAGCCGGTCGACCCAGGCCACGTCGTCCGGGTCGCTCAGCCCGAACGCCGCCGCGGGCGGGGGCGGGTAGGCCAACCCGGTCGAGGACGCTTTCGCCGCGGCGGTGCGGGCCTCGACCGCCTCGAAGGGAAGCCCGCTGAACGCCGGCTCGCCCGGTTCCACCACCACCCCGTCGAGCAGGACGAGGCGGCGCAGCCGGTGTGGCAGCCGGTCGGCGACGCCGAGGGCGACGAGCGCGCCGAAGCTGTGTCCCACCAGCACGACGTCGCGCAGCTCCTCGTGTTCCAGCACGGCGACGACGTCCTGTACCAGGGTGGCCGGCCCGACGTCGGCGGTCAGCAGATGCGCCCGCTCACCGAAGCCCGTGAGCGTCGGTGTGAAGACCTCGTGCCCTGCCGCGCGCAGCAGCCGCGCGACCCGAACCCAGCACCAGCCGCCGTGGCACGCGCCGTGCACCAGCACGAAGGGATCGCGCTGTCCCAGCGGGTCGCTCCTCCTCGTCTCGTTCACGGACCGAGTCTGGCAGGAAGCACTCACCGCGGCGCGACCGTTTGCGCGGTCTGCGTGTCGACGGCGGGCTCCGGCTGCCCGAGGTCGGTCAGCCAGCCACGCAACACGCGGTGCAGCGCCTCGGCGCCCACGATCTCCCCAGGTGCGGTGAGGTCCGCGGGGTGGAGGAGGAAACCTCTCGACTGGGGGCCGCCCATCCCCCCGTGCGAGCCGACGTGCGGCTCGAAGGGCGAGGCCTCGTCCCGTGCGGCGTCGTACCTGCTGTTGATCATGATGTCCGGGCAGTGCGCGAAACCGTCCACCCGCCGGACGAGGGCGGCGGCGTGCGGCCCATAGGGGAGCAGCGGGTCCTCGCCGACCACCACCCCGGCCGCCAGCCGGTGCAGCCCGTCGCGGCCGAGGACGACGGGCCCGAACTCGGCGCTACGGACCAGCAGGAAGCCGACGCCTGCGTGGTCGACGAGTGCCGGCAGCAGCTCGGGGAACTCGCGCTCGATCGTCTCCAGCTCGACCCGGCCCTCGTGCTCGGTGAACGAGACCATCGCCACGTGCCCCGACGCGATGACGACCACGCCGGGAGCCACCCGCGTGACCGCCCCGGGGGCACCGCTCTCGGTGCGCGGGCGGTCCTGCGCCGCGCCTGCCCGCTCGACCCGCGTCCGCAGCCTGCGCGCGATCGGTCCGCTCCCGGTCGAGGCCTCCGCCAGCGCGGCACCCACCTGCCAGCCCTCGGCGGGCCGTCTCGCATCGGCGTTGACGCCACGGCGCGGCTCCGGTTGCGGTGCCCCGCACAGCCGCCCGACCAGCACCCCGATCGACTCCCCGAACCGGTCGGTGAACGCCCAGCCCTGCGTCTGGCCGTGGTCCGACAGCGCCACGATGTGGTACCGGCGAGGCGCGAGCTGGGTGGCCCGGTGCAGCCTGCCGATCTGCTGGTCGATCGAGCGCAGCACCGCGAGCGCGTCGAACCGCTCGACGCCGGAGTGGTGGGCCACCTCGTCGTACCCGAGGAAGTCGGCGTAGACCGCCGCCCGACCGGCCAGCATGTCCTCGATGATCGCCGAGACGACGATGTCGCGGACGATCACCGTGGTGGCGCTGCGGGCGAACGGGTAGAACCCGCCCCGGTTCACCCGCGGCCGCACGTCGGCGCGCCGCTGCCGCGTGGAGGCGGAGATCTCCCGGACGACGTCGACGAGCGCCCCGGCCAAGGTGCGCAGCGTGTTGGCCGGGTTCGCGAAGTAGGCGTAGTAGCCGGCGCCGACCCGGTCCGAGGAGCCGCGGCGACGTCTGCGCGCGGCTCCGGTCAGCAGCGGGAGCGCGCTCATGGTCAGGCTGCCGTGCGGCGCGTCGCCGGTGAAGAGGTTGCCGTGTCCTGCGCCGTCGACGCTGAGCAGCCCGCGTCCGTCGGAGTGGCGCCGCTCGATCTCGGCTGCGTCCTCGGGGTGCCCGCAGGCCATCACGTGGTCGCGGTCCTTCTCGTACCAGCGAAACCCGATGATGTCGGAGTTGTCGCCGTGTAGGATGCCGCAGACGCTCGCCCCGGTCTGCGAGCTCCAGTCCGTGTGCCACTCGCTGAGGTGGTGACTCCCGGCGTCGAGCCAGCGGGCGAACGTCGGCATGTCGCCATCGCGCACGGCCCGCCGCACGGTGTCCATGCCCAGCCCGTCGACCTGCAGGAACAGCACGCCCGGCGGCATCTCGCCGTCCCCGCCGGTCCCTCGGCGGGCGATGCGCCGCGCCGCGCGCCGGAAGAACAGCTCGTCCTCGTCGAGTGCCAGCAGGCTGGAAGCGAGCGTTGCGAGCACCGAGAACGCAACCGCCACGACGACCGCCGTGCGGAAGTCGGCGATCACCACTCCCGGCACGACGAAGGAGATCGCCAGCACCCCGGCGCCGAGCAGCAGGAACGACCCGAACCCGAGCGTGAACACCGCGATCGGCAGCGCGACCCGCAGGATCAGCGGCCACACGACAGCGCTGAGCACGCCGAACAGCAGCGCGCACACCGTGGGCTGCCACCAGTCCGCCATCGAGAAACCCGCGAGCCACAGGTCGAGCAGCCGCAGCGCACCGGCCGTCAACACCCACACCAGGAGCACCCGCGCAGCAACCCGGCCTCCCCGCAACAGCCGTCCTGTGCCGTGATCTGACCCGGCCGATCCCGTTGCGTTCACCGACGGGCCTTTCGTCGGCGCAGCCGGGCTGACACCAGCGATGCGACGCCGCCGAGCACCAGCACGAGCACTGCGGCCAGGAGTGTCGCAATCAGCGGGTCGTCGAACAGGCCGCCGCTGACGATCCCCAGCGCGGCGTACGTGATCGCCCACAGCAGGCAGGCCACCATGGCCGCCGGCACGAACCGCCGCCAGGAGTAGCCGAGTGCGCCGGCGGCGAGCAGCACCGGAATCCGCCCGGCAGGCACCAGCCTGCCGACCACGACGAGCTGCCAGCCCCGCGTCGCGAACTGCCGGCGGGCCGACGCCAGCCGCTCCGGGGTCTGGCCCCGGGCCACCCACCGCAGCGCCGCGTCGCTGCCCGCCCTGGCCACGCCGAAGGTCACCAGGTCACCGAGCAGGGCCCCCGCTGCGGCAAGCAGGACGACGAGCGGGAGTGACAGGTGGTCGGTGGTGGTCGCGATCGCGGCGGCCGCCCCGACCACGGCGCCGGTCGGCACGACCGGGACCAGCGATCCGAGCAGCACCCCGCCGAACAGAGCCGGGTACCCGATGGCGGCCGGGTCGGTCCAGCTGCCGGACAGGGCGATCACGACATCTCCGAGTCGGGCGCCGCGGCCGGCAGGACGACCGATGCGCCCGGCTCCGTGACCGCCACCCTGGTGGTCCCGCCCGCAGCCACCACCGACGCGGCGAACTCACGCGGCGGCTCGACGAGCCGCCTGCGCATCCTCGCTCCCGGCCTGCCGGGAGCACGGGCCAGCCCGGCCGGGGCGAGGGTCCCCCAGTGCACCGGCACCGCCACCCGGGGGCGCAGCAGCTCCACCGCTGCAGCGGCTCGGGCCGGGTCGAGGTGCCCGGGCCCGAGTGTCGGCCCCCAGCCCCACACCGGCAGCAGCGCGACGTCGAGCGGCTGCCCGGCGAGCGCAGCCATTCCGGGGAACAGGTCCGTGTCGCCCGCGGCGTACACGCGCACGTCCGGGCTCGCGAGCAGGTGCCCCATCGCCTGCGCCTGCGGGCCGCGCGTCGAACGCGGGCCCCAGCGGTGACCGCTGTGCGCCGCGGGCACTCCGGTGACGCGCAGGTCGCCGTCCTCCAGGTGCTCGCCGGGGGCGAGCTCCTCCACCCGCGCGATCCCCCGCGCGCGCAGCCAGCTCCCCGCGCCGCGCGGAACCACCACCCGCGCGCTGCGCGACAACCGGCGCAGCGACGGCAGGTGCAGGTGGTCGCCGTGCAGGTGCGAGATCAGGACGAGGTCGACGTCGGCGTGGTCGTCGGGCGCCGGGAGTGGCCCGACGCGGCGCAGTGGCCCGATCCCGCTGGTCAGGACCGGATCGGTGAGCACGACCCTCCCGGCCAGCTCCATCCGCACCGTGGAGTGTCCGAGGAACCGCATCGCGAGCCCGTGCACGTGATCAGTATCGCGGGCGCCGGTCTGCTCGCCGACTTCGCGCTACGGCCTGCGCCAGTCGTCGGAGGTCAGGTGCGAGCCCGCCATCGGGCCCATCTGGAGCATCCCGCCGTCCACGGGCCAGGACGCGCCCGTCACGTACGACGCGCCAGACGACGCGAGGAACGCCACGACGGCGGCCACCTCGCGGGCGTCCCCAGGCCGGCGCAGCGGCACGCCGGGGCGGACGACCGACCGCGGGTCCTGGTCCTCCTGACCCGTCATCGGCGTCGCGATCTCTCCCGGCGCGACCGAGTTGACGGTGATGCCGTGCTCGGCGAGCTCCAGCGCTGCGACCTTCGTGAGCAGCCCGAGCCCGCCCTTCGCGGCGCAGTAGGGCCCGGCACCGACGCGCGGCTGGTGCTCGTGCACGCTCGTGATGTTCACGATCCGACCGCCGCGCCCGGCGGCGATCATGTGACGCGCGGCGCGCTGCAAGCACACGAAGGCGCCGTCGAGATCGGTCGCGAGCACCGACCGCCAGGTCTCGAAGTCGATGTCCAGCAGCAGGGTGCGTGTACCCGTGCCGGCGTTGTTGACCAGGACGTCGACGCCGCCGAGCGCGCCTGCGAGGTCGTCGACGACGTCAGCGGCGCCGGGCAGCACGGTGAGGTCGAGCCGCCGGGTCTCGGCCTTCCGCCCATGGGCGCGTACCTCGTCCGCCGTGTGCTGCGCACCGGCCTCGTCCGAGTGCCAGGTGATGCCGACGTCGCAGCCGGCCGCGGCGAGCGCGACCGCCGTGGCGCGACCGATGCCGGAGTCCGAACCGGTGACGATCGCGGTGCTGGGAAAGCCCTCGGGAGCAGTCATGCCCCAGGGATACCCATGAGGATTGCACCGGTGCACATTCGTCAGGCGAAGCGCACCGGCTGCCCTGTGGACTCGAGCACCGCCATCCACAGGTCGCCGTGCGGGTCGACCTGGTTGCGCCTGCTCACCGCCACCTTCATCGGGATGTGTACGAACCGCCGCCGGTACCGGCCCACGACCATCTCCGTGCGCCCCGACATCGCCGCGTGTACGGCCGCCTGCGACAGACGCACGCAGTACACCGAGTCGTAGGGGTTGGCGGGCACGCTGCGGATGGCGTAGCTGGGGTCGATGTAGCGGATCGAGGTCTCCACGCCCGCGTCGGCGAAGTGGTCGCCGATCCGCCTCCGCAGGTATGGGCCGATGTCCTGCAGGCGGGCGTTGCCTGAGGCGTCGCTCGCGTCACCCGACCCGCCCAGCAGCTCCTGACCCGCCCCTTCGGCCGCGACCACGACGGCGTGCCCCCGCTCGGCGACTCTCCGGCGCAGGTGCGCGAGCAGCCCCTGGTCGCCCTCGAGCCCGAAGGGCACTTCGGGGATCAGCACGAAGTCGGCCCCGCTGCGGGCGAGCGCCGCGTAACACGCGATGAAGCCTGAGTGCCTGCCCATGAGCTTGACCAGCCCGATGCCGTTCGCCGTGGACTTGGCCTCGACCTGAGCGGCCCTGATCGCATCGCTGGCCAGGCTGAAGGCGGTCTGGAAGCCGAAGCTCTGGTCGATGTAGGGGATGTCGTTGTCGATGGTCTTCGGGATGCCGACGACGGCGAGCCGGAGCCCCCGCTCCGCCACCGTGCCGGCGATCTGCATCGCCCCGCGCATCGAGCCGTCGCCGCCGACGACGAACAGCACGTTGACGTGCAGGCGCTCGAGGCAGTCGACGATCTCCTCGGGGTCCTGCGGGCCGCGTGACGTGCCGAGCACGGTGCCGCCGTCGGTCGCGATGTCCCGCACGGAGTCCGGCGTGAGCTCGACGACGTCGTGCCCGTAGTCGGCGACGAATCCCTGGTAGCCGTTGCGGATGCCAACCACCCGGCGCACGCGGTAGTGGTAGGTCAGCGTGCGGACGAGCCCGGCGATCACGTCGTTGAGCCCAGGACACAGGCCCCCGCACGTGACGATCGCCGCCCGGGTCTTCGCCGGGTCGAAGAAGATCTTGCGCCGGGGCCCGCACGGCTCCATCCCCGGCAGCTCTCCCGCCGGAACCCCACGCGAGGTGATGCCGGCGAGGGTGTCGTCGAGCAATACGCGGTCGTGCTCGTCGACGTAGTGCTCTGTCGTGCGCCGTGAGTCGAGCAGCGGAGCCATCGGGGAGGTGATGCGGCACGGTCCGAGGCTGCTGATGGCGAGGTCTGGCGCGGTTTGGGCGCGGGTCAGCTCGACGACACTCCCCTGCTGATCGTCGGAGAAGGCTGTGCTCACGGCGACGCTCCCTGCATCGACCGAACCGGACGACCACGCCGCAGCGCCGGGACCATGGCCTTCTTGACCGTTCCAGGATGCCCTGCCGGCCATGTGCTGGCTAGGCCGGGCCGCAAGTCGCACCCCCGGCACGTGACGAACCTATCGAAGGCGACAAAAAGCTTGCTAATGACAACAATTACGTGGTCATCTGATGGCCGTGGTCGCACCGTCTGCTCGTCCGACTCTTGTCATCGGCGTCCTTGCCTCGTGCGGGCTCGCCGTCTCACTGATGCAGACCCTGGTCGTTCCGCTCCTGCCGCAGTTCCCCCGCCTGCTCTCGGCGTCGCCCGGGACGGTGGCGTGGCTCGTCACGGCCACGCTCGTGGCCGGCGCGGTGTGTGCACCGGTGCTGGGCAGGCTCGGCGACATGTACGGCAAGCGCCGCATGCTGCTCGTGGCGCTGATGATGGTGACCACGGGGTCGGCGCTGGGCGCGGTGGCACCCGACGTCGGCTTCCTGATCGTCGCCCGCGTGCTGCAGGGCGCGTCGCTGGGCGTGATCGCGCTCGGTATCAGCATCATGCGCGACCTGCTGCCGCCCGACCGGGTCGGGAGCGGCATCGCGTTGATGAGCTCCTCGCTCGGCATCGGCGGCGCGATCTGTCTTCCGATCACCGGCCTCGTCGCGCAGCACGCGAGCTGGCGCTGGCTCTTCGCGGGAGCCGCGGTGCTCGGGGCCCTGCAGTTCCTCCTGGTGCGCAAGGTGGTGCGGGAGTCGCCGCAGCGCACCGGCGGCCGATTCGACCTGCCGGGTGCCGTCGGGCTCGCCCTCGCGCTGGTCTGCGTGCTCCTCGCGATCTCCAAGGGCACCGAGTGGGGTTGGGGCAGCCCCCGGGTGATCGGCCTGCTCGCCGCCGCTCTGGTGCTGTTCGCGCTGTGGAGCAGGCTGGAGTTGCGGGCGCGCTCGCCGCTGGTGGACCTGCGGGTCTCGGCACGGCCCGCGGTGCTCTGGACGAACATCGCGTCGATCCTCATCGGGTTCGGCATGTTCGCCGGGTTCCTCGTGACCACGCAGGTCCTGCAGGCGCCGGTCGCGACCGGGTACGGGTTCGGGATGTCGCTCGTCGCCGCCGGGGTCGTACTTCTCCCGATCGGAGGGGCGATGACGATCTTCTCGCCGATCTCCGCCCGCGTGTCGCGTCGCCGCGGCGCCCGCACCACGCTCGTGCTCGGCACCGCCGTGCTCGCGGTCGGCAACTTCGCGATGGCGACGCTGCCCGGGTCGATCCCGCTGGTGATGGCCGCATTCACCGTCACGGCCATCGGGGCGGCGCTGGCCTACTCCGCGCTGCCGCTGCTCATCATGGCCGCGGTGCCCACGTCGGAGACAGCAGCGGCCAACAGCCTCAACACGCTGATGCGGATGCTGGGCACCTCCTCCTGCAGCGCGGTGGTGGCGGCGGTCACCACCGGCTTGACCACCGTGGTCGACGGACGGCTACTGCCCTCGGGCGACGCGTACACCGTCGTGTTTCTCGCGGCGGCGGCCGCGGCACTGAGTGGGGCCGCGATCGCGGCCTTCACCCCGCGGTCGAAGGCGGCCGGGCCGAGCAGTCCCGCGCTGATGCCCGCGCCGGCACGGGCCTGACCGCGGCGTCCATGCGCTGGGCACGGACCGCGCCGACGACCACACCGCACGCCGCGGCGACGAGCGCCCCGGCCGCCATCACGATCCAGGCCGTGCGGAACGGCGGAAGCGTCGTGCCCGCGGCGGACAGCCCGGACAGCAGCAGGGAGATCCCGAACACCGCCCCGATCTGACGGGCACACGTGCCCACGGCGCTGCCGGTGGCGTAGCGCCCGGCCGGCAACTGCGCAACGGCGGCCGTCCCGAGCCCGGAGAAGACCAGTCCGACCCCGGTTCCGGTGAGCAGCGTCGCAGGCAGGAACGTCGTGGCGTATGCGGGGACGGGGCCGATGAGGGTGGAGAAAAGGACGCACCCACAGGTGAACAGGAGGGCGCCGGGCACGATCGAGGCACGGGCGCCGAAGCGGTCGGCGACCCGGCCGCCGACCGTCGACGCCACGGCGGCCATCAGCGGGCCCGGCGTGACCGCGAGCCCTGCAGCCAGCACGTCGTACCGCCAGACGCCGGTCAGGAACAGCACGTTCGCGAGCAGCAGCGCGTAGAAGGCTGCCGAGAACACGAGGTAGCCCGCCGTCGCTCCGGCGAACGCACGCAGGCGGAACAGCGTGAGCTCCACGAGCGGGTTCGGCACGCGCGCGCTGCGCAGCACGAACACCGCGAGCAGCGCGGTCCCGGCGAGCAGCGGAACGGCGGTGGCGGGCGCCGTCCATCCTCCGTCCTCGCCGCTGACGATGCCCAGCGACAGCAGCGCGACCCCCGCACCGAGCAGCAGGACGCTGAACGGGTCGGGCAGCCCGGAACGCTCGTCGCGGGACTCGGCGAGCACCGTGGCGCCGACGACGAGCGTCACGACCACGACCGGCAGGTTGACGAAGAACACCGCACGCCAGCCCAGGCCGTCGACGAGCAGCCCACCGAGGGCGGGCCCCGCCGCCGCGGCGATCCCGCCCATCGCGCCCCACGTGCCGACGGCGAAGCCGCGGCGCTCCGGGGCGAACGCAGGCAGGAGCAGTGCGAGCGAGGACGGGGCGAGCAGAGCGGCGGCGACCGCCTGCAGGACCCGCGCGGCCACGAGGACGGCAGCGGTCGGTGCCAGCGCGCAGACCACCGAGGCGATCCCGAACAGGGTCAGCCCCGCGAGGAACACACGGCGGCGGCCGAGCAGATCGGCGAGCCGTCCCGCCGGGATGAGCAGCGCGGCGAAGGCGACGTTGTACCCGCTGAAGACCCAGGAGAGAGCGCCCAGGGACGTCGTCGCGAACTCGGCGGAGAGCGCCGGGAACGCGATGTTGACGATCGTGACGTCCAGGAACGCCAGGAACGCGGCGAGCGATGAGACCGCGAGCACGGCCCCGGGCCGTGCCTGCTGAGTTGCCATAATGGACCCACCATATCGACCCTGAGTTGCCAACAGCAACCCATGTCGTGACTACTGGCGCGTGTCCCGGCGGATCGGATGGTCCTCCGGCACCTGGACCAGCACGATCCTCGTACCGCCCGGGTCCGCGATCCACATCTCGCGCAGGCCCCACGGCTCCTGGCGCGGCTCCCGTACGACGTACCCGGCGAGCTCACGGTGGGCCGCGGCCAGGTCGCGCACCTGCAGCCAGAGCCCGATCGCGTCCCCCGGCGGCCCGGCAGCCCTGCCGGAGAGCTCCAGGAAGCCACCACCCAGGAAGAACACCGTGCCACCCGGGAACTCCCTGGCGACCGCGAGCCCGAGCACATCCCGGTAGAACGCGACGCTGCGCTGCATGTCGACCGGGTGCAGCAGTACCCGGGAGGCGAGGACCTCCATCAGGACGACCAGACGCTGGCCATGGCCGGCACCCTAGTGTCGCGGCGTCAGCCCGGGTACTCGCTCATCTGGTCGAGGATCAGATCGGCGAGCTGAGCGGGCGACTCGTCGAGGATCCAGTGGCTGACCCCGCGCAGCTCCACGTAGCGGAAGGGACCGGCCACCTGCTGCTGCGTCAGCTCCGTTGCCTGCCGGGTGACGGCGGTGTCGCCGTCGCTCCAGACGAACAGCGTGGGCACCTCTACGGGTGGGTCCACATCACCGCGCGTCCCGCGGAGCCCGCCGCGGTACCAGTTGATCGCCGCGGTCAGCGCCGCGGGGTCGGCCAGCCCGGCCGCGTCCCGCTCCGCGGCCGTCCTTCCCTGCCCCGTCCGCCGCAGACCCGCGACCAGTGCCGGCGAGAACGGGCGGTCATCGGCCCGGAGCACTCGCTCCGGCAGCGCAGGGAGCTGCAACGCGTAGACGTACCAGGACGCGAGCGCCTGCCGGGTGGTGAACAGCGAGCGCACGTAGGTCGCGGGCGGGGGAACGGACACCGCGGTGAGCGAGCGGACGCGGTCGGGGTGCCGCGCAGCCAAGTGCCAGGCGACCGCGGCGCCCCAGTCGTGCCCGACCACGTGCACCCGCCCGGCCGCACCGACCAGCGCATCCACCACCGCCAGCGCGTCCCCGACGAGATCCGTGAGCCGGTAGGCACTCCGGCCACGCGGACGCGCGCACGGCGAGTAGCCGCGCTGGTCGGGTGCGAGCGTCCGGTAGCCGTGGGCGGCGAGCCGTTGCGCGACCTCGTCCCATGCGGTGCCGCGTTGTGGGAAGCCGTGCAGCAGCAGTACCGGGACGTCGTCGCCGGAGCCGTGCTCGTGCACGTCGAAGGTCAGGTCGCCCCGCGTCACCGTCAGCACGGGATCATCATGCATGCGCCCTCGCTAGGGCGGTCACCCGCTCGTCAGTTGTGCGATGGCGGGAGGTCGAGTTGGGTGGGCCCGGGCGAGGAGTTCGGGGCGCTCCAGTCCGTCGGTACCGCCACGGGTGGGGCCGTCCCGAGGCACCAGCGACGAGAGTGAGCAGATCGTGACGGAGCAGTCGTTCCACCGGGTCGTCATCGTCAACCGGGGCGAGCCGGCGATGCGGCTCATCCACGCGGTGCGGGAGTGGAATGCGCAGATCCCCCCGCCACGATCCGGCACCGACACCGGGGGCCCCACGCCGTTGCGGACGATCGCGCTGTACACGGCGGTGGACCGGCACGCGATGTACGTCCGCGAGGCCGACGAGGCCGTCCTGATCGGGCCGGACGACCCCGACCAGGCCTTCGCTGCGAGCCCCTACCTCGATTACGCCGAGCTCGAGCGCGCGCTGCGGGTGGCGCGGGCCGATGCGGTGTGGCCGGGCTGGGGCTTCGTCTCGGAGAAGGCCGACTTCGCCAGGCTGTGCCAGGACCTCGGGATCGTGTTCGTCGGGCCGTCGCCCGAGGTGATGGAGCGGCTCGGCGACAAGATCGCGGCGAAGCGGCTCGCCGAGGAGGTCGGCGTGCCGCTGGCCCCGTGGAGCGGTGGCCCGGTCCCCGACATCGAGGCCGCCCGGGAGCACGCGGAACGGATCGGCTACCCGTTGATGGTCAAGGCCAATGCGGGGGGCGGTGGGCGCGGTATCCGGCGGGTCGACGCGCCGGAGGAACTGGATGAGGCGTTCGAGCGGGCGAGCTCGGAGGCGTCGAAGACCGCGGGCGACGCCACAGTCTTCCTCGAGCGAGCGATCCGCGGCGGACGCCACGTCGAGGTGCAGGTGATCGCCGACGACGCGGGCGATGTCTGGACGCTCGGGGTCCGCGACTGCTCGGTGCAGCGGCGCAACCAGAAGGTGATCGAGGAGTCAGCGTCCACCGCGCTCGATGCCGAGCAGGAGGAGCTGCTGCGGACGTCCGCGGCCGAGCTGGTGCGGGCGGCGGGCTACGTCAACGCCGGCACGGTCGAGTTCCTGTACGAGCCGAAGGAACGGCTGCTGTCGTTCCTGGAGGTCAACACCCGGCTACAGGTGGAGCATCCGGTCACCGAGGCCACCACGGGCGTCGACATCGTCAAGCTGCAGCTGCACGTCGCTGCGGGGGGGCGGCTCGCCGACATCGCCCCGGAGGCCCCACCCGCGCGCGGGCACGCCATCGAGGCGCGCCTGACCGCCGAGGACCCCGAGCAGGGCTTCGCACCGGCACCCGGCCGCATCGAACACCTGGCCCTGCCCAGCGGACCGGGCATCCGGGTGGACACCGGCGTCACCACGGGGGACCTGATCCCGCCCCAGTTCGACTCGATGATCGCCAAGGTGATCGCGTGGGGCCGCGACCGCGGCGAGGCCCGCGCGCGGCTCTCCCGGGCGCTGCGCCAGACCGCCGCGGTGATCGACGGCGGCACCACCAACAAGGCGTTCCTGCTCGACCTGCTGGATCGCCCGGAGCTCCTCTCCGGCGACACCGACACCACCTGGCTCGACAGCCTGATGGCCGGCGGATACGCCCCGCCGCGGCGGCTCGACGTGGCGCTGCTCGCCACGGCGGTCGAGGCGCAGGATGCGCACGTTGCGCGGCAGCGCGAGCGGCTGTTCGCCTCGGCCGAGCGCGGGCGCCCCGAGGTGGGGCACGAGGCATGGCACCAGGTGGACGTGCGCGCGGCGGGCGAGTCCTACCGGCTCCGGGTGGCCCAGACCCGGCGCAACCGGTACCGGGTGGACGTGGACGGTCACGTCGTCGACGTCGATGCGGAGCGCACGGGGCGCTTCGAGCGCAAGCTGACTGTCGGCGGGCACACCTTCGCGGTGCTCTCGGTGCCTCAGGGCTCCGACTACCTCGTCGAGGTCGACGGAGCGGTGCACCGCATCTCCGGTGGCGAGGCCGGGATCATCCGCGCCCCGGCGCCGGCGATGGTGGTCTCGATCCCGATCGCGCCGGGCGATGTGATCGAGGCAGGCGACGTGGTGGCCGTCGTCGAGAGCATGAAGCTGGAGACGGCGCTTCGCGCGCCCGTCGCCGGGCGAGTGTGCGAGGTGCTCGTCGATCCCAACACCCAGGTGGAGGGCGGGACGAAGCTCGTCCGCCTGGAGCCCGACGCCGACGCAGGGACCACGGTGGGCGAGCGCGCCGACCTGTCGGGCTTGGCCGGGCCACCCGCGGTGGGGTCGGAGCCCGCGGCTGTGGCCGCCGACGCGCTGATGTCGCTGCGGTTCCTGGTGCTCGGATTCGACATCGACGAGCGCGACGCCCGCCCGTTGCTGGCCGCGCTCACCGCGGCCCGTGCCGAGCTTCCTCAGGACGACCCCGGTGTGCTCGCCGGGGAGACGGCCGTCCTGCGCATCTTCGCCGACCTGTGCGCGCTGTCGCGCAACCGCCGAGGCCCCGAGGACGAGACCCAGCAGATCGACCCGGCCGGCGAGGAGGCCCGCAACCCGCAGGAGTACCTGTACGCCTACCTGCGGTCCCGCGACGCCGACACGGAAGGGCTGCCGGAGTCGTTCCGGGAGAAGCTGCGTCGAGCGCTCGTGCACTACGGCGTGCCGGACGTGACGCCCTCGGACCCGGTCTCCGCGGACGCCCTGAACACCGCGCTCTATCGGATGTTCCTGGCCCACCGCCGGGCCCCCGCGCACGTCCCGGTGGTGATGGAGCTGCTGCAGTGGCGGCTGCGCCACCCCGAGTCGCTGCCGGCGTCGGCCCGCGAGGAGTACCAGCGCATGCTCGACCGTCTCGTCCGGGCCACCCAGCTACGGCACCCCGTCGTCGGCGGGCTGGCCCGTCGGGTGCGCTACACCTGCTTCGACGCCCCGCTGATCGCCGCGGAGCGCGCAGCGGGCCAGGCCCAGGTGCGCGCGGAGCTGGACCGGCTGTCCGACGACCCCAGCGTGCGCGCGGCGCAGATCGACACGATCGTGGCGGCGGCCGAGCCGATCCTCGGTGTGTTCGGCGAGCGGCACCACGCGGCGATGCTCGAGGTGATGACCAGGCGCTACTACCGCGTGCGGACGTTGACCGACGTCCGACTCGAGGACCGGGGCGGGCGCCCGCTGCTCACCGCCACCTACTCGCTCAAGGACGGGTCCGGCCAGCACGGCTCCGACCAGGGCGAGGTCGAGCAGGTGGTGCTGGCCACCACCGTGCACACCGCGCCCGACGCGCCGCCCGCTGGCGACCCGATGGCGGTTCAGGGCGACCTGCGCCGTCTGCTCGCGCAGCTGCCGGAGGGCCGGACCGCGCTGCTCGATCTCTACGTCATCGCCGGTGAGGCACCGGACGCCGACCCGGAGCGCTCCGCGGAGAAGATCCGCGCGATGCTCGGCAGGCTGCCCAACCGCCTCGCACGTGTGGCCGTGGCGGTGCGTAGACCCGATGGCGACGAGCGCTCGGCCTGGTTCACGTTCCGGCCCGACCCGGCTGACCGCCGCCCGGTCGAGGACCGCACGCTGCGCGGGCTGCACCCGATGGTGGCCGAGCGGCTCGGGTTGTGGCGGCTGTCCGGGTTCGAGCTGACCCGGCTGCCGTCGCCGGTCGACGTGCACCTGTTCCGCGCGGTGGGCAAGGAGGTGCCCGACGACCGCAGGCTGATCGCCCTGTCCGACGTGCGCGAGCTGACGGTGCTGCGCGACGAGCAGGGCCGCATCCGGGCCCTGCCACAGCTGGAGCACGTCCTCGACTCGTGCCTCGACGCCCTGCGCTCGGCACGCGCCGCCGACCGCGGCGACGCGAAACTGGACTGGAACCGCGTCCTGCTCTACGTCTGGCCGGTGGTCGACGTGCCGCTCGAGGAGCTCGACTCGGTGGTGCGCGTCCTCGCGCCACGCACCGAGGGCCTCGGCCTGGAACAGGTGCTGGTGCAGTTCCGCCACTGGGGCGACGGTCGCGACATCGACGCTCACGGGGACATGCCACGCGGGGAGCCGCGCGAGCTCATGCTGCGGTTGTCCCGCCCGCCGGGAGCCGGTCTCACGGTCCAGGTCACCGATCCGCCGACGGGCCCGCTGCGCGAGCTGGACGCCTACGCGCAGAAGGTGATCCGGGCGCGCCGCCGCGGGGCGGTCTATCCGTACGAGCTGGTCCCGATGCTGCTGCGCGACCCCGACCGCCGCGGCGCGGATGCGCGCTCGGCCGACGCAGCGCAGGGCATGTTCACCGAGTACGACCTGGATCCGGAGGGCGTTCCGATCATCGTGGAGCGGCCGCCCGGTGGCAACACGGCCAACATCGTGCTCGGCACGGTGACCACGCCGTCGCAGCGCTACCCCGAGGGCATGACCCGCGTCGTCCTGATCGGCGACCCGACCAAGGCCCTCGGCGCGCTCGCCGAACCGGAGTGCGCGCGCGTACTCGCCGCGATCGAGCTCGCCCGCCGTTTCGACGCGCCGATCGAGTGGTTCGCGGTGTCGGCCGGGGCCAAGATCGCGATGGACTCCGGTACCGAGAACATGGACTGGATCTCGCGGGTGCTGCGCGGGATCATCGAGTTCACCCAGGACGGCGGCGAGATCAACGTGATCGTCACCGGCATCAACGTGGGCGCCCAGCCGTACTGGAACGCCGAGGCGACGATGCTCATGCACACCAAAGGCATTCTCGTGATGACGCCCGACAGCGCCATGGTGCTCACCGGCAAACAGTCGCTCGACTACTCCGGCGGCGTGAGCGCAGAGGACAACTTCGGCATCGGCGGCTACGACCGGATCATGGGCCCGAACGGGCAGGCGCAGTACTGGGCTCCCGACCTGTCCGGCGCGGTGGAGGTGCTGCTCGCGCATTACGCGCACACCTACCGGGCGCCCGGCGAGCGGTTCCCCCGGCCTGCCCCCACCACCGACCCGGTGGACCGTGACATCAGCGACTCCCCGCACTCCGGCCCTGGCTGCGACTTCGCGACCGTGGGCGAGGTCTTCACGGCGAACCCGGGGCGCAAGAAGCCGTTCGACATCCGCTCGGTGCTGCACGCGGTGGCCGACGCCGACCACCCCACGCTGGAGCGCTGGGTCGACATGATCGACGCCGAGGGCGTGGTGGTGCTCGACGCGCACCTGGGCGGGCAGCCGGTCGCGCTGCTCGGCATCGAGTCCCGTCCGCTCCCCCGCCGCGGGCGGCCGCCGGTGGACGGGCCGACGGCGTTCACGGCGGGAACGCTGTTCCCGAAGTCGTCGAAGAAGACGGCCAGGGCGATCAACGCGGCCAGCGGCAACCGGCCACTGGTGATACTGGCCAACCTCTCGGGCTTCGACGGCTCCCCCGAGTCGTTGCGTCAGCTCCAGCTGGAGTACGGCGCCGAGATCGGCCGGGCGGTGGTCAACTTCGACGGCCCGATCGTGTTCTGCGTGGTCTCCCGCTACCACGGCGGCGCGTTCGTCGTGTTCTCCGGGACACTCAACGACAACATGGAGATCGCCGCGGTCGAGGGCTCCTACGCGTCGGTGCTCGGTGGGGCACCCGCTGCGGCCGTCGTGTTCGCGGGCGAGGTGAACAAACGCACCGCCGCCGACCCCCGCATCGCCGACCTCGAGGCGCGGATCGCCGAGGCCCAGCAGGCCGGCTCGGAGCCCGAGGCCGCGCGCCTGACCACCGAGCTCGCGGCGCTGCGCCCCGGCGTCCGCTCCGAGAAGCTCGGGCAGGTGGCCGACGAGTTCGACGCCGCGCACAGCGTGGAGCGGGCGCAGCGGGTCGGCTCCGTGCACACGATCGTCCCGCCCACCCGCCTGCGCCCCTACCTCGCCGAGGCCGTGCAGCGCGGCATGGCGAAGTCGGGCGGGCGCCGGTAGCCCGGGTCAGGAGCAGACGCGCTTGGCCGTGAGCACGCGCGTCACCGCGGCATCGTTCGCCGCGGGGTCGATGCGGCCTGCGGCCAGCGCCTGCGCGAGCCCGTCCAGCACGGGGCTGACGCGGCCGCCGCTGGACCACAACGCCATGTCTGCACCGGCGCTCAGCGCCCGTTCGACGGCCTCGGGGAGCGCGAACGTGCCGGTCACGGCCTTCATGGCGCCCAGGTCGTCGGTGAGCACGAGCCCGTCGAAGCCGTACCCGGTGCGCAGCAGCTGGTAGACCGCGGGCGTGAGCGAGCTGGGCAGGCCCGTGGTGAGTCCCGGAACGTCCAGGTGCCCGACCAGCACGCCGGTGCGCCCGTCGGCGAGTGACCCGCCCGGGCCCAGCAGGGTGGCATAGGGCTTCAGGTCGGCGCTGCGCAGCTCGTCGAGCGACGGGGCCGTGACCCGGCCCTTGTGCGAGTCGCCGACGGCGCGGCCGTGACCGGGGAAGTGCTTGAGGACGCTGAACACGCCCGCCTCCCGCTCGCCCTCCGCGAACGCGGCCGCGTAGCTCGCCACCGTGCCGGGGTCCGTGCCGAAGGACCGGTCCCCGATCACCGCCCCCGCCGGCTGACCGCCGAGGTCCACCACCGGAGCGAGGTTCACCGTGATACCGCGGGCGAGCTGCTCCCGGCCCCGCTGGAGGCCGAGTTGCCGCACCTGCTCGGGGGTGAGCTGCGCCGCCATCTTGCGGGCGCTGGGCAGCTGGCCGTCCAGGTCGTCGATGCGCTGCACCCGGCCGCCCTCGTCGTCCGCTGCGACGGCGAGCGGGATGCGGGACATGGCCTGCACGCCGCGCAGGGCCTGGTTGGTGAGCAGCGCGGTGGCGTTGCCGCCCACGAAGATCCCGCCCACCTGCGTGGAGCGGACCGTCTCGGCGGTGGTGGCCGGATCGGCGGCGTCGACCCCCACCATGAGCCGCTGCGCGAGCCGGTCGCGCGGTGACATCGCGGCGACCACGGCACCGCAGTGGGGCAGCCGGTCGGGGCCCAGACCCGCACCGCTGGGCTGGGCCGCCGGGTCGGCGGGCGATGCCGCGGCGGCACCGGGTGTCGCGAGGAGAACCGTGAGGAGGAGCACCAGCAGGGCGGCACCGGTACGTACCCGGCCCTGGCCGTGAATCAGTGACAACGGCACTGGCGACTGCAGGGACAACGGAGACGGCGCACGTGTCGGCATCGCGGCCATCATCCCCCGGCGGGTGCCCGGGTCACGCGCGGGATCGCGGACTCAGGCCACCAGCTGGGTGTCCAGTGCGCGAAGGCCGGCATCGCGGTCGCCCTCCCACGCGAATGCCTCGTCGTCGACCAGACGTGGTCGAGCTCCGGGTCGCCTGCCTGGACCCCGGTCAGCGTCGCCAGCACCCCGACGAGCTTCTCGCGCACGCGCGGGTCGGCGATGACGCCGTCCGCGCCGACCGTCTGACGATCCACGACGATCTTCACGCAGGCCGCGTCCACGATGTGGGCACCGGTGTAACCGAGCACCGCCCGCAGCGTGGCCTCCGCTCCGTGACCACGGCCGATAGCGGCCGCGTCGACCCAGGCCACCGGCTTGTCGCAGATCTCGGTGCCGCCGACGGTCCAGTCCAGGAGGTTCTTGAACGAACCCGGCAGGGTGCCCGCGTACTCCGGGGTGCAGATCAAGATCGTCACGGCACGGCACGCGGGCATCGTCGGGGGCGCGGTGTACGACCTCGTGGTCGCGCTCAGCGCCCGTCAGGGCGGGGCCGTGCTGCTGAGCCTCGACCGGCGCGCCGCCTCGACCTACGAGGCGGCAGGCGCCGGCTACGAGCTGCTCAGCTGATCGCCGGCACCCGCTCGTCGTCCGGCGGAGGTCCGGGCGGGGTGCCGTCCCCGAACGGGCGGCCGCCGAGATCCTCCCGCCCGTGCGGCGTGAGCCAGCCGCTCGGGTCGGGCCCGAGCGGAACGACCCCCGACGGGTTGATCTGGGTGTGCACGCCGTAGTAGTGCTGCTTGACCTGCTCGAAGTCGATCGTGTCGCCGAAGCCGGGCGTCTGGAACAGGTCGCGCGCGTACGCCCAGAGCACCGGCATCTCGGCGAGCTTCTGCCGGTTGCACTTGAAATGGCCGTGGTAGGCGGCGTCGAAGCGCACCAGCGTGACCCACAGCCGCACGTCAGCCTCGGTGATCGTGTCGCCCACGAGGTAGCGCCGGTCGGCAAGCCGCTCCGACAGCGAGTCGAGCCGGGCGAACAGCGCGCGGTAGGCGCGCTCGTACGACGCCTGTCCCTTCGCGAAGCCGCACTTGTAGACGCCGTTGTTGACGTCGTGGTAGACGGCCTCGTTGATCTCGTCGATCTCCGCGCGGTGCTCCTCGGGATAGAGGTCGGGGGCGCCGTCGCGGTGGTAAGCGGTCCACTGCGTGGAGAGGTCGATGGTGAGCTGCTGGAACCCGTTGGTCACCACCTTCCCGCTGGCGATCTCCACGACCGCGGGCACGGTGATGCCGGCTTCGAAGCCGGGGTCGGCCTTGCGGTAGGCCTCGCCGAGGTACTCGATGCCGAGCACCGGGTCCCGGTTGTCGGGGTCGAGGTGGAACCGCCAGCTCCGCTCGTCGTGCAGGGGCCCCGCGATGCCCATCGACAGCACCGGCTCCAGCCCGAGCAGCCTGCGGACGATCACGCTGCGGTTCGCCCACGGGCATGCCCTGGCAACGATCAGCCGGTAGCGCCCCGGCTCCACCGGCCAGCGTGACGACCCGTCGGCCGTGATCCGCTCCGTGAGCGCCACCGGTTCGCGCTCGAACGCCTCGGTGGCGGGCTGTGTGGCAGTCATGCTCTGAATGTAGGCCGGAGCTGTCCGGTGCGGGCGAGAGCGGCCTCGTCGTCGTCCGGACCGAAGACCCAGTACCGCAGCACGAGGAACCGGACCAGTCCGCCGAGGACGCTCGCCACGGCCACCACCACCGTCTGCTCCCACGCCGTCGGCGAGTCGACGACCTCGTCGAGGAGCATCAGCACGATGGAGCTGTAGAACGCGTAGAACAGCACGGTGCCGCCGCTCTGCACGTAGGACCGCCATCGGTGGACCTCGATGCCCCCGAAGGTGAACCGCCGGTTCACCTCGGTGCTCACGGCTGTGCTCAGCACGAGGGCGACGAGGTTGGCCGGCATGGTGTCCCACCACGTCCGCAGCACCAGGAAGATCGCGGCGTTCACAACGGTGCCGAGGCCGCCGACGATCATGTACCGGACCACCTGCACCAGCAACGGGTGCCGCAGCCGCACCCTGGACGTCCTCGACATCCCGTCCATCGGCACGGTCACCGCAAGCGCTGCGCCCCCCATCTCGACCACGTCCCCCCACAACGCCGCGAACCTCGTGATCCCTTTATCCCAGGGGAGTCGATGTCCGCGCTGTCCCTCACCTGTGACAACGCTGTGGGTGATCATCGATTCCGCTTCGTCGCCCCATCGTGATGTGATCGGGAACACCCGGGCGGAGCGGAGGGCGGCACGGCCGTCAGATGGACAGGAAGACCGTCTCTCGGTCGCCCTGCAGGCGGATGTCGAAGCGCAGCTTGCCCTGGCCCGCCTCCTGGGCCACGAGCGTGGCCGCGCGCTCGGGCCGGAGGGAGCCGAGCAAGGGGTCTGCCGCGTTGGCTGCGGCCTCGTCGGGGAAGTAGATCCTCGTGACGACACGGTCGAGCAGACCGCGGGCCAGCACCGTGACATCGATGTGCGGGGCCTGCCCGTCACCGAGCGGACCGGGCTTGACCGTGATGATCTCGAAGCGCCCCTCGGCGTCGGTGGCGCAGCGCCCGAAGCCTCGGAACCCGGAACCGGAGGCCCGCCGCGGGTCGTCCGGGTGGTCGAACCGACCGTCGGCGTCGGCCTGCCAGGTCTCGATCAGGCCGTCGCTGACTGGTGCGCCCGCACCGTCGGTGAGCACCCCGGCGATCAGGGTCGCCCCCGGTGTTCCGAGCGGGACGACGAGGTGCCCCTCGGGCCAGGTCAGCCCGAGGCTCAGGAACGGCCCGACGGTCTGCGACGGGGTCAGCAGTTCACTCATGTGGGTCCTCGAACGGGGTCTGCTCGCGGCCGCGGAGCACGATGTCGAAGCGGTACGCCAGCGCCCACTCCGAACGGGTGGCGCCCAGGTCGAACGTCGAGATCATCCGCTGCCGGGCCGCGGGATCCGGCACGGAGTTGAAGATCGGGTCCTGGCCGAACAGCGGGTCGTCCGGAAAGTACATCTGCGTCACGAGCCGTTGGGTGAAGGACCGCCCGAACAGCGAGAAGTGGATGTGCGCAGGGCGCCAGGCGTTGTCGTGGTTGCCCCAGGGGTAGGCGCCGGGCTTGATCGTCGTGAACGAGTAGTTCCCCTGCGCGTCGGTCACGACGCGACCGCCCCCGCTGAAGTTCGGGTCGAGCGGGGCGGGCCAGGTGTCGCGCGCGTGGGCGTAGCGGCCCGCGGCGTTGGCCTGCCATACCTCGACGAGCGTGTCGGGAACCGCGCGCCCATCGCTGTCGAGCACCCGGCCGAGAACGACGATCCGCTGCCCGATCGGCTCGCCGTCGTGCTGCGCGGTGAGATCGTGGTCTTTGGGGCCGATGTCACCGGTGAGCAGCGGACCGGTCACCTCGGTGAGCCGGTGGCGCAGCACCACCGGCGCCTGGGACGGCGCTCGCAGGACGGTGCTCTTGTACGCCTCGGACAGGAGGGGTGGATGGTTCCCCTCCGGCGCCCGGCGGTAGCCGGTGGGATGCGGAATTGTCACGGGCTCACTCCATGGGGCAGGCCGACGTAGTTCTCAGCGAGGCTGGTGGCCGCCGCGCGGGAGGCCACGGTGTAGCGCAGCTGGGACAGCTGCAGCCGGCGGGCGATCGGGTCGTCGTCCGGAGCAACGTGCAGCATCGAGGTCATCCACCACGAGAAGTGCTCCGCGCGCCAGACCCGGCGCAGGCACGTGTCGGAGTACGCGTCGATCCCGCTCTCGTCGCCGTGGCGCAGGAACGGGACGAGTGCCTCGGCCAGCACGTGCACGTCGGCGATCGCGAGGTTCATCCCCTTCGCGCCGGTCGGCGGGACGATGTGCGCGGCGTCACCTGCCAGGAACAGCCGCCCGTGCCGCATCGGTTCGGCGACGAAGCTGCGCATGCCGGTGACGCCCTTCTCGATCACCGGGCCCTCGTTGAGCGTGAACCCCTCGGCTGCGAGGCGGCTGCCCAGCTCGTCCCAGATCTGCGTGTCGGACCACGTGCCGGCGTCGGTGTCCGGCGGGACCTGCAGGTACAGCCGCGTGATCTCAGGTCCGCGCATCGAGTACAGCGCGAACCCGTTGGGGTGGTTGGCGTAGACGAGCTCGTGGTGCGTGGGCGCGGCCTTGGCGAGGATGCCGAGCCAGGCGAACGGGTACTGCCGGTCGAAAACCTCCGGGACGAACGCACCGCGGCTGATTCCGTGGAACCCGTCGCACCCGGCGACGACGTCGCAGTGCAGCTCCTCGCGCCGTCCGTCGGCGCCGGTGAACCCGATCACCGGCGAGTCGGCGAGCCCGTCGATCGTCACCTCGGACACCTCGAACCGGATGTCCCCACCGTCGTCCAGGCGGGCGGCGATGAGGTCCTTCACCACCTCCTGCTGCCCGTAGACGGTGATCCCCCGCCCCACGAGGTCGGCGAAGTCGATGCGGTGGTCGCCACCGTCGAAGCGCAGCGAGATGCCCTCATGCCGCATGCCCTCGCGGTCGAGCCGGTCGGCGAGCCCGACCTCGCGCAGCAGCTCCACGGTCGGGTGTTCCAGCACACCGGCCCTGACCCGCCGCTCCACGTAGGTACGGCTGCGCGCCTCGAGCACCACGGAGTCGACCCCGGAGCGGGCCAGCAGGTGGGACAGCAGCAGTCCGGCGGGTCCCGCCCCGACGATCCCGACCTGCGTACGCATATCAGGAGCCTGGCCCACCGCGTCACACTCGCTCGACTCGGCTTCCGCTCAACGGAAGACCAGGGCACACTGGGGCGTGATGGGTGAGTCGGTCACGGCACGGGTCCTCCGGGTGATCGCGGCGTTCAGTGCGGAGCGTCCGGAGCTCACGCTCACGGAGCTCAGCAGGCGGGCCGCCCTCCCGCTGAGCACCGTGCACCGGCTCGTCGGCGAGCTCGCGGAGTGGGGCGCGCTCGAGCGCGCCGCCGACGGTCGCTACCGCGTCGGGCTCCGGCTGTGGGAGGTCGGCGCCCTGGCCCCGCGCGGGCTGGGCCTGCGCGAGTCGGCGATGCCGTTCCTCGAGGACCTCTATGCGGTGACCAAGCAGAACGTGCAACTCGCGGTGCTCGACGGCAGCGAGGTGGTGTACCTGGAGCGGCTGTCGGGACGGGGCGCGGTCAACGTCATCACGCGCGTCGGGGGCAGGCTGCCGCTGCACGCCACGGGCGTCGGGCTCGTCCTGCTCGCCTTCGCCGCACCCGAGCTACAGCAACAGATACTCGCCGCCCCGCTCAAGCGGTACACCGCCAAGACGATGTGCACACCCGACGAACTGCGCAGGGCGCTCGCCGAGGTGCGCCGCGCCGGGGTGGCGGTGAGCGACGGGCAGATCGAGCTGGTCGCGCTGTCCGTCGCGGCGCCGGTGCGCGGGCCACGCGGCGACGTGGTCGCGGCGCTGTCGGTCGTCGTGCCGAGCGAGACCTCCGACGCCATGGCCTACGTGCCCGTCGTCCGCGCCGCAGGGCGGGGCATCTCTCGAACGCTCGGTTTCCCCGATTCCCCTTCCGCGGTACGGAGATGACGCAGCGGAAGGCCGACCGAGCACGCCCGCGCCCGCCGGGTGGTGGCCGGCGTGCTGTCGGCAGCGGCGATGCGCCAACCGCGCCCCCCGGCAGTGGCCGGACGCGGACGTGTTCAACGTCTCGCGGCGCGCCATCGGCCACGTCGGTCTCGGGTTCGGCATCCACGCCTGCGTCGGGATGGCGATGGCCCGGCCGGAGGGCGAGGCGATGCTGACGGCGCTGGCCCGGCACGTGCGGAAGATCGAGCCGACGGGTGAGCCGCGCCGGATGCTCAACAACACGCTGCGCGGCCTGGAGAGCCTGCCCCTACGCCTGGTTCCCGCGTAACCGCCTGATTACCGCCGCTCAGGGCTTGCGCGTCAGCAGGTGTTGACACAACGATCTCCCGTCGTGGACGTCGTCGAGTTCCGCCCCGAGCCCGAGCAGTACGCGTGGACGTTCGGGGGGGTGGCCCCCACCCACCGGATCACGCCCGGCACCGTCCTGAAGCTGTGGACGGAGGATGCCTTCTCCGGAAGGTTGCAGCGCACGTCGGACAAGCCGTCGCAGGTGCTGGACATGACGCAGGTGAACCCGCAGACGGGGCCGTTCCACGTCGAGGGGGCCGAACCGGGCGACACTCTCGCGCTGCACATCGTCGACCTCACCCCGGCGCGGGACTGGGCCGCGTCGACCACCATCCCGTTCTTCGGGGCGCTCACCGGCACCGACCGCACCGCCCTGCTGAACGACCCGCTGCCCGAGCAGACGTGGATCTACCAGCTCGACCGCGCCCGCGGCACCGTGCTCTTCGAGGCCCAGCGCTCGCAGCTGAGCGTGGAGCTGCCGATCGCCCCCATGCTCGGGACCGTCGGCGTGGCCCCGCCGGGGCGTGAGGTGCGCTCGAGCCTGGTGCCCGACACGTTCGGCGGCAACATGGACACACCCGAGATGCGCGCCGGCACCACCTGCTTCCTCGGGGTGAACGTCGAGGGCGCCCTGTTCTCCGTCGGCGACGGGCACTATCGGCAGGGTGAGGGCGAGAGCTGCGGGACGGCGGTCGAGGGCGCCATGGACGTCACGCTCATCGTCGAGCTGGTCAAGGGCGGGGCGCCGGCGTGGCCGCGCCTGGAGCACGATGACCATTACGCCGTGGTCGGTTCGTCGCGTCCGCTGGAGGACGCCTGGCGCGCCAGCCAGGTCGGGATGATCGGCTGGCTCGGGGATCTGTACGGGCTCGACCCGCTCGACGCCTACCAGCTGCTCACCCAGATCAGCCGGTCTCCACTGGCCAACGTCTGCGACACCAACTACAGCGCGGTCACGAAGATCGAGAAGGCGCTGTTGCCCACCGCCGACGCCTACGGCGGTATGCACCGCCACCTGCGCGAGCAGGCCCGCATCCTCTAGGAAAGGATCCGACAATGGATCTGCAGCTCACCGGCAGGACGGCACTGGTCACCGGCGGCACGAAGGGCATCGGTCGCGCAGTCGTCGAGGGCCTGGCGGCCGAGGGGGCGAGGGTCGCGTTCTGCGCCCGCACGGACGCGGACGTGGCGAAGGTCGAGCAGGAACTGCAGGCCGCAGGCCACGATGTCGCCGGCACCGCGGTGGACGTGGCCGACGCCGAGGCGCTGACGGCGTGGGTGGCGGCGTCGGCGGAGCGCTTCGGCGGCATCGACGTCGTGGTCGCCAACGTCAGCGCGCTGTCGATCGGCCCCGGCCCTGAGCACTGGCAGCCCAGCTTCGAGGTCGACCTCATGCACACCGTCCGCCTGGTGGAAGCGGCGCTGCCCCACCTGGAGGCGAGCGGCGTCGGGTCGGTCATCGCGGTGTCCAGCGTGTCCGCCCGGGAGATCGACTTCGCGTCCGGCGCCTACGGCGTGATGAAGGCGGCCCTCGTCCACTACACGTCGGGGCTCGCCGTCCAGCACGCCGGAAAGGTGAGGGCGAACTCCGTCTCCCCCGGCAACACCTACTTCGAGGGTGGGGTGTGGCAGAGCCTCGAGAACAGCGACCCGGAGTTCTTCGCCAACACGCTCAGGGTGAACCCGACGGGTCGGCTCGCGACGCCGGAGGAGATCGCCTACGGCATCATCATGCTCGCGAGCCCGCGTGCCTCGTTCATCACCGGAGCCCACCTGGTCGTCGACGGCGCCCTGACCCGTGGGGTACAGCTCTGAGATGCGTGAGTTCCGCGTCCAGATCCCCGAGGCAGACCTGCAGGACCTGCGCGGCAGGCTCGCCCGCACGCGCTGGCCCGAGCCGGCCACCGCCCCGGGCTGGACGCAGGGTGTGCCGCTGGACTACGCGCGCGAGCTGTGCGACTACTGGGCCCACGAGTACGACTGGCGCCGCTGCGAGGCCGAGCTCAACGCACTGCCGCAGTTCCGCACCGGCCTCGACGGCGGCGGCGACGACACCGTCGAGGTGCACCTGATCCACGCCAGGTCTCGGCACCCCGGGGCGCTGCCGCTGCTGCTCAGCCACGGTTGGCCTGGCTCGGTCGTCGAGTTCCTCGACGTGATCGAGGCACTGACGGACCCACCCGACCCGCGCGACGCGTTCCACGTCGTCGCGCCGTCGCTGCCGGGCTATGGCTTCAGCGGAAAGCCGACCGTGCCGGGCTGGGGCGTCGAACGGATCGCGACGGCCTGGGCCCAGCTGATGGACCGGCTCGGCTACGACCGCTACGGCGCCCAGGGCGGCGACTGGGGGTCCATGATCACCTCCGCGCTCGGCACCGGCGCCCCGCAGAACCTCGTGGGCATCCACCTGACGATGCCGCTGGCCGCGCCCCCGCCCGAGACCGACGGGGTACAGCTCACGGAGTCCGAGCATGCGGCGCTCGCCGCCCGCAAGACCTTCCAGAAGGTGGGCACGGGCTACTCCAGCGAGCAGTCCACCCGGCCCCAGACGCTCGGCTACGGCCTGCTCGACTCCCCGTCGGGTCAGTGCATGTGGATCGTCGAGAAGTTCTGGGACTGGACCGACTGCGCCGGCCACCCGGAGAACGTCATCCCACGCGATCGGCTGCTGGACAACGTGATGCTGTACTGGCTGCCCGGCACCGGCGCGTCCTCGGCGCGGCTGTACTGGGAGAGCTACAAGCGGCGGCGGATGGACGAGGTGACCGTGCCCACCGGCGTCACCCTGTTCCCCCAGGAGCTGATCCGGCTTCCCCGGCAGTGGATCGAGCGCCGCTTCACGGATCTGCGGCACTGGAGCGAGCCCGAGACCGGCGGACACTTCGCGTCCCTGGAACAGCCGGACGTGTTCGTGTACGAGCTGCGCACGTTCTTCCGCCCGCTTCGCTGACCCGTTCCCGTGCGTGCTGACCTGTCCGCGGGTCCGGCCACCGCCGGCGAGGGCGGCGGCCGGGCCCACCCCCCGACGGGGCCGAGCTGCCAGAACGATCACCACCGGGACATACCTGCAATCTACTTGCAAGAAGTGCGGTCTGCCACCGGTGGAGCGGTCACCCTGCCGGACGCGGGGCCACCGTGCGCAGCAGCAGGTGCATCCCGAGGTCGGTGGACCGCTCCCGCACGTCGGAGCGTCCTCCCGGAAGCCGGGGATCCCGGGCGAGCACGACCCCGTCAGCGGTGGTCACGCAGAAGCAGACGTAACCGACGGGCTTGGCCGCCGTGCCGCCGCCGGGGCCGGCCACACCGGTGATCCCGATGCCGATGTCGGCGCCGAACCGCTCCCGCGCACCGTCGGCCAGTGCCCGCGCCACCTCGGGCGACACCGCTCCGTGCTCCTCGATCATCTCCGAGGGTACGCCGAGCAGCTGAGTCTTCGCCTCGTTCGAGTACGCCACGACACCGCCGGCCGCGTACGCGGAGGACCCCGCCCGGTCGATCAGCCGCGACGCGAGCATTCCACCCGTACACGACTCGCCCGTCGCAACGGTCCAGCCGCGCTCCAGCAGCGCCGTGGCCAGCAGCTCGTCCGTACTGGTGCCGTCGGCACTGACGAGGTGCTTCGCGTGCCGCGCCGCGAGCTCGCCGTGCAGCTCCGCCGCGACGTCCGCCGCGTCGGGCCGAGGCCGCAGGTCCACCTCGAGCTCGGAGCGGCGCAAGCAGGTCGTCACCTCGACGCCGGACAGGTCCCGCTCCGTGCCGAGGTCGCGCAGCGTCGCCGCGATCTCCGACTCGGGCAGCCCGAAGAAGCGCAACGACCGCGACGCCGCCGCGGGCACGTCCGCGAGCAGCTCCCGAACCGGTTCCGCCTCGAGCACCGCCGGCCACATTCCCTGCAGCTCGCGCGGCGGCCCGGGCAGCACCACGACCAGCGGGCCGCCCGGACGGGGCACCACGAGCCCGGGAGCGGTCCCCACCGGGGCCAGCGCCACGGCGCCGCGCGGCACCATCGCCTGCTTGCGGTTGGCCTCCTCCAGCGCGGGCCCGGCGAACCCGGTGCGGGCCGCCCAGCCGGCGAGGATTCCGCCGATGTGCTCGCGCATTCCCTCGTCGAGCACGAGCTCGGCCCCGGCGAAGGAGGCCACCACCTCGGCGGTGAGATCGTCGGCCGTCGGGCCGAGGCCACCGCTGGTGACGACGAGCACACACCCGGCGTCCACGGCGAACCGCAGCGCATCGGCGAGGTCGTCAGGGCGGTCACCGACCAGGAGCAGATGCGCGACCTCGAAGCCGAGCTCGCCGAGCTCCCGGGCGACCCACGGCCCGTTGCGATCGGAGATGGCCCCCGTCAGCAGCTCGCTGCCGGTGACGATGACGGCAGCGCGCGGGCGCTCCCCTGCGGACATGGGTGCGACGTTATCCGGCGGGCGGTGATCAGGCCGGGTCGAGGTCGCGCCGCTCGGCGGCGACCGACTCGACCGCGGCAACGGCCGACTCGTCGCCGATCCGCACCGCCTCTCCCACCCGCTCGGGGTCGACGCACAGCGCGCCCATCCCGACCGACCGGGCCGGTCCGATGGCCGCCAGGTGGCCGGGCCCGCGGTCCGGATGGGCGGCGTCGGTGACCAGCCGCAGGTCAGCGCCGTAACGGCGGGAGCCCTGCGCGACCGTGCCGAGTCCCGGCACCAGCCGGTCGAGCGCGCGGGCCCAGAGCGACAAGCCCGCGTCGGCGTCGGGGTGCAGGTCGTCGGTGCCCCGGCAGAGCACCACGAGCACGTGGGTGGCCCCACCGCGCAGCGCCCGGGCCATGGCCAGCGGCTCGCCGACCGACCCGTCCACCCAGCGGCGGCCTCCGAACGCGACCGGCGGCCCGCACAGCAGCGGGATCGACGCGCTGGCCCGCAGCGCCTGCCGCCAGTCGGCGACCGTCTCCATCCCCTCGAGGGTGTGGGCCGTGAGGTCGCTCGCGTCGGTGGCCACGACCCGCAGCGCCGCCGGGGTGTGCCCCAGCGCGTGCCAGGCCATGGGCTTGCGCCCGTCGAGCACCTCGTGGACGAGGTGGTCGAGGGCCACCACGGGACGCCGCGTACCGAGCCTGCGCATGTTGATGAAGACGTCTGTCGAGAGGTCCTCGGGGTAGCTGGCGGCGCACGCGGCCGCATCCCCGGTGAGGAACGCCGCCGCGCTGAAGGCCCCGGACGACGCGCCGTACACCTCGTCGAAAGCGGGGACGAGACCGGCCCGGTCCAGCGCCCGCAGCATCCCGGCGACGTACGCCCCGCGCATCCCGCCGCCCCCGATGACGAGCGCCACACGGTGATCGTCGTCACGGGCGCCCGGCTCCGTACCGGCGGCCCGGCGGTCGAGCAGGACGCTGAGAACATCCCGGTCGCCGTGCAGGAAGGGGACGATCGCCGCCGATGCCACGGGATGCAGCCTACGTCTCCCCCCGCGGCCGCTCAGTGTGGCCACAGGCGTTTGACCGACGAACCAGGACCGATCACCGCGAATCGGACACTCGGCCGCCGTAGCGTCCGTCATCCCCCCTAACGTGTGTCCTACATCCCGTAGTAGTCCGACCCTGGAAGGCCCCGGTTGTCCCCCTGGATCGCTCCCCCTTCACCTACATGGGTCGGTGAGCTGGACCGCCGTTCCCCCGTCGCCGACCTCGCCGTCGACCGGCACTTCACCGCGGCACGCCTGTTGGTCACCGCAGGCGGGGCCCCTGTCGGCATCCTCGAGCTGCCGCTGGTCGCCGGCCATGCGTCCGCCGCTCACATCGCCTCCGCCCTCGAGGCGCAGCTGGGTGCGCTGCCCGACCCGCCCCCACCACCGTGGTCCACCGAGCCGGTCACCGTCGTGGTGGCCACGCGCGGCCGCCCGCAGAGCCTCGAACGCTGCGTGCGCGCCCTGCTCGCCGGTGACCACGCCGACATCACCGTGCTGGTCGTGGACAACGACCCGACCGACCAGGGCACGGTCACCGTCGTGCGCGGGATCGACGACGCGCGCGTCCGGTACGTGCTGGAGCCGCGGCGCGGCGCCTCGGTCGGCCGCAACCGCGGCCTGCAGGAGGCCACCACCGCCATCGTCGCCTTCACCGACGACGACACGGAGCCCGACCGGAGCTGGGCCGGGCGCCTCGCCGGCGCATTCGCCGCCCATCCCGAGCTGGCGTGCGTGAGCGGCCCCGTGCTCGCCGCGCGCCTCGTCACCCCGGAGGAGTTGGCGGCCGACACAGCACTGGCCTGGAACAAGGGTTTCGAGCGACGCCGCTACTCGCTCGCCGACCCACCCGCCGACTCGGCGATCTTCCCGTTCTCCCCCGGCCTCTTCGGGATCGGCGCGAACCTGGCGGTCCGCACAGACGTGGCCGAGGCGGTGGGTGGGTTCGACGAGGCGCTCGGTCCGGGCTCACCCACACACGGCGGCGAGGACTGCGAGTTCCTGGTGCGCCTCATCCTGGCCGGGCACGTCGTGGGCTACGAGCCAGGGGCGTGGGTCTGGCACCACCACCGCACCAACCCGGCGGCGCTGCGCAAGCAACTGGAGGGCTACGCCGTCGGGCTGGGGGGCTTCCTCACGAAGATCGCCCTCGACCGCCGCGCTCGATCGGTCGCGGTCCGCAGGCTCCCTGCCGCACTCGCCCAGCTCCGCCACATCGCCGTCCGGGAGAGCGACGCGGGAGCCGGGATGCCACCGGGCTCGGCCAAGCTCCGCCTGCGTGGCCTGGCCTCGGGTCCGTTGGCCTATCTGTGGGCGAGGCGGGTGGCGAGGCGGGCAGGCGGCCGCGTGCCGCCCCTGGTGGCCCCACCCGCACCCCCACCGCCATGCCGGCCCCTGACCCTGGCTCAGTAACCCACGGATTGCGGAACAATGGCGGAATCCGTGCATTTCGGAAACTGCTCGCCAGGAGCACGTTCGAGATACCTATTTCTGCAGGAGCAGGTCCGGCAGCGTCGCCAGCTCCACCAGCCGCGCCCTGGGCTCCGGCACCAACCTTCGGGTGGCGGAGTCGAGCAGCCCCATCCGGCAGCTGATCTCGGCGGCCACCACATCCGGCTCGCCGGCTACCCCGCCGTCGGCGGTGACGCGGCGCACCGTGTGCGCCATCTCGAACGTCTTGCCCGCACCGAACGTGAGACGCGAGTCGATGTCCACCACATCGCCGTGACGCAGCTCACGCAGGAACCGGACGTGCGTCTCCAGCAGCACGATCCCCACGCCGTGCTCCAGAAAGCGCGCCATCGAGCAGCCTGCGGCGGTGAGGTGCTCGGTGCGCGCGTGCTCCCCGTAGCGGTGGTAGACCGCGTGGTTGACGTGGCCGTTCGCGTCGATCTCGTAGCTGCGGACGGCAACCCGGACGGAGAACCGATCATCCATGCCCGAAAGGATCTCCCATCAGGGCCGACGCGGCCGGGTGGCGGCCGCTGGCAGAGGGTCCCGGACCGGTAGCGGGGGGTGTTGTTGTGCGCCTATGGGGCCGGCCGTAGAGTTGAACGGCGGTTGAGACCACAGTCCGCACCACGAGTCCACGACGTCATTTCGAGGAGCCGGTGCGCATGAGCGGCGAATTCCCCGTAGAGCAAGGGGACATGCCAGGCGCCGCCGAAGAGATCGGCGAAGTCATCCGTTTCGACGTGGTCGGCCACGGCGACCATGCCCGGGTCATGCACGTCGTCGGTGAGATCGACACCCTGACCGCGCCGGTCCTGCGCGGGAGGTTGGACGAGCAGCTTGCCGACACCCCGCTGCTGGTCCTCGACCTGAGCGACGTCACTTTTCTCGGGTCGGCCGGCCTCGCCGTCCTCGTCGCCGCCAAGGACGAGGCCGAACGGCGGCAGTGCCGGCTGCGGCTGGTGCCGGGATCGCGGATCGTCTCGCGTGCGCTCGAGGCCACGGGCCTGCTCGCGCTCTTCGACATCGCGGACGGCGTCCCGCAGGCCCTCGAGACCGCGCACTAGCCGTGGCCTAGCCTCCTCCGCGGAGGCGTATGGGTGCCTGGTGGCCCTCGCGGTCTTCAAAACCGACGTGGCCGAGTATCTCGGTCAGGCGGGTTCGATTCCCGTTCGCCTCCGCCATCTCCCTCACGGGTTTGCTCGCACTGGGCCCGGGTACCTGCGGTTGCGTGGGTGT
>JAODNO010000603.1 GCA_025465235.1 Pseudonocardia sp.
GCTGATCAGCCAGCACCTGCGGGTGCTCAAGTCGGCGGGCGTGGTGCACGGCGAGCGCCAGGGCCGCGAGGTGGTCTACGCACTGGTGGACGACCACCTCGCGCACATCGTTGTCGACGCCGTGGCGCATGCCGAGGAGGAGGTCAGATGAGTGCCGCCGGGCAGGCTCCGACGACACGGGCGCTGCGGGCCACACGTCAGCGGGCGGCGGTGTCCACGCTCCTCGACCGCCTCGACGACTTCCGCTCCGCCCAGGAGATCCACGAGGAGCTCCGCCGCCGCGGCGAGGGCATCGGGCTCACCACCGTGTACCGCACGCTGCAGACGCTCGCCGACAGCGGCGAGGTCGACGTGCTGCGCACCGGTACCGGTGAGGCCGTCTACCGCCGCTGCGACACCGTCGACCACCACCACCACCTGGTGTGCCGGCGCTGCGGCTACACCGTGGAGATCGAGGGGCCCGGCGTGGAGAGCTGGGCACAGCAGGTCGCCGACACGCACGGCTTCGTCGAGCTCAGCCACACCGCCGAGATCTTCGGCCTGTGCAAGGACTGCGGCGCCGGCCGCTAGGGCCGTCTCAGAACGACACATCCGGCTCGCCCCGCGGCCGCTAGCGTCCGGCTCGACGCGAGGAGGCGCTCATGGCGGACGACGTGGCAGGCACCAACGGGGCGGCCACGGCCACCGCGCCGAGCAGCGTGCGGAGGTACGACAGCCCGGAGTCACTCGAGCTGGCCGCCCTCGCGGCGGTGTTCGAGGACCTGCAGTACGTGCTGCGCTGCTGCGAGCACCTGGTCACGGCGCTGACCGCGCCCGACTCCGGCCCGGTGCAGGTGGACACGGACACGGCGCTGGTCGAAGCGCTCTGGACGGGCGCCCTCATCGGCTACGTCCGCTGCTTCTCCGGCCGCACCGCTGTGCTGACGAACGACGACCTGGACCAGCTCGGGCTGGAGGGCGACGTCCGCGAGTTCCACGCGATGATCAAGAAGCTGCGCGACCACTACGCGTCCCGGCACGTGAACCCGCGCGAGTCGTTCACGATCGGCGCCGCGCAGGCCAACGACGGCAGGCCGACCGGCGTCGCGGTGGTGTCGACCCCGCGCCCCATCGTTGACGACACCACCGTGCGACTGCTCGGCCGCGTCGCCTACGCGCTGAGCGGGCTGGTCGACGCCCGGATGCAGGAGGCCCAGTCCCGGGTGCTCGCAGCGGCCGGGACACTCACCCGTGTCGAGCTGGCCCGGCTGCCGTTGGTACACCTGTCCTCGTAGCTCCGAGCTCGTGTCGTTTCCACGACACTAGCTCTCGGTCAGTTCGGTCCGCATGCTCGACGCGCTGCTCACGACCAGCATCAACAGCGTGCCCATGGCCTTGTCGTCGAGCCCGACGGCGGGGAAGGCGTAGCGCAGTGTGACGTCCCAGCCCGCCTGCCCGCGGATCACGCGGGGCGTGCCGAACAGGCCCTCCCCGGCGCCGAGCGCCACCCGGGTGGGGATGTCGGACTCCGGGGGCAGGTCCCAGGCCACGACGCAGGTGAGGTTGAGGACGGGCAGTCCCTCCTCCAGCTCGAGGCCCTGCAGCGCGCACACGACACCGCCGTGGGCGAACGTGAGCGCACCGTCGTCGTCGACGGTGACGTCGTGGAAACGCTCCAGCGCCGCGCGGGCGACGGCGAGCATGTCCGGGATCGCATTGCTGCTCATGACGCGGTGCCCGGCTTGTCCAGCGCCCCGCCGAAGCGGCGGTCGCGGCGCGCGTAGATCTCGATGGCCTCCCACAGGTGGCGCCGGTCGAAGTCGGGGAACAGCGTGTCGAGGAAGACCATCTCGGCGTAGGCCGACTGCCAGAGCAGGAAGTTCGAGGTGCGCTGCTCACCCGAGGAGCGTACGAACAGGTCGACGTCGGGCATATCCGGCTCGTCGAGGTACCGCGCGATCGTCCGCTCGTCGATCTTGTCGGGCTTGATCCGCCCCTCCGCGACGAGCCGGGCGATCTGCCGCACGGAGTCGGCGATCTCGGCGCGCCCGCCGTAGTTGACGCACATGGTGAGGGTCAGGACGTCGTTGTGCCTCGTCTTCTCCTCGGCGATCTCCAGCTCCTTGACCACCGAACGCCACAGCCGGGGCCGGCGGCCCGCCCATCGGACGCGCACACCCATCTCGTGCATCTCGTCGACGCGCCGGTGGATGACGTCGCGGTTGAAGCCCATGAGGAAGCGCACCTCGTCGGGGCTGCGCTTCCAGTTCTCCGTGGAGAAGGCGTAGGCCGACAGCCAGCGGACACCGATGTCGATCGCTCCGCGGGCGACGTCCATCAGGGACGCTTCGCCGCGCCGGTGTCCCTCGATCCGGGGGAGCCCCCGGGCGTTGGCCCAGCGACCGTTGCCGTCCATCACGAGGGCGACATGGTTCGGCACGAGCTCGCGCGGAATTGCCGGGGGCCGTGCACCCGACGGGTGCGGCGGTGGGGGCTGGAATCGGGCCACGGCGCGCCAGCCTACGGCGAGGGGTGTGGCGATCCGCAGGGTGCGTCCGGCGAACACCCCAGTACCCGTCGTATCGGACTTTCCTAGCATTAGAGACATGATCAGCTCCCCTCCGCCCGACGGGATCGTCGGCTGGGTCGTCGCCCTGATGGACGCCCTCGGCGCGCCCGGCGTCGGGCTCGCCATCGCCCTCGAGAACGTCTTCCCCCCACTTCCGAGCGAGGTCTTCCTCCCGCTCGCCGGCTTCGCCGCGGCCCGCGGCGAGATGAGCCTCGTCGCCGCGATCATCTGGACCACGCTCGGCTCCCTCGTCGGGGCACTGGTGCTGTACGGCATCGGCGCCGCGCTCGGCCGCGCCCGCCTACGCGCGATCGTCGACCGCATGCCGCTCGTGAACCTGCGCGACGTCGACCGCGCCGAGGAGTGGTTCGCCCGGCACGGCGCCAAGGCCGTGTTCCTCGGCCGGATGGTGCCGCTGGTGCGCAGCCTCATCTCGGTGCCTGCGGGCGTCGAGCGCATGCATCCCGCCCTGTTCGCCGCACTCACCGCGGCCGGGAGCCTGATCTGGAACACCGCCTTCGTGCTGGCCGGATACACACTCGGGGAGAACTGGCACGTCGTCGAGAGCTACGCGGGGATCGCCTCGAAGGTGGTGCTCGTGGCGGTCGTACTGGCTGTGGTCGTGTTCTTCGCGAAGCGGCTGTCGCGGCGGGGGCAGCAGCGCGGCCGGCAAGAGACTTCTGTCCCCTCGGACGACAGCCCCACGGAGCAGTTCCCGGCGGTCCTCCAGGCTGCGCCCACCGAACGAATCCCGGCGGTCCGCGGGGCCGTCAGCGCCACCGAGCGGATCCCGCCGGTCCACTCCGGCCCGGTCCGGCCGTCGATGCGCCGCGGGCCGCACCAGTAGCTTCTCGCTGGGTAGGGACACTCCCGGGCGGGGTCGACCCGAACGCCGCGGAACCCTCCTCCTCGTGAGCCCTTGCGCTACCTCGGCCGCTCGTGAGACAGGGGCGATCGCGCACTGGTTCAGGTCGTCCCTTGAACCGATGCGCGCTCGGCCCTCGGGAACGAGCGCCGCTCCACCAGCGGCAACGAGCGCAGTTGCCGCTCCAGATGCCATTGCAGGTGCGCGGCCACGAGCCCGCTGGTGTCACGGCGGGTGGTCGGGGCGGCGGCGTCGGCGATGTCCCAGTCGCCGTGCAGCAGGGCGTCCAGCAACGCAAACGTCTCGCGCGACGGCATGACCGAGCCGGGCGGGCGGCAGCGCGGGCACACCGCTCCCCCGGCGGCGATGTTGAACGCCGGGTGCGGGCCGGGCTCGGCGCAGCGCGCGCAGTCGCTGATCGCGGGCGCCCAGCCGGCGTGCGTCATCGCGCGCAGCAGGAACGCGTCCAGCACGAGCGACGGGTCGCGTTCCCGCCCGGACAGAGCGCGGATCGCCCCCACCAGCAGCAGGTACACCCGCAGCGCGGGCTCGCCCTCCTCCGAGACGAGCCGGTCGGCGGTCTCCAGCACCGCACAGCCCGCCGTGTAGCGCTGATAGTCACCGATGATGCCCACGCCGAACGCGTCGACAGTCTCGGCCTGGGTGACGATGTCGAGCGAGCGGCCGGTGTAGCACTGCACGTCGACGTGGTTGAACGGCTCGAGCCGCGCACCCCACCGCGACTTCGTGCGCCGCACCCCCTTCGCCACCGCGCGCACCTTCCCGCGGCGGCGGGTGAGCAGCGTGACGATCCGGTCGGCCTCGCCGAGCTTCTGCACCCGCAGCACCACGCCGGTGTCGCGGTAGAGAGCCACGCGGTCAGCGTACGGCTTGTCAGCCGCGCGGCCGGGCGTACCGGGCCGTGCACAGCGACGAGGATGGCCAGCTGACCCGCCGTCTCCTCCTTCCCGCTCACCAGCCCGAGGACATGCCGATCCAGGTGGCCGCGAACTGGAACGCGACGAGCAGCCCGAGCGTGCCCGCACCGGGCCGTAGGCCGCACCAGCCCCTCTGCTACCACTGCATCTGTCATAGCCGCTCCTTTACTGCAATCAGTGTTCGCAGTACGGAGGCTAATGTACTGAGTACGCTGTTCGCAAAGGAGGGCGGGATGGCCCAGAGCATCTGGCTGCGCCAGGAACGGTCGGGCCGAGGGCCCGCGCCCGAGCACAGCCGCGCGCAGATCGCCGCTGCCGCGGTGGAGTTG
>JAODNO010000612.1 GCA_025465235.1 Pseudonocardia sp.
CCGCTACCCGCACCAGTTCTCGGGCGGGCAACGCCAGCGGATCGCGATCGCCATCGCGCTGGCCTGCTCGCCCAAAGTTCTCATCGCCGACGAGCCCACCACCGCGCTCGACGTCACCGTGCAGGCCGGGGTGCTGCACCTGCTGCGCGACCTGGCGTCCGAGATGGGTCTGGCCGTCCTGCTCGTGACGCACGACCTCGGCGTCATGAGCGCGGTGGCCGACCGGGTCGCGGTGATGCGGCACGGCGAGGTCGTGGAGGACGGCGAGCGCCATCAGGTGTTCACCGCCCCCGCGCACCCCTACACCGCGTCGCTGCTGGCCAGTCTGCCCGGCGCCACCGGCGGCGTGCAGACCCTCGACGACGTGCGCGCGCTGGAGGGGGCGTGAGCAGGCTGCTGGACGTGACGGGGCTGCGCGTGACCTACCGGGGCCGCCCGCCCGTGCGGGCCGTCGACGGCGTCGACCTCGCCGTGGACGCCGGGCAGGTCGTAGGCCTGGTGGGGGAGTCGGGGTGCGGCAAGTCCACCATCGCCCGCGCGGTCTGCGGTCTGGTGAAGCCGGCGGCGGGCACGGTGGCCTTCGACGGGACGCCTGTCACACCGCTCGGGCTGCGCCGCCGCCCGGCCGCGCTCACCCGCGTCCAGATTGTGTTCCAGGACCCGTACGCCTCGCTGCACCCCCGGCGGGGGATCGGGGTGCAGATCGGCGACGGGGTGCGCGCAGCCGTCGCCCGAGGTGCGGCGCCCTCCGAGCCCGCGGAGTGGCTGCGGCGGGTCGGGCTGGACCCCGACGCCGCCCGGCGCTACCCGCACGAGTTCTCCGGCGGCCAGCGCCAGCGAATCGCGATCGCCCGGGCCCTCGCGGCGCGGCCGGACCTGCTCATCGGCGACGAGCCGATCTCGGCGCTGGACGCGTCGACGCAGGCGGTCGTGGCGGCGCTGATGCGCGACCTCGCGGTGGACAGCGGAGCCGGGCTGCTGTTCATCTCTCATGACCTGTCGGTGGTGCGGCTGATCGCCGACCGGCTCGTCGTCATGTACCGGGGGCGGGTGGTCGAGTCGGGCCCGGCCCAGGAGATCTGGCGCGACCCGCAGCACGCCTACACGCAAGCGCTGCTGGCAGCGGTGCCGCTGCCCGACGGCTCCGGACGGATGCCCGCACCGCCCGTCGACGACGCCCGGTACCCGCAGGAGGCGGTCCTGCGCTGACGCCGGCCAGCCGGGCGGCCGACCGCCGCCTGGTGCCGTGCCGAGGTCAGTACCCCTTATCGCGCGAATAGAGGTTCCGAAGGGGCCGGCCGTCGAGCCACCGGCGAAGGTTGTCGCAGAAGAGGTCCGTCAACATGGAGTTCTCCACGTCGACGGTAGAGGCGGAATGGGGGGAGATGATCACGTTGGACATGCCCCACAGCGGTGAGTCCGTTGGCAACGGCTCCACGGTGACGACATCCAGACACGCGCCACCGAGGTGGCCATCGGCGAGAGCCTCGATCAAAGAGGCTTCCTCGATGACCGGCCCGCGGGCGATGTTGACCACGATCGCCCCAGCCGGTAGCAGGCCGAGCCGACGCTTATCCAGCAGGCCCTGGGTCTGCGGCGTGAGTGGACAGCACAGCACAATGGCCTCCACCTCTGGAAGGAGTTCGTCCATCGAGGCGAACTCGACGATCTTGCTGACAGAGGGGGCATCAACGTTCTGCGGGTCGCGGGCCACGCCCCAGACCTCGACACCCATCGCAGCGAAGACCTCAGCGACCTTCCGGCCGATCTGCCCGAGGCCGACGATCATCACCCGCCGGCCCGCCAGCTGTCGGGTCGTGTAGCGCTCCCAATGGTGTTCTGCTTGGCGCGTGGCGATGGTCGGCAGACCCTTGACGAAATGCAGCACGCCCGTCAACGCGAATTCAGCCAAGGGGACAGCATGCACGCCCGCTGCTTTGGTGAAGATGATTTCTGTGCGGTCGAGCCCTGTGCCTTGGAGGAACTGGCCGATCCCGGAACTGGTCGCCTGCACCCACCGCAGGTCAGGGCAGTTGCTGGGCATTTCGGCAGGCGAGTGCCAGTCGAAGTCGAAGCTGACGTGTGCGGTGGACAGTAGGGCGCGCCATTGATCGAGTTGCACGTCGGTGAGCTGACGGCTCGTGCCGACATGGTCGGCATGATAACGCGGAACGGGCAACAGGTCGGGCGCGTAGAGCACCTCGATGCAGGGATCGACCGCAGCGATGCGGTCCACGTGTTCTCGTTCGAGCGGAGATCCGATCAGCACCCTCACCGTGGCGTCTCGGCTCATCGCGAACCTCCTGATGCCACAGCCGCCGTTCGCGATGCCCGCCGGTCACCAGCGTGCCGCCTGACCTCAGCGCTGCTGCTCATGCCAGCCCCTTTTCCTTTCCGAGAGCAATCAGGACCTCCACATCAGGCGCCGGCCGCGGTTACAACTGCACGCCTCGGGTCAGTGCTCCGTCCACCACCAGGTTGGTCCCGCTCGTGAAGCTGGACACCGGGCTCGCCAGGAACGTGACGGCGGCGGCCATCTCCTCCGGCGTGCCGAGGCGGCCGGTCGGGATCAGGGCCAGCGTCGCCGCGAACCGTTCCGGGTTGTTGAGGCGAGTGTTGTCCCAACTGCCACCTTCGAACAGGGTGTTGCCGGGTGAGACGGTGTTGGCGCGGATGCCCTTGGGTGCGAGCCGGTAGGCCAGTCCCTGGGTGTAGTGGATCAAGGCGGCCTTGATCGCGCCGTACGGCCCCTCGAAGAAGTCGATCTCCCGACCGGACACACTGGACACCGTGATGATCGATCCAGCCGTGCTCTGCTCCAGGTAGGGCAGTGCCGCGTTCACCATCCGGACCGCGCCCATGAGGTCGATGCTGAAACATTTCTGCCAGGTTTCCTCGGTGTCCGCAGTGGACATCGCGCTGACGTTGGCCACCACGACGTCGATCCCGCCGAGTGCCGCGGCGGAGGCCGCGACCCACTCGGCCAGCGCCACGCCGTCCGCCACGTCCACCGTCGAGCCGATCGCCTTGCCGCCCGCGGCGAGGAGCTCCGCTTCGGTCGCTACTACCGCGTCGGCGTTGCGAGCGCAGAACGCCACCTCAGCGCCCTCCTCGAGGAGAGCGCCCACGATGGCGCGCCCGATGCCCCGGGTGCCGCCGGTGACCAGCGCCTTGCGTCCGGTGAGTTGCAGGTCCATGCCGTTGGTGTTCCTCTCGATGGGTGGTGCCGGGACGATCAGGACAACCTGACCTTGGCGTCCAGCAGCCCGTAGCAGACGTCCACAAGGATGTTGGCCACGACGACGAAAGCCGAGGCGAGCAGGACCAGTCCGATGATCGTCGGAAGGTCCTGTTTGGTGAGCGAGTTGATGGCCAGCTCGCCCAGCCCAGGCAGGCCGAAGACGTTCTCGGTGACGATGGCGCCGCCCAGCAGGGTGCCGACGTCGATGCCGAACTGGGTGAGGATCGGCGTCAGCGCGGCCGGTAGCCCGTGCCGGTACACCACTCGGCTCTCCCGCAGGCCCTTGGCCCGCGCCGTGCGGATGTAGTCCTCGCCCATCACGTCGAGCATCGATCCGCGGGTCAGCCGCACATAGGTGGCTGCGGTCACCAGCGCGATGGTCAGCCAGGGCAGGACGAGATGGTGGGCCCACTGCAACGGGTCCTGGGCCAACGGGATGTATCCCGCCGCCGGAAACCAGTCGATACCCATCAGGTGCAGTCGAAAGAACAGCACCAGCAGCAGGACCTCGCCGAGCAGGAACGTCGGCATCGAGTAGAAGAACAGCGCCAGCCCGGTCGTCGTCCGGTCCACCAAAGAGTGCGGCCGGGTGGCGGCCAGGACGCCGGTGCTGACGCCGATGACCAACCACAGGACGGCCCCACCGGCAACCAGGGACGCCGTCACCGGCAGTGCCTGCGCGATCAAGGACGTGACCGGCTGGGAGTTGGCGTAGGAAAAGCCGAAGTTCCCGTGCAGCGCGTTCCAGAGGAAGCTGCCGTACTGGGCGATGATCGGCCGGTCCAGCCCCAGGCTGTGCCTGATGGCCTCGACGGTCTCCGCGCTGGCCTGCTTGCCGGCAAGCGTACGGGCGACATCGTGCGGTGCGATGAAGTACATCATGAACACGATGGTCGCGACGAGCCACATCACGACGACGCCGAAGGCGATCCGGCGGATCAGGAATCGCACCATTCACAAATCCCTGTCTCGTGGTCCGTTGTGGCTGATCATCGGCCGGCGCTGCCGAACTGGTCACCACGCGGGTCGAACGCGTCACGCACGGAGTCGCCCAGCAGGTTGAAGGCCATGGTGGTGATCAGCAGCGCCAGTCCGGGGAAAGCCACGAACCACCACGCGACCCGGTAGTACGGGATCGATTCGGCCAGCATGTTGCCCCACGTCGCCGTCGGTGGCAGGACCCCGATGCCGAGGAAGGACATCGTCGACTCGAAGACGATCGACAGCGGGATCAGCATCGTCGCGTAGACGATCGTCGGAGCCAGCACATTGGGCAGGATGTCGA
>JAODNO010000644.1 GCA_025465235.1 Pseudonocardia sp.
GCCACGTGCGTCAGGCAACCCAGCCGCATCTCGCGGACAGAATCGAAACAGGTCTTCTACTCGTCCCAGGCCCATCAAGGGCCTCCTCAGCGGCCATCGGATTCCGAACGTCCGATTCGCGCGGTCGTCACCCGCACCGCGATGCTTCCCCCAGGGAACGCACATTTTCCGGCGGTACCCTCGCGCCCGTGGCGCGTCCCTCGACCCGAGCGCTCGACACCGTCGGCACCCTCGCCCGGCTAGGCCTGGCTGCCGTATGGCTCGTGTCGGGCGCGATCAAGCTGTCCGACCCCCGGAGCACGGTGGCGTCGGTGAAGGCCTACGAGCTCATCCCGGACGGCATGGTGAGCCTGGTGGCAGGCGTGCTGCCGTTCCTGGAGCTGGCACTCGGCCTGCTACTGCTGTTCGGCGTCGGCGTCCGCCTGGTGGCGGTGCTGTCCGGGATCGTGCTGCTCGTCTACATCGCCGGAATCGCGCAGTCCTGGGCCCGCGGTCTGACCATCGACTGCGGCTGCTTCGGCGGCGGCGGGGAGGTCGCCGCCGGGCAGACGCACTATCCCGAGGAGATCCTGCGCGACACCGGGTTCCTGCTGCTCGCCGTGTGGCTCGCCGTCCGGCCGCGGACGTTCGCCTCCGTCGACGGCTGGCTCATCGGCTCCCAGCCGGAACCCACGACCCTGGAGAACGCATCGTGAGCAGCACCCGGCAAAGCAAGATCTCCAAGAAGAAGTCGACCTCGGCGGCCCGCGCGGTCGCCGCCGCTCGCGCCGACCGCAGCAACAAACGCAAGAACATCATCGGCGTTGTTGTAGTCGTGGTCATCGCCGCGGCGATCTTCGGCGGGATCTTCTACCAGAAGCAGCAGACAACCGCTGCCGCCCAGTCGGTCATTCCGGCGCTCACTGTGGCCGGCTCGGCCCAGTACCCGGTGGTTCTCGACACGGCGACAGCCACCGTGCTGGCCGGAAAGCCGACCGCGCCCACGACGATCGACGCCTACGAGGACTTCCTCTGCCCGATCTGCGGGCAGTTCGAGGCGGCGAACTTCCCCGCAATGGAAAAGCAGCTTGAGGCGGGCACCATCCGGGTCCGCTACCACTTGCTCAACCTGCTCGACGACCGCTCGACCCCTGCCGGCTACTCCACGCTCGCCGCAAACACTGCGCTCGCTGTGGCCGCCGCGGCACCGAACAAGTTCGTCGACTTCCACGACAGCCTGTTCAGCAAGCAGCCCGAGGAGAACGGACCCGGTTGGACTCAGGCCCAGCTGTCCAACCTCGCCGCCCGGCTCGGTGTCAACGGCCCGGCCTTCGACAAAGTGGTCACCGGCGACACCTACGGCGCCAAGATCCAGAGCAACCTCAGCGCCGCGGAGGCCGCCCCCGCCCTCCAGCAGCAGGGTGGCTTCGGCACGCCGACCATCGTTGCGAACGGTGCCATCATCGACTGGCAGAAGAACCCCAACTGGCTCGCCTCGCTGGTCCCGGCCGGCTGACCGACCCGGTTGGCCCCGACCGGCGCCTCGGCGCCGAGGAACTAGGGCCGCGATCGACGCTGCGTTCTGCAACGCGAGCGGGTGTCTGCCGAAGCATCACCGGCTCTTGCCCATTGCGAGGCTGAGGACACGGGCCGCCGCGCTGACCCGGTCTCCTCAACGCCCGGCGGCCATACGATGGCCCGGTGGAGGGCGCCGGACATCCCATCGAGCCGACGGGTGTCGGCCGCGGCAGCGGCCGTGAACCTGCTGTTCGTCGAGGTCAGGCACGACCTCTGGCAGCGCCTGATCGACGACGTCCCCGAGCTCAAGGGCGACAACGCTCTCGTCAGCCTGCTCTCCGCCAGCGTCGAGGCCAACGTGGCCACCATGCTTCACGTCCTCGAACACGAGATGGCGCTGGACGCCGTCGACGTCCCCGCGGTCGCAATCGAGTGCTCCCAGCGCGGCATCCCGCTGCACGCCCTGGTCCGGGCCTACCGCGTCGGTCACGCCCGGTTCCTGCAGTGGGCCTGGACGAGGTCCCGCAGCAGTCCGACGACGCAGCCGTCGTCCGGGCGGTCATCCGTCGCCTGCTCGACCAGAGCTTCTGATCACCAACGGCATCTGACCCTGTTGCGTCACCCGATCAGCTCGAGCGCCTGCGTGAGCAGCCGGAGCGCAGCGTCCGAGTGGTCGAGGAGCTGCTGCGCTACGAACCGCCCGTGCATTTCGCCACCCGCTTCGCCCTCGCCGACATCGAGGTCGCCGGCGCCACCATTCCGCCAGGAGCAGGCACCCGGCTGATGCTCGCCGCCGGCAACGGGACCCCGGCTTCTTCTCCGACCCCGAGCGCTTCGACCCCGACCGCGCCGACAACCAGCACTTCGGCTTCGGCGGCGGCATCCATTACTGCTTGGGAGCGCCGCTGGCCCGCATCGAGGTGCAAGCGGCCCTCACGGCACTCGCCCGACGGCTGCACGAACCGCGGCTGCTCGCCCACCCACCGCCCTACCGTCCGAACTCCGTCCTCCGCGGCCCGCAACACCTCCCGGTCGAGTTTCGCCGGGATCACCGACTGAGCCTCCCACAGCGTCCAGCGGCTGCTCGTCCACGCCTCCGAGGCCAGAACCCTGGACGCCTGCTCCGGCCTGCTCGACGACGACATCACCCCAGATTCGGTCGAGCAGCACGAACCCGGCGCGGTCATCGCAGGGTAGTGGCGCTCGCTCAGACGGACTGGCCCCGCTTACTGAGATCGTCCGCGGTCAGGCTGGACGCTGCCCTTCGAAGCGCGCTCACGCGCTAGCGGCAGCCTTGGGCGGAGCAGTAGTCGTGGGCGGCTTTCCCGTGCGCAGCGGTCACAGTCGAGGTTGGTCGCCGCAGACCAGCTTGCTGCAGTACGTGCTGCCACGAGCGCCTGTTGTCAGTACTCCAGCAGGCTCTCCCGCAGCGTGGTGCCAGGGTAGCGCAGCCGATACCGGTCGCGTCGCTGCAGCTCGGGGACGACGAGCTCGACGATGTCGACGAAGCAGCCGGGCACGTTCGTGGCGAGCAG
>JAODNO010000657.1 GCA_025465235.1 Pseudonocardia sp.
CCACGCGCCTGTTCGTCAACGCGGGCCGCGCCAGCGGCGTCCGCCCGCAGGACATCGTGGGTGCTCTCGCCAACGAGTCGAACCTGTCCGGCCGCGACATCGGCGCGATCCAGATCCACGAGCGGCACGCGCTGGTGGAGATCCCCGAGCACGCAGCGGACGACGTGCTGCGCAGCCTGCGCGGCAGCACCACGCTGAAGGGCCGGCGGGCCAACGTCCGCCGCGACCGGGGCTTCGCGTCAGCGGGTGCCGCCCGCGGCCGCCGCGACTGACCGACAGCAACCACGTCGCTGACCCGTACCGCCCCTGGGTGACAACACCCAGGGGCGGTACGGCTCCGTCGGCGGGCTCATCAACCAGCGCGGCGAACCGTTCCTCGGGTTCCACCCCGCCGATCCAAGCGCACCTCCTGGCTCTGCCACCACGCCGACGGCGGAGCTACCGGTTGTCCCGTGGCTGCCGCGCCGGTAGGAGTTGACCTCCACGAACTCGAGGGGGAGTCATGGCGGAGGCGCTCGCGATCAAGGACCCGGTGGTCGAGGGGGCGGTGCGCCGAGCCATGTGGCGGCTGCTGCCGTTCCTCGGCCTCTGCTATCTCCTGAACTACGTCGACCGCGTCAACGTCGGGTTCGCCTCACTGACCATGAACCCCGACCTCGGGCTCTCCGCGGCGGCGTACGGCCTCGGCGCCGGGCTGTTCTTCATCGGCTACTTCTTCTTCGAGGTGCCGAGCAACGTCATCCTGCACCGCGTCGGCGCCCGCCTGTGGATCGCCCGCATCATGATCACCTGGGGTGTCGTCGCGTCTGCCACAGCGTTCGTGCAGGGCGAGATCAGCTTCTTCATCGTGCGGTTCCTGCTCGGCATCGCCGAGGCGGGCTTCTTCCCCGGCATCATCCTGTACTTGACGTACTGGTTCCCCCGGGCCCAGCGGGCGAAGGTCGTCGCGCTGTTCTTCCTCGCCGTCCCGCTGTCGTCGGTGATCGGCGCGCCGATCTCCACGCTGCTCATCCAGAACGGCGGCGGGGTGTTCGGCTTCGACGCCGGATGGCGGTTGATGTTCTTCCTGGAGGGCATCCCGGCGGTGCTCGTGGGCGTGCTCGTTCTGGTGCTGCTCCCGGACCGGCCGAGCCGGGCCCGCTGGCTCTCGGGGCGCGAGCAGCGTGCTTTGGAGCAGCGGATCGCGGACGAGGACGTCGCGCAGGTGCCCCAGGAGACCGGGCTGTGGGCAGGCTTGCGGGACGGGCGCGTCGTGGCGCTGTCGATCGTCTACTTCGGCGTTGTGTTCGGGCTCTACGTGCTGGCATTCTTCCTGCCGCAGGTGGTGTCGGACCTGCGGGAGCAGTTCGACGTCCGGTTCTCCCTCGTCGAGATCGGGCTGATCACCGCTGTGCCGTACGCCGTCGCGTCGGTGGCGATGGTGCTCAACGCCCGCCACTCCGACCGCAGCGGCGAGCGACGGCTGCACGTCGCCGTGCCCGCGTTCGTCGGGGCCGCGGGCGTCGCGGTGGCGCTGTACCTCGACTCGCCCTACCTCGTGATCGCCGCCATGACGGTGTGCGCGGTCGGCGTCTACTCGGCGATCCCCGTGATCTGGCAACTGCCGAGCGCGTTCCTCACAGGGGCCGGTGCGGCGGCCGGGATCGCATTGATCAACTCGTTCGGCAACCTCAGCGGCTTCGCCGGCCCGTACCTCACCGGCTGGCTGCAGGACGTCACCGGCAGCTTCCGGGCCGGGATGTTCGTCGTGGCAGGTTTCATGGTGCTGGCCGGGGTGATCGTCCTGTTCATCGGACGCGACTCGCCGGCAGCCGAGGACACTACGGCTGCGACGACAGCACAGGCACAGTAAGGCTGATCGCGCGCGAGCCACCAGGCCCACCGCAGCTCGGGAGGAACCACCGATGACCCAGACGCCGGATCTCCAGCCACGCAGCCGCGATGTCACCCAGGGGCTCGAGCGCGCGGCCGCGCGCGGGATGCTGCGGGCGGTCGGCATGCGCGACGAGGACTTCGTCAAACCGCAGATCGGGATCGCATCGAGCTGGAACGAGATCACGCCCTGCAACCTCTCGCTGCAACGCCTCGGCATCGCGGCGAAGGAGGGCGTGCACCGGGCCGGCGGCTTCCCGATGGAGTTCGGCACCATCTCGGTCTCCGACGGCATCTCCATGGGCCACATCGGCATGCACTGGTCCCTCGTCAGCCGGGAGATCATCGCCGACTCGGTCGAGACCGTGGTGCAGGCCGAGCGGCTCGACGGCACGGTGCTGCTCGCCGGCTGCGACAAGAGCCTGCCCGGGATGCTGATGGCCGCCGCGCGGCTCGACCTCGCTGCGGTGTTCGTCTACGCGGGCTCGATCCTGCCCGGCTACGTGGACGGCCGCGAAGTCAACATCGCCGACGCGTTCGAGGCCGTCGGTGCGTGCGCCAGGGGCCTGATCTCCCGGGAGGAGGTCGACGCGATCGAACGCGCGATCTGCCCGGGCGAGGGCGCCTGTGGCGGCATGTACACGGCGAACACCATGGCGTCGGCTGCCGAGGCGCTCGGGATGGCGCTGCCCGGGTCGGCGAGCCCGCCCGCGGTCGACCGGCGCCGCGACGGCATCGCCCGCGCGTCCGGGGAGGCCGTCGTCGGGATGATCGAGAAGGGGATCACGGCCCGGCAGATCCTCACCCGGGAGGCGTTCGAGAATGCGATCGCCGTCGTGATGGCGTTCGGCGGCTCGACGAACGCCGTGCTGCACCTGCTCGCGATCGCCTGGGAGGCGGGCGTGCCACTGGAGTTGGACGACTTCAACCGGATCGGCGACCGCGTGCCGCACCTGGCCGACGTCAAGCCGTTCGGGTCGCATGTCATGTCCACGGTGGACCAGGTCGGCGGCGTGCCGGTGGTGATGAAGGCGCTGCTGGGCGCCGGGCTGCTGCACGGCGACGTACTCACCGTCACCGGCAGGACGGTCGCGGAGAACCTGGCCGCGATCGACCCGCCTGACCTCGACGGCAGCATCCTGCGGTCGCTCGACAATCCGATCCACCCCACCGGCGGCATCACGATCCTGCGCGGCTCGCTCGCCCCGGAGGGGGCCGTCGTGAAGAGCGCGGGCTTCGACTCGTCGCGGTTCGAGGGCACCGCGCGAGTGTTCGACGGCGAGCAGGGCGCGATGACGGCCGTCGAGGACGGCACCCTCGAGCCCGGCGACGTCGTCGTGATCCGCTACGAGGGCCCGCGCGGCGGGCCGGGCATGCGGGAGATGCTGGCCGTCACGGGCGCGATCAAGGGCGCGGGGCTGGGTAAGGATGTCCTGCTGCTGACCGACGGCCGGTTCTCCGGCGCCACCACTGGGCTATGCGTCGGGCACGTGGCGCCGGAGGCCACCGACGGCGGCCCGATCGCGCTGGTCCGCGACGGCGACACCGTCGTGCTCGACATGGAGCGCCGCACGCTCGACCTGCTGGTGGACGACGCCGAGCTCGCCCGCCGCCGGGCGGAGTGGTCGGCCCCGGCCCCGACGCTACGAACCGGCGTGCTGGGGAAGTACGCCAAACTCGTCGGCTCCGCGGCGCAGGGGGCGGTCTGCGGCTGACGCCAAGATCCAAACTCCCGCGAGTCGCCCGTTTTCCGCCCGCGAGTCGCCGGGTTTCGGCCCGCGAGTCGCCGGGTCTCAGACGGAGCAGGAGCCGTCGACGCAGGCATCGCCCGCGGCGCCGCCTGCTGGCGTCAGTACCTGCAGGGGGTGCGTCTCCGCCCAAGCCTTGTCCAGCACCTCGAGCAGGGCCTCGGCCGGCTGCGCGCCCGACACGCCGTACGTGCGGTCGATCACGAAGAACGGGACGCCGGTGATGCCGAACGCCTGAGCCTGCCGCTCGTCGGCGCGCACCTCGTCGGCGAAGCGGTCGGAGTCCAGTACCGCGCGGGCCTCGTCGGCGTCCAGCCCGGCCTCGGCGCCGAGCCGCACCAGCGTCTCGGGGTCGCCGATGCGCTCGCCGTCGGTCAGGTAGGCCGTGAGGAGGCGTTCCTTCACCGCGTCCTGGATGCCGCGCTCGCCGGCGAGGTGGATCAGCCGGTGCGCGTCCAACGTGTTGCCGCTGCGTGCGCGCTCGAAGTGGAACTCCCAGCCGTCGGCGGCGGCCGTCTCGGTCATGTGCCGGTGCATGCCGTCGGCCTGCTCCTGCGAGACGCCGTACTTCGTCGCCAGGTGCTCACGCAGGTCGCCCTCGCGCTCCCGCGGCGCACCCGGGTCGAGCTCGAAGCTCCGCCAGGTCACCTCGACCTCGTGCCGGTGAGCGAACTGTGCAAGCGCCTTCTCGAATCGGCGCTTTCCGATCGCGCACCACGGGCAGACGACGTCGGACCAAATCTCCACCTTCATGTGGAGGTCAACGGCTCGCCACAGGGACTTGTTCCAGCGCATTCCGCGCAACGACGGTGACCGCCCGGCCGTCGACCAGCACCAGTACCGGCACGTCCCCGGCGAGCCGGGCCTTGGCCGCCGCGAGGTTCTCACCCGCCCCCACGGCAACGGGGGCAGGCCCCGCGTGGGCGGTCACGTCGTCGTCGGAGCGGTGGGGGTCGGCGGCAACGAGCGCGCGCAGGGCAGCGGGCTCGACCACCCCGATCACCTCCGGTGCCGACCGGGTGGGCGTGTCGGAGTCGCGCGGCGTGACGACGGCGACCAACCCGTCGGAGTGGACGTCGAGCACCGCCGCGAGGCTCTGCCCGGCGTGCGCGACGGCGAGCCCGTGCTCCTGCACCGCGTCCCGCACGAACGGGCCGTCCGGGGCGTCGAGGAAGCCCAGCTGCGTCATCCAGTCGTCGTCGAAGTACTTGGACAGATAGCTGCGTCCGGAGTCGGGCAGGATCGCGACCACGACGTGCTCGGGGCCGAGCTCGGCCGCCACTCGCAGCGCTGCGGCCACCGCCGTGCCGGCCGAGCCACCGACGAGCAGCCCCTCCTCGCGGGCGAGCCTGCGCGCGACGGCCAGCGACTCGCGGTCCGCGATGCGCTCGAAGCGGTCGATCACGCCCCGGTCGAACGACTCCGGCCAGACGTCGTCCACCGTGGAGGGATGCAGGTAGTGCCCGATGCTCTCCACGAAGTACGGGCTGCCGTCGCCCCCGGAGTACACCGATGTGACCGGATCAGCCCCGACAACGGTGACGCCGTGCTGCTTGAGGTACCGCCCCGTGCCGCTGATCGTGCCGCCGGTGCCGATGCCCGCCACCAGGTGCGTGACGCGGCCGTCGGTCTGCTCCCAGATCTCTGGCCCGGTCGTCAGCTCGTGGACGCGCGGGTTGGCCGGGTTGTCGTACTGGTTTGCATGCCACCCGCCGGGTGTCTCGGCGGCGATGCGGCGGGCGAGGTTGTTCACGTGCTCGGGGTGTTCGCGCGGCAGCTTGCCGATGGTCTGGACGACCTCCGCACCGTAGGCGCGCAGCAGGGCGACCTTCTCCCGCGCGATCGTGTCGGGCACCACGACGATCGCCCGGTGCCCGTGCTGCGCCGCCACCATCGCGAGCCCCACGCCCGTGTTGCCCGACGAGCCCTCAACGATCACGCCGCCGGGCTGCAGGTGGCCGAGTCGCTCGGCCTCGCGGACCATCGCCAGGGCGGCGCGGTCCTTGACACTGCCGCCGGGGTTGGCGAACTCGACCTTGACGTGGACGGCTGCCGCGAGTCCTGCGGTGATCCGGTTGAGCTGGATGAGTGGGGTGCCGCCGACGGCGTCGAGCACGGATCTGTGAACTGTCACGGTGCTCCATCCTCGCCCATCCGGCCGTGTGGTATCGAGAATTGTGATCCCTGGCGGGCGAGCGGGTACCGGATCGGCGGCTCGTAGCCTGGCACCCGTGCCCGACCTACCCCGCGATTGGAACCAGTGGCGTGAACAGATCGACCTAGACCGCTACGACGAGCGCTGGCGGCGGATGGCAGCTGCGGGCGGAAACCCGCACGGCGAGGCGGACCTCATCGAGTCCTACCAGCCGGCCTCCGTGCTCGACGGGGGCTGCGGCACGGGACGCGTCGGCGTGGAGCTCGCCCGTCGCGGGATCGCGGTGCTGGGAGTGGACGCCGACGCGGCCATGATCGCCGCTGCGCAGGCCAAGGCGCCCGACCTGGAGTGGGTGGCGGTCGACCTGGCGGAGCTCGAGCGACCGGAGCGGTTCGACGTCGTCGCGCTCGCCGGCAACGTCGTGCCGTATGTGGCGGCCGGGCGGCGCGGCGATGCCGTTGCGGCCTGTGCGCGGCACCTCCGGCCGGGCGGCCGACTTATAGCGGGGTTCCAGCTGCAGGACGGATGGCCGACGCTCGCCGACTACGACGGCTGGTGCACGGCGGCGGGGCTGGGCCTGGAGGATCGGTTCGCGACCTGGGACCGGGAGCCGTACGTGGGCGGCGCGTACGCGGTCTCGGTGCACAGGCTCTGAACGAGGGCCCCGCGGCGCATCGGTTGACCTGCGGGTGACGGCCACGTCGACCCGGCGACTCGTGGGCGGATTTGGGGCGACTCGCGGGCGGGACGGGGGCGACTCGCGGGGCGGATTCGGGCGACTCGCGGGCGGATTTCGGGCGACTCGCGGGCTGTTTCGGGGCGACTCGCGGGGCGTGGGCGGGTGGGTCAGGGGTGTACCGCGACCGCTTCGTCGAGAGCGGCACGCATGTCCGCCACCGGTGCGGTGTGGCGCGTCATCAGCTCCACCTGTGCGACGGCCTGGTGCAGCAGCATCTCCAGCCCGCTCACCACCTGCGCTCCGGCCGCGGCCGCCGTGGAAGCGAACCGTGTGGGCCACGGCGCGTAGACCACGTCGAGCAGGACGGTGTCCGGGCCTGCACCGGCGATGGCGTCGGCGGCTCCGGAGGGCAGCGTGGAGATCACGACGGCGGCTCCGACGATCGCAGCCGTCGCGCGGGCCGGGTCGGCCAGCGCGTCGCTGACGGCAGGGGCCGAACCGATCCGGTCGGCCGCGGCGCGCAGCTCGCCTGCCCGTTTGACGGAGCGGACCAGCACGTCCACCTCGGAGATCCCGAGCTCGCGCAGCGCCGCGAGCGCGGCCTGGGCCGTGCCTCCCGCGCCGAGCACCACGGCGCGCCCCGCCTCGGTGCCGGCCCTGCCCACCCCGGCGCCCTGCAGCGCGGCGACGATCCCGGCGACGTCGGTGTTGTCGGCGAACCGGAGCCCGTCGCGCAGGACGAGCGTGTTTGCGGCGCCGGTGGCCGTCGCCAGCGGCGAGACCTCCGCGGCGACGTCGAGCGCCACCCGCTTGAGGGGCATCGTCAGAGAGAGCCCCGCCCATTCCCCGTCGAGCCCGGCGACGAAGCCCGCCAGGCCGGCCTCGTCACACTCGTGGAGTTCGTACCGCCAGTCGTCGAGGCCGAGCGCGGCGTACGCGGCCGTGTGCAGGACCGGGGAGAGCGAGTGGGCGACCGGGAAGCCGAGGACGGCGGCGCGCATCGGGCAAGTATGTGCTCGACGTGCGGCCCCGAGTATCAGTGGGGTCACGGGGGAGCCCGGGTCCGGGGTGTGGGGCGTCAGCGGCTCACGCGCTCGACCCGCACCGTACCGTCGGCGAACGTTGCTGCGGTCCGCTCGATCGAGGCCAGTGACGCCGCGGCGCGTGAACAGGGCATCCCGTACTTCTCCCGCACCCGCTCGCTGGCGATCCCGAGCGCCTCCCGGCTGCGCGACACGAAATCGGCGACGGGGTACGACTCGCCGACCTTCAGGTACTCCTCCACCACGAGGGACGGCGAGTAGTAGGGCTGCGCCGACCCGTCGGGCCAGCGGACCTCGAAAATCATCTCCGGCACGCCGACCAGGCTAGATACCTCGTGTTGCCCCGAGGTGTCACCGCAGCTCTGTCGGCCAGGTATGCCAGGCTGCCGCGGTGGTGGGGACAGTGCTGGTGCTCGGGGGACGCAGCGAGATCGGAGTGGCAGTGGCGCGCAGGCTTGCGCCAGGGGCCACGGTCGTACTCGCAGCGCGGCGGAGCGCGGACCTCGACGTCGAGGAGAAGGCGCTCCTGGATGCCGGGGCTGCTGCCGTCGACCGCATCGAGTTCGACGCCGACGACATCTCCGCCCACCGCACCGTTCTGCACGAGGTGGTGCGCAGGCACCGCAGGCTCGACGTCGTGGTCGTCGCCTTCGGCGTGCTCGGCGACCAGACCAGGGCCGAGTACGACCCGGGACATGCGGTGGAGATCGTGCACACCGACTACGTCGCCCACGTCTCGGTGCTCACCCACCTCGCCGCGATCCTGCGCATCCAGGGTTGCGGCACGCTCGTGGTGTTCTCCTCGGTCGCCGGCGTGCGGGTCCGCCGCGCCAATTACGTTTACGGGTCGGCGAAGGCGGGCCTCGACGGCTTCACCAGCGGCCTCGCCGACGCCATGCACGGCAGCGGCGCCCGGGTGCTGCTGGTGCGTCCAGGGTTCGTGATCGGGCGGATGACCGAGGGGATGACGCCCGCGCCGTTCTCGTCCACTCCCGACCAGGTGGCCGACGCGACGGTGCGCGCGCTGCAGAGCGGGCGGGGCGAGGTCTGGGTGCCGGACGTGCTGCGCCCGGTGTTCGCGGTGCTCCGGCACGCGCCGCGGGCGCTGTGGCGGCGCCTGCCCCGATGACCGTGCCTGCGCCGCAGCAGGCACTACTGGGAACGCGCCGGTAACCTACGGTCATCCGCGGCTCGCAGTATCGCCTTCCACCACCCGGGGAGCGCTCCGGGGTTTCGGCCGAGCGTCAGGAGCCTCCCGATGGGAAGTCGGTCGCGCACGGTTCTGACCACCGTCGCGGCATTCGTCCTGCTTGTCACCCTGTGGGAGCTGGCGAAGCTCGTTCTGCCCGCCGACGGCGTCACGGTCGGCGGCACCAGGGTGCTGCCTCGAACCGACGACGGGTCGATGCCGCACGTGTCGACAGTGCTCGGGCGGCTGGCCGAACCCGAGGTCGCCGGTGCCGCGACCACGCGCACCGTCGGCGCGGCCGTGGCGTCCGGCGCGCTGTTCACCCTCGGCCTCGCGATGGGCGGGCTGGTGCTCGGCGGGGTCCTCGGCGTGCTGCTGGCCCTGGTCATGCAGCGCTTCCGGCTCGTGGAGCGCGCGGCCCTGCCCTACGTTGTCGCGTCGCAGACGGTGCCGCTCATCGCGATAGCCCCGCTCGTCTCCGGCTGGGGCGGCAACATCGCGATCCTCGGCTGGTCGTGGCAGCCGTGGGCCAGCGTCATGGTCATCTCCTCCTACCTGGCGTTCTTCCCCATCGCCGTGGGGATGTTGCGCGGGCTCACCTCGCCCGCCCGAGCCGACGTCGAGCTGTTCCGCACCCTGGCGTCGGGCTGGTGGACCACGCTGGTGCGCCTGCGGTTGCCCGCGTCGGTCCCGCACGTGGTGCCCGCGATCCGGCTCGCCGCGGCGGCCGCCGTCGTGGGTGCGATCGTCGCGGAGATCTCCACCGGCACCCGCGGCGGCATCGGACGCCTGATCATCGAGTACGCCCAGTCCGCCACGGGTGACCCCTCGCGGATGTACACGGCCATCCTCGGCGCCGCCGTGCTCGGGCTCGTCGCTGCAGGGGCCGTCGGCCTGCTGGACGTGGGGCTGCGCCGCTACCGGGGGAGCGTCTCGTGACATCGGGTGGGGCCGTCACGTTGGCCGGGGTCGAGAAGCGCTTCGGTGACGTCCATGCGCTGGACGGCATCGACCTGGAGGTGGGCGCGGGCGAGTTCGTGTCGCTGATCGGGCCGTC
>JAODNO010000694.1 GCA_025465235.1 Pseudonocardia sp.
TTGATCGACCACGGCGCCGGCGCGGTCACGCTCGACGCCGTGGCCGCGGCCGCCTCGGTCTCCAAGGGCGGGCTGCTCTACCACTTCGCGTCGAAGGACGCGCTCGCCACCGGGCTGCTCGACCGCCTCCGCGAGCGCAGCGCCGCCGACGCCGACGCCATCCGGGCGGCGCCGGACGGCGCCGTCGCCTACTACGTGCGCACGTCGGCACCCGGGGGCGGCGTCCCGGGCGGAGTCACCCGGACCTACCTCGCCGTTCTACGGCTCGCCGACGGCACGGCATCAGGCCAGGCCGTGCGAGACGCACTCGCCGTCGTGGACGCCGACGCCTACGCCGCGCTGCGCGAGGAGCTCGACGATCCGGTGCTCGCATGGCTGGCCCAGCTCGTCGGCGACGGGCTCTACCTGCGCACCCTCACCGGCACGCCGTTGCCCCCCGGCCTGCGGGTGGAGGACCTGCTGGAACGAATGCGGCGCTACCGGCTCGCGAGCAAGGACTGACCGCCGGTCGCGGAAACGGCGTCACTCCGTTCCCGCGCGGCGCATCAGCGGGCACCGGTGATCGCCGTGCGCGCGATCACCGGTAGCGGGATCGGCAGCCGATGCACGGCCACGTTCCAGAACCGGGAGTCGGGCTCACCGGCCCGCCACGCGTCGGCGAGCCGGGTGGCAGCCTCGGCATCCATCCTCCGCCGCGGGCGCGGTCGCATCCCGCAGCGCCTACGGACCTCGCCATCCAACGCCCGCCAGGCGTCGTCGGCCGTGGTGTGCACGCTCACCGTCGGCGGGCCTGCGGCATCCCCGACGAGCAGCGTGTACACGCTGACCACCTCGAACGACACTCCTCGGCCCCTCTCCCGTCCACGACCCGGCGACGACGTCGGCGCACACAACAGTCAACGGCATCCGGGCCTCGGGGGTTCGCAGCGGCACACCCTCGAGCACCATCCGGGCACAGATCCGGGCCGGACTCGGTCAGCGGCCGAGTGACACCGAGGACATGTTGAACTCCGGAACCCGCACCGGTGGCATCGCCGCGCGGGTGAACCAGTCCTTCCACTCCCGGGGCAGCGTCCGCTCGGTGGCACCGACCTCTGACGTGCGGCGCAGCACGTCGAGCGGGGAGTAGTTGAAGCGGAAGTTGTGATCGACCTCGCCCGCTACCTCACCCTTCTCCACGAGGTACACACCGTCGCGGGTGAGGCCGGTGAGCAGCAGGGTGGCCGGGTCGACCTCCCGGATGTACCAGAGGCAGGTGAGCAGCAGTCCGCGCTCGGTGCGCGCGACCATGTCGGCGATGGATGCGTCCGACCCGCCGGTGAGCAGCAGGTTGTCGCCTGCGGGGGTGAACGTCGTGCCGAACTCGGCAGCCTCGGCTCGCGAGTAGGCCAGCTGACCGACCGCGCCCTGGCTGATCCACTCCACCCTGCGGGTGGGAGCGCCGTTGTCGAAGACGCTGATCCCCTCGCCCGATCGGGTCGCGGTGAGGAACGGCTCGTACTCCAGCCCGGCAGCGGCCGGGTCAGAGGCCAGCGTGAGTGGCAGGCCGGTGAGCCGTTCCCCCACGCGCGGGCCGTCCGGACCGGCCAGCGCGCTACGGCCCTCCTGCGCGGGGCGTCCCTCCATCGACCAGGCCAGGTAGATCATCAGGTCGGAGACGGCCGACGGCGGCAGGAGGGTCTCGTACCGTCCCGCCGGAAGCGTGACGCGTCTCTTCCCCCACTCCAGCCGGCGGGTCGCCGTCGCTGCCAGGGCCGCCACGTCGACGTCGCCGAAGTCCGTGGTCGACAACCCGGCCCAGGCGGATCCCGTGAGGTCGGGCGTCTTCGCGTTGAGCTCCACCGATCCCGTCGGCTGCACCCAGCGGCGCCGCACGCCCGTGGAGGTGCCGAGCCAGATCGTCATCACCTCGTGGCTCGCGAACCCGTACTGCCGGTGGGGGCCGGCCAGCACCTCGGACAGCCCATGGGCGAACGACCCGAAGACCCCGATCGACGTCTCGATCGCCGGGTCGTCCCACCGGGAGTCGTCCGAGCGGTGATCGCCGCCTGCCGGTTCGACCAGAGGCGCGGCGTCGCGGGCCGGCCCCGCACCGCGCGCCGCTGACTCGGCCGCCCGCACCAGCTCCTCGAGCTGCCCCGCCCCGGTGACGGCGGCGCTGGAGCTGACGACACCGGCCGCGATGCCTCCCTCGACGGCGACGAACGCGATCACCGTGACCTGGCCGGACGTCGTGTGCCCGTTCGTGGTCATCGTCGAGTTGGCCCAGCGCAGCACGGCCTCGCTGATCTCGCGCACGAGCACGGTGCAGCCGTGCAGGTGCGCCCCGGCGGCCAGCGTCCGCTCCACGACCTCCTGCGGCGCGAGCACGGACGCCGTCACCTCGCTCGCCCTCGTCCGGGTCACTGACCCTCCTCCTGCGTGTTGAGCACGTTGATGCCACGGAAACGCGCCGACGGGCACCCGTGGCTGACGGCCGCGACCTGCCCCGGCTGGGCCTTCCCGCAGTTCATCGCGCCGTGCAGCAGCCATGTCGACCGGCCACCCACCGCGTCGAGCGAACCCCAGAAGTCGGTGGTGGTGGCCTGGTAGGCGACGTCGCGGAGCTGGCCTGCGAGCTTCCCGCCCTCGATCCGGAAGAAGCGCTGGCCGGTGAACTGGAAGTTGTAGCGCTGCATGTCGATCGACCAGGACTTGTCGCCGACGACGTAGATGCCCCGGTCCACGCCGGCGATCAGCTCCTCGGTACTGGTGTCGTGCGTGGGATCGGGGCGCAGCGACACGTTGGCCATCCGCTGGATCGGCACGTGGTGCGGGGAGTCGGCGAAGGCGCAGCCGTTGGAGCGGTCGAGTCCGAGCCGCGGCGCGAACGTCCGGTCGAGCTGGTAGCCGACCAGCACGCCGTCGCGCACGAGATCCCACTCGCCCGTGGCGACGCCGTCGTCGTCGAAGCCGATGGTCGAGAGGCCGTGCTGGACCGTCCGGTCGCCCGTGACGTGCATGTGCTCCGAGCCGTAGCGCAACGTCCCGAGCCCGTCGGGCGTGGCGAAACTGGTGCCGGCGTAGGCGGCCTCGTAGCCGATGGCCCGGTCGTACTCCGTGGCATGACCGACGGACTCGTGGATAGTGAGCCACAGGTTCGTCGGGTCGATGACGAGGTCGTAGGAACCGGCGTGGACCGACGGTGCCTTGGCCTTCTCGGCGAGTAGCTCGGGCAGCTGGGCGAGCTCGCCGTGCCAGTCCCAGCCGTCGCCGCCCAGGTACTCCCAGCCCCGGCCGGCCGGCGGCGCGAGGGAACTCATCGTCTCGAACCCACCTGCGGCGCGGTTCACGGCGGTCGCCGTGACGGACGGGTCGATCCGGACGCGCTGCTGCGTGGTCGTGGTGCCCGCCGTATCGGCGTAGAACTTGTTCTCCCGCACCTGCGCGACCCCGGCCTGCACGTGGTCGACGCCGTCCGAGGCGAGCAGCCGCTGCGACCACTCGGTGAGCAGGTCCACCTTCTCCCGGGTGGGAACCGTGAAGGGGTCGACGGCGTAGTCCGACACCCAGACGGCATCCGCGTGTACCGGCTCGTCGGCCCGCTCGACGCGCTCGACCGCCACCGGCGCGAGCGTGCGGGCCACGGCCACAGCACGCTCCGCCGTGGCCGCCGCCCTGACCGGGGTCAGCTCGACGTGCGACGCGAATCCCCACACGCCGTCGACGACGACGCGTACCGCGAGCCCCACCGTGATGGTGTCCGCGACGCCGGTGACGGTGCCGTCGCGGAGGTCGATGGACTGCGACACGATCCGCTCGACTCGAAGGTCGGCGTGCTGCGCACCCAGCTCGCGCGCCCGGCTCAGGGCGGCGTCGGCAAGAGCGGCGAGCGGCAGGGCCCGGAACTGGGGGTCGATGCGGTCTGCGGGCATACCCCGCAACCTACTGGCCGGTCGGATGAGCACGTCCCGCCGACCTCACGGCTCGTACCCGGCGTCGGCACCGCTGCGCAGGCCGTCGACGACCCCGGTACCTGCGCCGGCCGGCGGCTCTGGCGCGACCTCCCGAACGACGCCGTCCGGGCCGATCCGCAGGACCTGGTCGGCGAACCCGTCGCCGTCGAGATCGGTGAGCAGGACGAGGTCGACCCCATCGTCGGTGACCGCCGTGTCGGAGCGGCCGTCCCCGTCGGTGTCGAAGCCGGCCGTGACATCGAACCCGTGGGAGATGTCAACGGGCCCGCCCTCCTCGGGCACGCGACCCGGGCGCCGCTCCTCGGTCATCGGACGCCACCGTTGTCGGGGGCCACCAGGGCCAGCTCCGCGTCGACCGCGGCGCGGCGCCGGAGCACCGCGGCATCGAGGGCTGCGGCCACAGTGCGCTCCA
>JAODNO010000704.1 GCA_025465235.1 Pseudonocardia sp.
GACCCAAACGTATTTCGCTCACTCGTGACCGGATCGTTACCTATGGTGTCCGCCCTGCCCTCACTGCCGAGCGCCCTACGTCGCACACATACACTGCCTGGGCCTGCACCGCGCTCACCTGCGGCGACGGGTTCGAGACGCCAGGGGTGCCGTCTGACTTCCCTGGCCCGGTATTTACTGAACCAGGAGGACGGATGTCCGTGTCCACCCTCGCCCAGGGCCTCGAGCTCGGGGCGAATGACCGCATTCTCGTCGGTGTGGTCGCGGTGGTCGCCCTCGCTGCCCTGGCCATCGGCTTTGTTCTGCGCCGGGAGGTTCTCGCCGCTGGCGAGGGCACCCCGAAGATGCAGGAGATCGGCCGAGCGGTCCAGGAAGGCGCTACGGCGTACCTCAACCGCCAGTTCCGCACGCTCGGCGTGTTCGTTGTCATCGTGTTCGTCCTGCTCTTTGCGCTCCCTGCGGACGATCTCGGCGAGCGCATCGGGCGATCGATATTCTTCCTCGTCGGTGCGGCCTTCTCCGCAACGATCGGCAACCTGGGCATGCGCTTGGCCACCTTTGCCAACATCCGCGTCGCCGCCGCATCCAACGAGGAAGGCGGCCGGGAGAAAGCCACCCGCATCGCGTTCCGCACCGGTGGCGTGGTCGGCATGTTCACCGTCGGCCTCGGTCTGTTCGGTGCGGCCGTCGTCGTGATGGTCTACGCCGGCCAGGCGCCCAAGGTTCTGGAGGGCTTCGGGTTCGGCGCCGCCTTGCTCGCCATGTTCATGCGTGTGGGCGGTGGCATCTTCACCAAGGCCGCTGACGTGGGCGCCGACCTGGTCGGCAAGGTCGAGCAGGGCATCCCCGAGGACGACCCCCGTAACGCCGCGACGATCGCCGACAACGTGGGCGACAACGTCGGTGACTGCGCCGGCATGGCCGCCGACCTGTTCGAGTCCTACGCCGTGATGCTCGTGGCCGCACTGATCCTCGGTACCGCCGCGTTCGGCCTGCAGGGCCTGCTGTTCCCGCTGATCGTGCCGGCCATCGGCGTGCTCACCGCGGTGATCGGGGTCTACATCACCCACACCCGCGAGGGCGAGAGCAGCCTGACCACGATCAACCGCAGCTTCTACATCTCCGCGGTCATCTCCGCCGTGCTGTGCGTGATCGCCGCCTACGTCTACCTGCCCGGCAGCTTCGGCGCACTCACGAACCCGACCGACACCACTGTCGTGGCCGCCATGGCCGGCAGTGACCCGCGGCTGATCGCGTCGATCGCCGTCATCATCGGCATCGTGCTGGCCGGCGTGATCCTCTGGTTGACCGGCTACTTCACCGGCACCGAGGACAAGCCCGTCAAGACCGTCGGCGAGTCCTCGCTCACCGGTCCGGCCACCGTCATCCTGGCCGGCATCTCGATCGGCTTCGAGTCGGCCGTCTACACCGCGCTCGTCATCAGCGCGGCCGTATTCGGCGCGTTCACGCTGGCCACCGGTTCGATCACCGTGGCGCTGTTCGCAGTGGCACTGGCCGGTACCGGCCTGCTCACCACGGTCGGCGTCATCGTCGCGATGGACACCTTCGGCCCGGTCGCGGACAACGCGCAGGGCATCGCCGAGATGTCCGGCGACGTCGAGGGCCCCGGGGTCGGCATCCTCACGGAACTGGACGCGGTCGGCAACACGACGAAGGCCATCACCAAGGGCATCGCGATCGCGACAGCCGTGCTCGCCGCAACGGCACTGTTCGGCTCCTACCGCGACGCCATCACGCAGGCACTGGCCAATGCGGGTGGCACCTTGCAGGACGCCGGAACGGCCTTCGCCTTCGAGGTCTTCGCCCCGAACACACTCGTCGGCGTGATCATCGGCGCCTCGGTGGTGTTCATGTTCTCCGGGCTCGCGATCAACGCGGTCACCCGGGCGGCTGGCGCGATCGTGTTCGAGGTGCGCCGCCAGTTCCGGGAGAACCCCGGGATCATGGAGGGCACCGTTCGCCCGGAGTACGGCCGCGTGGTGGACATCTGCACCCGTGACTCGCTGCGCGAGCTGGCCACCCCCGGTCTGCTGGCGATCTTCGCCCCGATCGCCGTCGGCTTCGGCCTCGGCGTCGGCCCACTGGCCGGCTACCTGGCAGGCGCCATCGCCAGTGGCACGTTGATGGCGGTCTTCCTGGCCAACTCCGGCGGCGCATGGGACAACGCGAAGAAGCTGGTCGAGGACGGCAACCACGGTGGCAAGGGATCTTCCGCCCACGAGGCCACGATCATCGGCGACACCGTAGGTGACCCGTTCAAGGACACTGCGGGCCCGTCGATCAACCCGCTGCTCAAGGTCATGAACCTGGTCTCGGTGCTGATCGCACCGGCCGTGGTGGCCTTCTCGGTCGGTCCCTCGGCCTCGGCCCCGATCCGGATCGCGATCGCGGTGATCGCGGTCGCGATCATCGTGGCCGCGGTCCTCGTGTCGAAGCGGCGCTCCACCTCGATCGCCGACACCCCGGCAGCGAGCTCGGTCGGCTGACCGCTCGCATCCGTCCGGAGGCCGTTCACCCAATCGGGGGTGGGCGGCCTCCGTCGTTGCAGGGAGCTACCAGTACCTTCCCGCTGGTTGACGCGCACCGCGCGTCCTGTTGGTCGCACTGCCGCCGGAGGACCGAATGGGTACCCGCAGGTTCACCTGCACTCTCGCCTCAGCGTTCGTGCTCGTCATCGCCGCAGGGTGCGGCAACACAGGTAACGCCGACTCCGACGCGGTGGCCTGGACGGACCGGGTGTGCGGGGCGCTGTCCGGGTTCGCCCGGGCCGCCACGTCCCAGCCACAGGTCCACGGGACCGACCCCGCCGCCACGGTGCGCGGCCTTGGCGACTACTTCAGCGCCACGGCCGCGGCTCTGCAGGGGTCGATCAGCGAACTGGACGCGGTCGGCCCCTCGCCGGTGGAGGGCGGCGACGAGTACGTCGCCCGGCTCAAGGGCGCCCTGACCGAGATCCGCACGAGATTCGACACGGCCAGGGGCCAGCTCGCCGGGGTGGACACATCAAGCGTGCAGGCCATGTCCGTGGCGCTGCCGGCGGCCGTGGCGCCCTTGCAGGAGCTGCGGAACCTGGCCGACCCCACGGACGGCCTGCGGGCCACCGACGAGCTCAGGGCCGCCGCCGACAAGGCCGCGAACTGCCAGCAGGTGCGGTCGACGACCTCGCCGGCGCGCTGATACGCACTGGTCGGTGCGCCGCTTTCCCCGGCGGGCACACTGGTTGCCTACCACGTCCCCCCGAGTTGGGAGCAGTATGCCAGCCGTCCCGCGTCCCGTCCTGCTCCTCACGGTCCTCGTGCCGCTGTTGTTGACCCTGGGCTGCACGACGACCGTCTCGGGTTCGGCGAGCCCTGCCGGTTCGACTCAGGCGACGACGACCACGGTCGACTCCGTGCAGTGGGTGGATGGCGTGTGCGGCGCACTGCTGCCCTTCGTCCGGACGGCGGGCACCCCACCACAACTCACCACGGCCACCGACCCCACCGCGCTCGTCAAGAGCATCAGCGACTACCTCGCGAAGGGCGCGGGCGCGGCCGACTCGGCGATCACCGCGATGGCACGCGTGGGCCGCTCCCCTGTGGCGGGCGGGGACGAGGTGGTCACGCGGTTGACGGGGACGCTCACCACGTTCCGCACCTCGTTCCAGAACGCCAAGGCCCAGGTCGACGCGGTCGACACCACCGATCGGCAGGCGCTGGCCACCGAGTTGCCGAAGGCGGTCGAGCCGCTGCAGCAGCTCTCGAGCATGCCGGATCCGACGGTCGACCTGCAGACCAACCCCGAGCTCCAGCGGGCCAGCGCGCAGGCGCCGAACTGCCAGCAGATCAAGCTCCAGATCGGTGGTTGACGGTCCGGTCGGCCGAGCCCTGCGTGATCAGTGCCGGGAGCTCCCGGCACACTGACGCCGTCCTTCCCCCGACCCGGAGCCGGCGCATGACTCGCACGACCCGCCCCGCCCAGATCTCCGCCACCCTGATCGCGGCCGTCCGGATCGCCGCCGTCCCTACCGCCGCTGCCGTCCTCGCCCTCCTCGCAGGCTGCACCACCGCGGTGTCCGGCAGCGCAGCCGCAGATCCCGCCCCGACCCCCACCGAGGGCCCAGGGAGCGACCCCGTCGTCTGGGCCGACCACGTGTGCGGAGCCGTGCTGAGCTTCGCAGTGCCGGCCACGACGCCGCCCGTCGTCGCCCCGGCGGCCGACCTGCCCACCGTCCAGCGGGCCGTCAGTGACTACCTCGGCGCCGTCCTCACCGGCGTGCAGCAGGGCCGAACGCAACTCGCGGCAGTCGGCCGCTCCCCCCTGCAGGGCGGCGCCGAGGCCGTTGGCCGGGCCGAGAGCGCGTTGGAGTTCCTCGAGCAGGACTTCACGGGGGCCAAGAACGCGGTGGACACCGCCGACCCGAACAATCCCGACTCAGTCAAGGCGGCGCTGACACGGGCCCAGTCGACCTTCGACGCGATCACTCCCCCGAACCCGCTGAGCGACCTGAGCTCCACCCCCCGCCTGCAGCGCGCGGCGGAGCATGCGGCGCAGTGCCAGCAACTGTCGGCGTTGTCGACCGCCGCACCGCACTAGCCGTCGGCCTCGCGGCCCTTCTCCTCCGATCTCGCCCGCAAGCGGCTGCCCTCTCTCCCTGACCAGGACACCGCGTGCCGATCATCGGCGCGTCGCCGTGGTTTCGGTCGAACGCGTGTTCTACTGTGCGCGTCGTGTCGCAGCTGTCGCTGTTTTCCGCGGACGCGCGCCCGCCCAGGGTGAGCGACCTCGCCGGGCTGCTCTGCGGGCCGGGACAGATCGTCGGCTTCGGAGCCGGCGACCAGGCGCGGCTGTCGATCGTGCTCGCCGACCCGGCCAGGGCGCCGGCGCTCGCGGCGGCCAGCGCGGCCACCGGGATCAGGATGGAGGCCGTGCAGACCGAGGGCGGGGCCACCGCGCTCCGCTCGGCGTTCCGGTGCGACCTGGTGGGGCTGGCGCGCGCGTGGACGCGGGGTTCGGTCAAAACGGTCCCGCCGGGATGGCAATTGGACGGACCGGCGTTACGACTGTGGGCACTGGCCACGGGCCGGCCCGACGAGCGAGGCGGGTACCTGCTGTCACTCGACCCGCACGCGCCCGAAACGCACCTTGCTCTGGTGGCGGCAGCCACCCGGGTGGGTATACCGCCCGCCAGGGTGGGTCGTGGACCGGCTCTGCGGATCAGCGGCACGCGACGCGTCCAACGGCTCGTCGAGCTCGTCGGGCCGGTCCCGCCCAGGGCCGACACGGCGCTCTGGCCGCGGTACTGGGGTCGGAACGCGTCTTGACGGGCTGGTTAGGCTCGCGCGGCGCAGACCGGCACAGTGTCGGACTCGCTCCGCTGCGTGACGCGCGGTGTGATGAGTGTGACACCGTGGGTGGGTGTGCGAACGTGAGGTTCCGGTACGTGCCGGAACTCGCGACACGCATACTCGGTGTCCGGGCACCTCGCGCATCCGGCGCGGTGGCCCTGGAGGACGGCCGGTGCGCAGCGCCGATACGGCCGTAGACGATGGAGTAGGACCAGGTGGCAACCGGAACGACGAGTGCGAAGCCCGCGACCCAGAGGGGCACGGGCAGCCGGAAGGCGGCAGCGAAGGCTGACCCTGACCGGCCTACCGGCACGCCTTCGGCCGTCTCGAACGGACGGCCGACGCGCCGGTTGGTGATCGTCGAGTCCGGGACGAAAGCGAAGAAGATCCAGCAGTACCTCGGCAACGACTACGTGGTCGAGGCGTCGGTCGGCCACATTCGCGACCTGCCGCGCGGCGCCGCCGACGTGCCGGCCAAGTACAAGGGCGAGGCCTGGGCCCGGCTCGGTGTGGACGTCGACAACCAGTTCGCGCCGCTCTACATCATCACGCCGGAGAAGAAGGGCAAGGTCGCCGAGCTCAAGGACGCGCTGAAGTCCGTCGATGAGCTGCTGCTCGCCACGGACCATGACCGTGAGGGCGAGGCGATCGCCTGGCACCTGCTCGAGACGCTCAAGCCGAAGGTCCCTGTGCGCCGGATGGTCTTCCACGAGATCACCGAGTCCGCCATCCGTGCGGCCGTGGAGAACCTGCGCGACCTCGACCACGACCTGGTCGACGCCCAGGAGACCCGCCGGATCCTCGACCGGCTCTACGGCTACGAGGTCTCCCCCGTCCTGTGGAAGAAGGTCATGCCGAAGCTGTCGGCGGGCCGGGTGCAGTCGGTGGCGACGCGAATCATCGTGCAGCGCGAACGCGAGCGCATGGCGTTCGTATCGGCGTCGTACTGGGACATCGCCGCGCAGCTCGACGCCGGCCCCGAGGCGAGCCCGAGGCAGTTCCCTGCACGCCTCGTGGCCGTCGACGGCACCCGGGTGGCCACCGGCCGTGACTTCGGCCCGGATGGCAGGCTCAAGAGCTCGGAGGGCAAGGAGTCGGCCCGCCCGCTCGACGAGGCGAGCGCGCGCCGGCTGGCCGAGGCCCTGCGGGGCCGCGACCTGTCCGTCGAGTCGGTCGAGTCGAAGCCCTACACCCGCAGGCCGTACGCGCCGTTCATGACCTCGACGCTGCAGCAGGAAGCCGGCCGCAAGCTGCGCTTCACCTCCGAGCGCACCATGCGCTCCGCGCAGCGGCTGTACGAGAACGGCTACATCACCTACATGCGTACCGACTCGACCACGCTGTCCGAGTCGGCGATCAACGCGG
>JAODNO010000707.1 GCA_025465235.1 Pseudonocardia sp.
CAGGAAGCTCTGACCAACGTCCGCAGGCATGCTCCGGACGCCACGTCCGTCGAGGTGGACGTCCGGATGCGCGAGGAGGCGCTGCTGGTGTCCGTGCGCAACGACGGGGTGCCCGCGGCCGGGGCGGGGCAACGCGCCGGGTCGGGCGGGTTCGGGCTCGCCGGGATGGCCGAGCGGGTGGGGGCGCTGGACGGCACGCTCACCGCGGGGCCGACGGCACCCGGGGTGTGGATGGTCTCGGTCCGGCTGCCGCTGCGGGGCTCGCGGTGATCCGGGTCCTGCTCGCCGACGACCAGGAGATGGTGCGCACCGGTTTCCGGCTGATCCTCTCTGCGGAAGACGATGTCGAGGTGGTCGGCGAGGCCGGTACCGGGGTGGACGCCGTCGCACGCGCCCGCACGCTGCGCCCGGACGTGGTGCTCATGGACATCCGCATGCCCGAGCTGGACGGGCTCGAGGCCACGCGCGTGCTGATGGCCGACCGCGAGCCGCCGCGGATCGTCGTCGTCACGACGTTCGACCTCGACGAGTACGTGTACGGCGCGCTGCGCGTCGGAGCGTGCGGGTTCCTGCTCAAGGACGCGGGGCCGCGGCTGCTCGTCGAAGCGGTGCGCGCCGCGGCGGCGGGGGACGCGCTCGTGTCCCCGTCGGTCACCGTGCGGCTGCTGAAGCACCTGGCCGCCCGGCCGGCCGCGTGGGCGGCGCTGCCCGATCCGCTCTCCCCACGCGAGCTGGACGTGGTGCGCGCCGTCGCCCGCGGTCGTACGAACGCGGAGATCGCGGCCGAGCTGTTCGTGTCGCTCTCGACGGTCAAGACGCACCTGACCAACGTGCAGGCCAAGCTGTCGGCCCGGAACCGCGTGGAGATCGCCGCGTGGGCGTGGGAGCACGGCCACGTCCACTGACCCCGTGCGCGGATACGAGTGCTCTGACACTCGTATCCGCACACGGGGGCGTCAGCCCAGTTCGGTGGGCACCGCGACCACGTCGACCATCGCACCGTTGCGCAGCACCGTGACAGGCAGCGGCACCCCGATCGCATCGCCGAAAAGCTGCCGTTGCACGCCCTGGGCGTCCTGCACCGGGCGGCGGCCGACGTCGAGCACGAGGTCGCCCGCCCGCAGTCCGGCCCGCGCTGCCGGGCTGCCGCCGATCACCTCGGCCAGCCGCAGCCCCCTGCTGCGGCCGTAGCGCTCGGCGACTTTCGCGGGCACAGGTGCCGGGCTCCCGACGACACCGAGGTACGCCCGCCGCACGCGCCCGTCCGCGAGGAGCGCCGCCACGATCCGGCGGCTCGTCGCGTTCACCGGCACCGCCAGACCGAGTCCGACACCCGCGACGGCGGTGTTGATCCCGACCACGCGCGCATGGCTGTCGGCGAGCGCTCCCCCCGAGTTTCCGGGGTTGAGCGCCGCATCTGTCTGGATGACGTCCTCCACGACGCGGCCCGCGCTTCCGCTGCGAGTGGGCAGGGCGCGTCCCAGCGCGCTCACGACTCCTGCCGTCACGGAGCCTGCGAGGCCGAGCGGGTTGCCCACGGCCACCACGAGCTGGCCGACCACCAGGTCGTCGGCGTTGCCGAGCCGCACCGGCGGCGGCAGGTCACCCGGACGTGCGGCACGGAGCACGGCGAGGTCGGAGAGCGGGTCGGTCCCCACGACGGTGACGTCGGCCTGGGTGCCGTCGACGAAGTCGGCCCGGCCCCGGGAGGCGTCGCCGACCACATGGGCATTGGTGACCAGCACGCCTGCCGCGTCGACAACCACCGCCGAGCCGCTGCCGCGCCCGGTGCGGATCGCCGCCACCCGGCCCGTGAGCTCGGCGGCCACCGCGCTGACCGTGCGGGAGTAGGAGTCGAGCTCGTCCACGACGGCCTCCTTCTGCTTACAGTGTTGCAGAGGTGGTGCAGCAGAAGAACGCAGCGCCGTGCGATGGTGTTCCTAGACGTCCTCGGCCTGCTCGGTCGCCGGGTCCCAGGCAAGCCCGGGCACGCCCCAACCGTTGTGCTTGAGCATCTTCCGGGCGGCTCGCTGGTTGCGGCCGACGAGCCGGTCGAGGTAGATCACCCCGTCGAGGTGGTCGGTCTCGTGCTGGAGGCACCTGGCCAGGAAACCACGCCCCTCCACCTCCACCGGCGCCCCGTCGACGTCCACTCCGGTGACGCGCGCCCACTCCGCCCGGCCCGTCGGGAAGTGCTCGGCGGGCACCGACAGGCAGCCCTCCTCGTCGTCCTCCGGGTCGGGCATCGTCTCGGGACGTTCCGAGGTCTCCAGCATCGGGTTGACGACGACGCCACGCACCCTGGCGCCCAACTCCTCGTCCGGGCAGTCGTAGACGAACACGCGCAGGTCGACCCCGATCTGGTTCGCCGCGAGGCCGACGCCCTCGGCTGCCTCCATCGTGTCGAACATGTCCTCGACGAGGGCCTTCAACGCGTCGTCGAACACCTCGACACGCCGGGTCCGCGTGTGCAGGACGGGATCCCCGATGATGCGGATGGGTCGGACGGCCACGGACGACGAGCCTAGTCGTCCGCTCACCTCGGACCCTCGATCCACTCCACCGAGTGGTGCGTGCCTAACCCGTTCTCGGCGGTGCCCCGTGGTTGAATGGCGGCCGCGAATGACAGGCGTGTCATTCGTCGAACTGCGAGGCCAGCGAGGAGCGTGATGGAGTCCGCCACCGGACCCAACGGGAGGTCTCCCGCCGGAAGCGCACACCGCGAGCTGGACCGCAGGGAGCGCGAGATCCTCGCTTTCGAGGGCCAGTGGTGGAAGTACGCCGGCGCCAAGGAGCAGGCGATCCGCGAGCTGTTCGACATGTCCGCCACCCGCTACTACCAGGTGCTCAACGCGCTCATCGACAAGCCGGAAGCGCTCGCCGCCGACCCGCTGCTCGTCAGGAGGCTCCGGCGGTTGCGCTCCAGCCGGCAGCGCACCCGCGCGGCGCGTCGCCTGGGCATCGAGCCGTGGTGACGGCACCATGATCGCCACAGGTCGCTGATCGAAATCCATCCCACTCGGAGGCATTCGTGACCGCACCCGCTTCGTCCGGGGGCCCGTCTCCGCTGCGAGTCGGGGGAATCGCGCTGCTCGGGATCGGGGTCATCGCCGGCATTGTCGGCCTCGCGATGCTCGCCACCAACGGTGGTGGCGACGGCGGGCAGACGGCCGCGCCGCCTCCGTCCGCCCAGGCGACCGGCACGGCAGGCCCCAGCCCCAGCGCGGTCGTGCCCCCGCCCCCCACCGACACGACCCCCACCGGCGGGGGCTCGGTGCCGGTGCCGTCCTTCGGTCCCACCCCGACCAACGGCATCGCCGGGCCGGCCGGTACCGGGTCGGGCGCTCCTCCCCAGGCACGCAACGACTCCGGTGGCGCAGGCACGAAGGACGGCGGAGCGGGATCGGGCGGCTCGGGCAGCGGCACCGGCCGGGCTCCGGTACGCGTCTACAACAACAGCACCATCACCGGCCTCGCGGCACGCGCCGCCGCCGACTTCCGCAGCGCCGGGTGGCAGGTCGAGGAGGTCGCGAACTACCCCTACGGGATCATCCCCACCAGCACTGTCTACTACCGGCCCGGCACGGGCGAGCAGCAGGCGGCGCAAGCCATCGGCAACCAGTTCTCGCTCCGGGTCGAGCCGCGGTTCGCGGGCCTGGACGAGGCGAGCCCCGGCCTGATCGTCATCGCCACCAACGACTACCGGGGGCGCTGACGCCGCGGAGCCCCGGGGTGTCCCAGGTCAGGACGGGCGGCGGTCGGCGTAGGCCTGCAGTGCCGCGACCTGCTCAGGATCCAACGACGGCGGGACGGCTGCCCGGGCAGCGGCGATGTGCGCCCCCGTCACCACTGCGGCGTCGAGCGACTCCCGCATCGCGGTGAGCGCGGCCTCGCGCAGCACGGCCGCGCAGTCGGCAGCCGAGTAACCCTCGAGCTCCGCACCGAGGGCATCGAGGTCGACGTCGTCGGCCAGGGGGATGTTCCGTCCGGACGCGCGCAGGATCTCGGCGCGCGCGGCGGCGTCCGGCGGCGGGACGTAGATCAACCGCTCCAGTCGCCCGGGCCGCAGCAGCGCCGGGTCGATCAGCTCGGGTCGGTTCGTGGCGCCCACGACGATCACATCGCGCAGCGGCTCCGCGCCGTCCAGCTCCGTGAGCAGCGCGGCGACGACACGGTCGGCCACACCCGAGTCGGCCGACTGCCCGCGGCGCGGGGCCAGCGCATCGACCTCGTCCAGGAACACGAGGGCAGGCGCGGCATCGGCGGCCTTGCGGAACAGCTCGCGGACCGCCCGCTCGGACTCGCCGACGTACTTGTCGAGCAGCTCCGCGCCCTTGACCGCGAGCACGTTGAGCTGCCCTGTACCGGCCAGTGCGCGCAGCAGGAAGGTCTTGCCGCCGCCGGGCGGACCGTAGACGAGTACACCGCGGGGAGCGGCGACGCCGAGGCGGGCGAACGAGTCGGGGTACTGCAGCGGCCAGAGCACCGCCTCGGTGAGCGCCTGCTTGACCTCGACCATGTCGCCCACCTGGTCGAGCGTGATCCCGCCGGTCTGCAGGGTGTCCGAAGACGACATGGAGATCGGCCGCACGGAGCCGACGGCGTCGAGCAGGTCCTGCTGGCAGATCCGCGGCTCGCCGTCACCGCTGTGCCGGAGTGCGGCCTGCACGGCGGCCTCACGCCGCGCCGCGACGAGGTCGGCGGCCACGAATCCGGGGGCGCGCTCGGCGACGGCCTTGAGGTCCACCCCGTCGGCCAGCGGCACCGCGGCCAGCAACCTGCGCAGCAGCTCGATGCGGGTGCGCAGGTCGGGCAGCGCCAGTGGGAGCTCGCGGTCCACGAGGTCGGGGGCGCGCAGTCGCGGGTCGACCGACTCCGGCGACGAGGTCGTGGCGACGAGCGCGAGCCCCGGCGTCTCCACCGCCTCGCGCAACGCCTCGAGCACGATGGTGGAGAGCGGCGGCCGCGAGGCGGCCGGGAGCAGGGCGTCGACGTCGGTGACCACCAGCACGGCCCGCGACCCGGCGCGGGCCGCGGCCCGTGCCGAACCGACCACCTCGTGCACCCGCTGCGACGCAGCGCCCGCCTCGAGCGCGGCCACTCCCGGCGCCGCGAGCTCCACGCAGGAGGCGCCGACGGCCGCGGCGGTGCTGCGCGCCAGCGTCAGCTTCCCGACCCCCTCCGGACCGATGACGAGCACGCCGAGCCGCGCAGAGCCGCCGAGGCGGGTGAGCAGCTCCGGTCGGTCGAGGGTCAGCTCGAGCCACTCGACGAGCCTGCGCGCGGCGTCGGTGTTGCCGACGAGATCCTCGACCGCCACGGCAGGCGCGGCAGCCGCGGCCACATCCACCACGGACGGAGCCGGGGCTCCGGCGGTCGTCCGGGTGGGCCTCGCCTGCGCCACACCCCTGTCCGTGACCGGCGCCGCCGACGGCGCTGCAGCGAGGACGGGCGTGCCCGTCGCCGCACCGCCCTCCCAGCCCACGACCGTGCTCGGCAGCACGGCCACCGCTCCCGGAGGTTCGACGGTGGCCACGGTGAGCAGCTCCGTGGTCCACGCGCTCCCCAGCGCCCCGGCAACGCGCTGGCGAGCGGTGGGTGCGTCCAGGCCCGGTGCAGGCTCGACGTCCTGGGGCAGCAGCGAGACCGCGTCGCCGCCCGTGACGACCTTGCCCAGCAGCGCGAGCCGCACGATCTCCGGCGTCAGTGCAGCGCGGGCGAGACGGGAACCGGTGAGCAGCACCCGCCGGGCGGGTTCGACCGCCGCAGGCGCCACCACCACGGCCGCGCCGTCGGACAGGCCGGCGTTGGAGAGCGTGACGTCGTCCAGGGTCGCCTGTCCGGCAGGCCCGCCTGTGGGGGCGACGAGCGCGGTCGTCACGCGGGCTCCGGTGAGGGTGACCGCCTCCCACGAGCGCAGGCCGAGCGCGTCGATGACCTCGGGATGCAGGCGGACGACGCCGCGCCGGGCATCCGCGGCGGACGCGGCGAGCCGGGCGACGAGAGTGATCGAGGGAGCGCTCACGCCCAGAACGCTAACGAGCAGCCCGAGGCACGTCCGCCCTCCCCCATCCCGCGACATCGACGCACGTCGCGTTTTCGGACGGCA
>JAODNO010000042.1 GCA_025465235.1 Pseudonocardia sp.
GACGTAGTGGTTCGCCGGGTCGGTGACGATGTCGTTCACGTCCCCGCCGCCCTCGATCGGGCACGCCTGCACCTGCGCGTAGGTGTAGATCGGGCGCCCGGCGAGAAGGATCTTGGGCCGGTCGCCCGCCGACACACCGCGGAGCCACTCGGCCTGGTCGCTGTCGATGTGACCGTCCATTCCCACATCGATGAGCACCAGCCGAACCGGGCCGGCATCGATGGCGCAGTACGGGCCCGGCTGCCCTGCCTGCTGCGAGTCCGCGTCGCGGAACCAGCGCATGTCGGCGACATCCTCGGCGGTGGCCTTCGGGGCGCGCCGCCAGAGCAGCTGTCGCAACATCCGCTTCCACAGCGGGCCTGCCACGGCGGGAGATGGCGCCCCGGCGTCGGGCGGGGCGTCGCAGAAGGCGGTCATGAAGCCCGTGAGCCCGTCGTACCAGTCGTGGTTGCCGGGGAGGGCGTAGAGCGGCGCCGGGTAGCCGGCGTAGGGCCGGTAGAAGCGGTCGGCGTAGGCACGGACACCACCGGCTGGGTACACGACGTCACTGCACACGATCCCGAGGTCGGTGTCCGCCGCAACGCGTTCCAGCACCGGCACGACCACGTACTGCGAGGCGTCACCCTCGCCAGGGTCGCCCAGCACCGCCACGGAGATGCGATCGCGGTCGGCGAAGCGCGTGACAAGGCGGTCGCGCGGCGGTGCCGGCACGCCTGCCGCAGCGGCGTAGGCGTCGAGACGACGCAGCCACTCCCGCCGCTGGCCGTCGGTGGGGTCACCGAACCAGCGCGCCAGCACGTCGTTGCGCGAGGCGATCAGCGGGCCGGGACGCAACCAGGAGAACCGGTTGTCGACGGGCGCGAGCTGCGCACCGATGCCCGGACGGTGGCAGCCCCAGCCGGCGCCGCCCGTCGAGCGCCGGGACGGCCCGCCGGCAGGTTCGGCACGGACGGCGCTCACTCCGAGCCCGCAACGAAGCGCACGACCTCCGCGGCCAGAGCCGGCCCCGCGTCCTCCTGCAGGAAATGCCCGGCGCCGGTGATCGTCGGGTGCTCCCGGCCCGCCGCGCCCGGCATGGTGCGACGCAGGATCGGCTCCATCGACGCCGTGATCGGGTCACCGTCGCTGAACGCGCAGAGAAGCGGGACCTCGCTGCGCGACAGCGTCGCCCAGGCCGCCCGGTTGGCCTCCGTGGCCGGATCGTCGGGCCGCGTCGGCACGAGCCTCGGCATCGCCCGCGGGGCCGCCTTGTGGCTCTCGCCCGGGAAGGGGGCGTCGTAGCCGGCGCGGACCTCCGGGGGGAGGGGGGTGCGGCAGCCGGACTGCACCAGCCGCGCGACGTCCAGGTGCTCCGCCTTCTCCACGGCCCGGCGGAACTGCCACCAGACCTCGGGCATGTCGTGGTCGCCGGTGGGCAGGCCGGTGTTCGCGGCCACCACGGCGGCGAAGCGGTCGAGGTGCTCGGCCACCAGCCGCAGGCCGAGCAGGCCGCCCCAGTCCTGCCCGACGAGCGTGACCTCGAGCAGGTCGAGCACGTCGAATGCGAGCACCCGAAGCCATTCGACGTGCCGGGCATAGCTGTGGTCGGAGATCTCGGCTGGCTTGTCCGAGCGGCCGAAGCCGACCAGATCGGGCGCCACTGCCCGCAGCCCGGCCGCGGCCAGCACCGGGATCATCGTGCGGTACAGGAAGGACCAGCTCGGCTCGCCGTGCAGCAACAGCACGACCGGCCCGTCCGCCGGCCCGTCCTCCACCCACGCCATACGCAGCGTCCCGCCGTCTCCATCGGGAACGTCGGCGTAGTGGGCGTCGAGGTCGAAGTCGGGGAGGTGGGCGAACCGCTCGTCGGGGGTGCGAAGGGTGCGCATGCCGTGATCTTGACAGCTCACCCGGCCTCCGCGGGACCTCCCCGCTGAGCGATCTTCGGGCCGTATCCGGCCGCCGTCGCGGCGCCCGGGGCGATGTCGCCGACGGTGACGAGCGCGACTGCGTGTGGAGGGCACCTCGGGCCTCCGCAGGCCCCGGAAGGCCGCCCGCGGGGCCCGTCACCGCATCGAGGCCGGTCGCCGAGCCCGATCCGGCGGTGCCGATCACCTTCCGCAATCATCCGGATCTGCCCGACCCGATGGCGTGATGGGCGACCGAGACCAGCTGAGCAGCGAAAACGCCGACTCGACGAACCGTGGACGCCTGCCGGCGCAGGCGGAAACGGCGACATCGACACTCACAGTAATGATGACTAAGCGTGTCAAGATCGACACGTTGTTCCTCGTAGATAGCGGACGTCAACCGATTTACACGCTCATCGCCCGCACGAACGCACCGTCAGTGATCGAACTTGCAGATTCACCCTGACCCGAATGGGTGGTCTGCCACAAACACTGTCACACAGGAGGCCCCGCCGACGCTGTACTTATGACTAGGAGGTGATCCGGTGCCGGAGAACAGAACTTCCGACGAAGCGACGCTGGTCGCTGCGGCGGAGAAGCTCACGCAGTGCGACGGATACGTCGTGCTGGCCGTCGATCCTCAAACCGGGGAGGTCGATGCACATGGACCGTTCGACGGCCTGACGGCGACTCTCAAGGCCGACCAGCTCCGCCGCGATTTCGATCGCGGCGGACTGGAGGACGTGACCGTCGGCGTCGTCCGCCTGCACAGCTCCACCTGAACTCAACCACTTCACCAAGCTCCCCGACAATCGCCATCGCCCGCTGCCACCGCGCAGCGGGCGGTGTGCTGTCCGGAGCCACCCGAGCCCCATCATCAGCGGGGCCGTCAGGAACCGCCGTGATCCCGGCTCTCGTCGAACAAGATCTACCGGACACGCCCTACACTCAGGCGCCGTGACCACGACCGTCCCGGCCCCGCGGCCCGACGCGCGCAGTACCGGCGGAGCCCGCCTGAGGACCAGCGCCGGCTCGGGGTTCGGCGACGCCGTGCGCGACGAGGCGTCGTTGCGCCGCTTCCTGCACGGCCTGCCGGGGGTCGACCAGGTCGGGCTCGAGCGCCGGTCGGCGACGCTGGCCACCCGCAGCATCAAGAAGGAGTCGAAGCTGCAGGCGCTGGACATGGCCATCTCGATGATCGACCTCACCACCCTGGAGGGAGCGGACACCCCGGGCAAGGTGCGGTCGCTGTGCGCGCAGGCCCGCCGCCCCGACCCCGAGCACCCCGAGGTGCCGCCCGTCGCCGCCGTCTGCGTCTACCCCGACCTCGCCGGGGTCGCCGTCGAGGCGCTGCGCGGGTCGGGGGTGGCTGTCGCCGCCGTGGCCACCGCGTTCCCGTCCGGGCGCTCGTCGCGCGCGGTCAAACTCGGCGACACCACGTTCGCGGTGGAAGCCGGGGCGTCCGAGATCGACATGGTGATCGACCGGGGCGCGTTCCTCACCGGGCGCTACGGCGCGGTGTTCGACGAGATCGTCGCGGTCAAGCAGGCCTGTGGCAGCGGCGAGCGGCGGGCCCACCTCAAGGTGATCCTCGAGACCGGCGAGCTGGCCGGCTACGACGACGTGCGCCGGGCGTCCTGGCTCGCCCTGCTCGCCGGCGCCGACGTCATCAAGACTTCCACCGGCAAGATCTCCCCCGCCGCCACGCTGCCGGTGGTGCAGGTGATGCTCCAGGCCGTCCGCGACTGGCACCGCGCCACGGGGGGGCTGCGCGGCGTCAAGGCCGCGGGCGGGATCCGCACCGCGAAGGACGCGATCCGGCACCTGGTGGCGGTCAACGAGGTGGCCGGACCGGCGTGGCTCACGCCGGAGCTGTTCCGGTTCGGCGCGTCGTCGCTGCTCGGCGATCTGCTCCGGCAGCGCCGCACCCAGCTCGACGGGCACTACGAGAGCACCGACCGGATCGGGAGCGCGTGATGGACTGGACGTACGCGCCCGCCCCCGAGTCCGCCTCGTTGGCCAACCTGCGGCCCAGCTACCAGCCGTTCGTCGACGGGGAGTTCGTCGACGGCGGCGGCCAGCCGCTCAAGACGGTCAACCCGGCCACGGAGGAAGTGCTCGCCGAGGTCGGCACGGCGAGCACGGAGGACGTCGACCGGGCCGTCGCCGCCGCCCGCCGCGCGTTCGAGACCACGTGGGGTCCGATGCCGGGCGCGGAACGGGCCAAGTACCTGTTCCGGATCGCGCGGGTGGTCGCCGAGCGCTCCCGCGAGCTCGCCGTGCTGGAGACGCTGGACAACGGCAAGCCGATCCGCGAGTCCCGCGACGTCGACGTGCCCACCGCGTCGGCGCACCTGTTCCACCACGCCGGCTGGGCCGACAAGCTCGGCTATGCGGGGCTGGGGCCCGACCCACGGCCGCTCGGTGTGGTCGGCGCCGTGATCCCGTGGA
>JAODNO010000050.1 GCA_025465235.1 Pseudonocardia sp.
GCAACAGCAACAGCAACAGCAACAGCTACTCCCGCTCCAATGACAACGGCAGCACCTCCAGCGGGAGGCACAGGTACTACAGCCGCCGAGAAACTGGGCTGGGGAACACCTATTGCGGCTGGAAGCGATGAGTTCAACTACACAGGGTCGCCTAATTCGTCTAAATGGTCTCTGTACAACGGTGACGGCCACCAGGGTAATGGTCGTCGAGTTGCAGCTAACAACACTGTTCAGAATGGATACCTGCGTCAGACGGGTAAAGCTGATGGTGATTCAGCCGGAATGGAGTCGAAGCTCAACCAGAAGTACGGGAAGTGGGAGGCACGTGTTCGTTCCGTAGGCAGTGGTTCGGGTAGAACCTATCACCCGCTGCTGATCGTCTGGCCTAAGTCGAACAGGTGGCCGGATGACGGAGAATACGATTTCTTGGAGAATAGTGCGCCTGGTGAGAACTGCGCTGAGGCATACATGCACTACCCGGAACACACGCCGAGGGTTCAGGAGCATGCCATGGAGAAAGATTGTGGTGCGCCGCTGAGTGAATGGCACAACGTAGCTTTTGAATGGACCGCCCGAGCTGTGAGGGGTTACATCGACGGTAAGGAGTGGTTCAGCTACAGTAAGGCTGACATTACTGCCATGCCTTCTGGTCACCTGACTATTCAGCTTGACAATTTCCACGGTTCGGGTATGCAGCCTGCAACCTATGACGTCGACTGGGTACGGACGTATAAATAATGGTAAGCATCACTTCGGACGTCGTACGGTTTCCGCCGGCAGGCACCACCATCCCGGCAGGAGCCACGACAGGCAGCTGGCTGATCTTGATCCACATGTGCTAGGTCGCCCGCAGGACGCTATCTACGTTGCGGCGGGTCCAGATGATGTTGTGTGCCATCGCCGGACCTTGGATCAGGTTGTAGGCGATCTGCCGTAGCCAGACGAGGAGCAGGACGTCCGGGTCGACCCGGGGCTGGGCGCCCATCCCGGCGGCCTGCTGGAGCGCCAGTTCGTCGGCGTCCCACTGGGCCCCGTTGAGCAGGCTCGCAACGGTGTCTCCCAGCTCGGTGTGCTGGGTCTGCATTCGCCGGTGGAGGCAGGCGTAGACGATGTCGTGGTGGGGGAGTTCCCGGGGGCCGGCCCATTCCCAGTCGACGATGCCGGTCGTGGCGCCTGTCGCCGGGTCGGCGAGCACGTTGCCCGGCCAGAAGTCGCCGTGGACCCACCCGACAGACAGGGTTCGGCCCGCCCAGGCTGAGCGCAATCTGGCGCGCAGTCGAGCGAGCTCGTGGTGCCGGCGGGTCGCGGGCTCCACGACGCGTAGGCGATCGTCTATCCAGGTACGCAGCAGCGGCGCATCGACCAGGGTTGTGTGCGCTGTCCGGTGGTGGAGGAGTCCGACCGCGGTGGCCGCGTCCATGGCGACACGAAGTAGCTCGGCAGGGTCGGTCGACGCAGGACTGACCGAGCGGCCCGGCAGTGCCCGCTCAACGGTGTAGGGCGAGCCGTCGATCTGCCCCTCGGCGAGCCGGAAGGGAAGCAGGCGCGCGAAGTCCCCGACAGAGGTTTCCTCGGCCAGTCCGGTCAGGGCGCCGGCTTCGCGTCGTTGACTGGCCGCGCCGTCCGGGGTCGAGGGTATCTTCAGCACCGCGACGGGGTCTTTGCCCGCAGGCCCGAGCATGATCACCGCGACCTGGGTGCTGCTGATGACCGCGCGCTGCGCGACCCACCTCGTTGGTTCCGCGGACCCAACCTGCAGGGAAACGGCGCGCAACACGTCCGGCACCAGGTTGAGGGTGAGCTGCCGGTGGCGGCGGGCGTCGTACCGGCGCATCACGACGGGGCCGACGAGCGCCAGGGCACCGGCGGCTCTTAAGGCGACGGGGCTCATCGGGTCCTCCTCTCGACCATCGCATGCCAGATCCGCGCGGTGGCCTCGACTCGCAGCTCGTCCGGGGTTCGGTCGGCGTTGATGACTTCGGCTCGGCGCAGCCGCCGGGCGAGCGCGAGGTAGGCGTCGCGCGCCGTGGCGAGTTGGAATGGGTCCTCCTCCGGCCGGCGCTGGTGGGTGATCTCGGCGGGAAGGTCGAGCACCAACACGATCGAGGGCGGGGGGACGGAGCGGGCGAGGAATCCGAAGAAGATCCGCTTGAGCCGCAGGTGCGGGGGACCGGGCGGGAGCAGTGCGTCATACGGGTGGCGGTCGAACACCACCGTCCGACCCCGCCCCTGGTGATACAGCGCGACTGCCGCGCGACGCCACGAGCGGACCGGACGCCGAGCGGCAGCGAGAATCGCGGCGGCGAGGGGCACGGGGTCCCCCGTTTCGCCCTCGCCCTGCCAGAGACCCATGTAGATCCGGCGGGTTGGGAGGCCGGTCGAGTTCGCGAGGCCTTCGGTCAGTGTCGACTTCCCGGCCCCGTCGGGTCCGATCAGCGCGACACTCAAGCCGGGCGAGGGCTGCAGGACGGCTGTAGCCAGCCCGCTCAACCCGCGGCCCAGCGCTGCGACGCGCAGCGCGATCGGACGGGCGCTGGTGGCCCGCGACGGCAGCTTCCGGCCGAGGTCGAGCAGCTGCATCCAACGCCCGTGGCGGGCCGAGTCCAGCACTCGTTGCGGATCCCATCCCGGCGGACAGTAGTCCGCGACAACGGAGGCAAGCGCGCTGTGCGAAGTGGCGTTCGCGGCGAGCTCGCGTAGGCGGCGGGCGTGCTCACCGGTCACCACGCGTTTGTCGACGATGCGGTGCAACAGCAGCGCCCAGAATGCGTCGTCGGGGTCGAGCACCCACACCTGGCCCTGACGACGCCGGCGGGATAGGAGGTCGGCGGCGACGGCCGTCCGCAGCGCGGGACGCAGCCAGTTCACCAGGACGTGCGATGTCGGGCCGAACTCGACGGCCCACTCGACGTCGAGCTCGATCCACCGGTCGGTGGACGGGTGATAGCCGATGTAGGTGCGGTGGCGGCCCGCACTGTGCGCGGGCAGGCGCAGGAACTCGTGCCGGGCGAGCACTTCGTCGAGCTGGTCGAGCGTCTCGGCGTCCACGAGCAGGTCCACGTCGCCGGCCGGATCACCGAGCCCGGCCTCGCCACGCAGCATGCACCAGGTGATGCCGGCGGCGTCCAGGCCGCCGAAAGCACGCACGAGCAGCGGATGAACTGTTGGTACCGGGTCGAGGTCCGCCTCGGCGCGTTCACCTCGCATCGGCCCAGCCCGCCATCGGGTGAACGCGATTCCGGAAACGTCGCCATGCTCGCCAGCCGCGGGTGAGCACGCGTTCGTCGTCGCGGCCGACGGGAGCGCCGTTGCCGCTGAGCCAGCTCTTGACATCATCGTCGCCGGTGGTGGACATGACCATGAGCCGGGAGATGCCGAACGGTGGGTCATGGGGGGCGCTCAGGGCGTTCTTGACGCTGCACGCCGAGGTGAACCCGGCGTCCTGCACGACGCGGCGCACCCGCGGGTCGGAGTAGCCGAAGGGATAGGCGAAGCTGTCGATCGGCAACCCGGTGCCGTCCTGCAGCCGCGCGCGGCACCCGGCCGTCTCCTCGCGGAGCGCCGTGACGGGCAGGGTGTCGAGCTCGGGGTGGGTGTGGCTGTGGCCGCCGATCTCCGCGCCCGAAGCGGCTAGCTCGATGGTCTGCGACCAGCTCAGCATGGGGTCGCCTCCGGGGCTGGTGCCGCCGACCACACCGGTCGTGACGTAGGCCGTCATCGACATGCCTCGCTCGGCCAGCAACGGGGCGGCCACGGCGAGGGTGTCGAGGAAACCGTCGTCGAACGTGACGAGCACCGGCTGCTGCGGCAGCGGCTGATGTCCGTCCAGTGCCGCTCGGAGTCCGGAGACGGTGAGCGTGGTGGCCCCGGATGCCGCGACGGCGTCGAGGTGCCGGGCGAAGGTGTCAGGGCTGACGGTGAACGGCGCGATGAACGACGAGGGGCTGTCGGACACCGAGTGGTAGAGCAGGATCGGCACGGTCGGCGTGCTTGTCCGGGACGACATCGCCGCGGTCACCGAGCCCCGTGACCGTTCTCGACGCCGGCGGTGACCGACGGCGCCGCCGCGATGATGCGGTTGCCGGCGACCCCCCGTTGCTTCCAGCGGCTCGCGAGATAGGCCGGCGGGCCCTTCAGCATGCCCAGCATCTCCAACCTTTCCAGCTCACGCGGGTAGTCGGCGCGCTTGCTGCGGTTCTTGGCGGAGGACCGGCTCAGCACGTGGCGGACGCCGGGCACAGCACGGCGCAGCATCGTCGACGCCAGTCGCGGGTTCCGTAGCACCGCGCTCATCAGGTATGCGGCGAGGCCGATCCCGTAGTCGTGTACCAGCCGCTGCAGGCTCGGGTAGTCCCGGCGGTTCCAGTGCCAGACCAGGGCGCTCGGTTCGTAGACGAGCTTGTGTCCTTCCGTGATCACCTGGAACAGCGCCAGCAGGTCCTCGCCGCCACGCGCGGTTGTGCCGGGACCGAGGGCCACGTCGAACCCGCCGCGAGCGCGCAGCTTTGCCGCATCGAACGCCATGTTGGCCCCACTGCCCAGCCGCCCAACGGTGAACGGGAACAACCCGTCCTCGGCCGGACGGTGCTCGTCGAGGTCGTAGCAGCGACGCTCGAAGCCGCGGGCGTACCCGCCGAACTGCTCCAAGAGTTTCTGGGCCGGGGTGTCGACCTCGGCCGGCAGGATCAGGCCGGTCACGCACGCGACCCCGGGTTCCGACGTCGCGGCTTCGGCGATCGCGCTGAGCCACTGCGGGTCGACAATAACGTCGTCATCGGTGCGCGCCACCCACTCTCCGGTTGCCCGCGCCAGGCCCCGGTTGTGGGCAAGTGCAGCCCCCAGCTCGGGCTCGACGAGGTAGTGCAGCGGCACAGTCGGGTGCTCCAGCTTCCACGACCGGACCGCCCGCTGCGTGTCGTCGGTGCGTGGCGCGTTGTCGACCACCACGACGTCGAACCGCGGGTAGTTCAGTCGGGCGATCGAATCCAGGCAGCGCAGCAGCGCCGCGGGGCGGTCGCGGGTCGCGATCAGCACGGTGATCGACGGACCGGTCCCGGCGATCTCCCGGCGACGCGACAGGCAGACCGGTTCCCCGTCGTCCCGGGACCCCTCGGCGGCGGTGTGATGAGCGGCCAGCGGCAGGACGTCGGCGAGCGCCAACTCGACCTCTGCAACATCAAGGCCCTGGCGCGGAATCGGGACCACAAGGTCCGCGACGGGCCGGCTGTGCACCCGCGCGAGCACCCGCGCACTCGACGCATCGCCGATGGGGGCCAGAGGGGGAAGCGGACGGCTGAGCTCGATGTCGTAGACGCCTATCGGACTGTCCGGAAGGGTGTTCATGGAATCCCCTCGTTTGCCGCGACTTTGCCTCTACTTAACATTCTGAGGAGCCTGTGCGATCGGGAGTTCACCTATTCGGGTAGGATTGTCAGCCTCGATATTTCGTACGGTCGTACTTTTGATCTTCGCTCATAATCAATGATCTTCTCGCTGTTGTCGGTGGCATGTGGGTGTGGTTGTTCCCCCGCCCTGTGGTGGCCGGTTCTCAGGGTCCTGCGTGAAGGTGCTGGGGGCGGTGGTCAGGGAACGGGCAGCGCGGCGAGTCGGGTGTGAGCGGTGGTGATCACGGTGGCCCACGGCCGGGCATGGTCGACTTTGAGCAGGCGGCGGCGTGCAGTGTGCACGATCCGTCCGGCCACGGCGAGCAGTCGCAGCCGCAGCCGCTTGGGCTCGTAGGTTGCTGCGGAGGCGGGCAGGGCTAGGCGGGCGGTCCAGTAGCAGGTCGGCGGCCAGCGCGGTGATGGCCAGCCAGATCTGGATCCCTGCTTGGCGTAGCCGTAGGTCTGGCGCAGGGTGTCGTCGATGCGACGAACGCCACCCGATCGGCGTGAGGATCGGGTTCCCCCCGGCGAGCACGCTCATCGCGCGGCGAGCATGAGATAGTCGCATCCGGCGGATGCCCTTCTCTGTGGGAATCAATGTGACCGTCCCAAGCCACATTCTCCCGGCTCAGAGGGGCATTCGTGCGTCACAACCCACGCCCACCAACACATTCAGCGGTGCATCCAGGCTCGTTCCCGTGCGCGGCCGCCGGTTGCCCCTGGGCCCGCAGCGACCTCACAACGACAGGAGTCTCCCGTGCGACGTCGACTCGTTTTCGGCGCCACCATCGCGTTAGCGCTGGCCGGCGTCACGACCGGGACGGCTACCGCCGCCCAGCCGCCGAGCCAGGCCGGCTTCGGCTTCGCGGTCATCGGCGACATCCCCTACGGCGCCTCGGAGATCGCCCAGTTCCCGAGCGTTGTCAATCAGATCAACGCCGATCCCGGCGTCCAACTCGTCGGTCACCTCGGCGATATCAAGGACGGTTCTTCGGTCTGTAGCGACGCCTACTTCGCCGCCGTCCGGGCCCAGTTCGACCGCTTCGTCGACCCGCTCGTCTACACGCCAGGCGACAACGAGTGGACTGACTGCCACGCCCCCAACAACGGCGGCTACAACCCGCTCGAGCGGCTGCAGGCCGTGCGTCATGTCTTCTTCCCCAACCCAGGAAAGACCCTCGGCGGGCAGAGCATCGCCGTGCAGTCGCAGGCCGACCGCGGCCTGCCGGAGAACGTCTCCTACCAACGCGCAGGCGTCGCGTTCGCCGCCTTGCACGTAGTCGGCAGCAACAACGGCCTCGCGCCCTGGACCGGGCAGACCGCCCCGACCCGCGAGCAGAGCACCGAGGTACAGCAGCGGACCGCCGCGACCCTCGACCTGATCAATCAGACGTTCGACACCGCCCGAGGGCAGCGTGCCGTCGTCCTGCTCATGCAAGCCGACATGTTCGGACCGTGGCCGAACCCGAGCCTCACCGGCTACTCAGGCTTCCAGGAGATCGTCAGGACCATCGCCCGACGCTCAGCCGCCTTCGACGGCCCGGTGTACCTCTTCAACGGCGACAGCCACGTCTACAACACCGACAAACCCCTCGCGCCAGGGTCGACCTGGTTGGGCCTCTACAACGTCGCGACCCCTGCGCCCAAGCTCACCCGTATCACCGTCGACGGCGACGCTGTGAACGACTACCTGCGCGCCACGATCAACCCCTCCGGCCCCCAGGTGCTGACCTGGAAGAAGGTCCCCTTCACGGCATCCAGGGGGTAGGAGCGACGATCTACCGCGCCCCGTAGTGACCCGCATCGATCTTCGCGTTCATGCTGCACGCGCGCTGCGCGGTCACGGTCGTGCACTCCGGTGTTCGCGAACGGCTCCTATTGACCAGTTCCTGGGCAACAAGATTTGGCTTCGGGATCAGCGCTGATCCCGGTCCGTGACACCGTCTCCTTCCCAACGTGGCGGGGACGACGGCCTGTCGGGCCTTGGCGAGGGCGAGGTCGGGGCGGTCCTTCGGCGTGCCACCTTTGGTGGACCCTCAGGCAGTCATGGGATGAGGTGCATTAGCTTCAGGCGACGTTCGTCGAGGAACAGGAGCGGCGTGATCTTGAGAACACGAGTCGAGAGTTCTTCACCCGACAAGCTGCTGCAGGATGTCGGTGCTCGACTCGACCAGATCGGCGTCCCATGGGTCATCCTGCGCGACGAACGGTCTCCCCGAGACCACATCTGGGAGATCGACCTGCTGACCGTTCCCGAGTCCACGTCATCGCTGGAAGCGGCTCTCGGAGCGTGCGGTTTCGTGCCGCTCCCGTCCTATGGTCGAGGAACCCATCAGTTCTACCTCGCTTACGACGCCCGCAGGCAGGACTGGCTGCAGTTGGACGTCGTTACGGAGTTGGCGTACGGGCCGGGCTACGTCGTGCGTCTCGATGCGGCTGCTCCTCAGTGCCTGGAGCGTCGGAAACGGGTCGGCGGCGTGTGGCGTCTGGATGAGCGCGACTGGTTTTGGACGATGCTTCTGCACTGCGTCCTGGACAAGCGGGCGGTGACGCCCGAACGTCGAGCTGCCCTGGCCGAGGTGGCTGTTCGGACCAACATGACGGCAGCTCCCTTGATGGCGGCCATCCGTCCGCTGTTGCCGCCGACGCTGTCGGCGGACCAGCTTGTCCCGCTCGTCCGGGACGGCTCGTGGGATCGCGTCCTCCGGACCCGGGCAGCCCTGCTGCGCAGGGCTTCGCGACGCGAACCCGTCCGCTCCATGCGTCGGGTGACGAAGACCGCAGTTGGACGCACCCTCGAGAAGCCGCGACAGTTCCGTCACCGCCGCGGGCTCACCGTGGCGCTGCTCGGCCCCCACGGAGTAGGGAAGTCAACCGTGGCGCGAGCAACGGTGGAAGGGTTCGCTTTCCCCGCGCGGCGGATCGATATGGGGGTGTGGCAGGGGACCGAGCAAGGGCACGGGCGTACTCCACTGCAGGCCCTCGCCACGATCGCCGCGCGTCCGTTGCGGGTCTGGCGGGGAGTCGGGGTCGCAGCAGCACACGCAGCGCGCGGCCGCCTCGTTGTGTTCGACCGGTACACCTACGACGCCCTGCTGCCGCTGCCGCCCACCGGGTCGCTGCGGTGGCTGAAGGTGGCGTATTTCCGGGTGCTGGCTTACATCGCCCCCCGACCGGACCTGGTACTGGTGCTCGATGCACCCGGCGCTGTGGCCTTCCTCCGCAAAGCCGAGTCGACCCCGGACCGCCTCGAGGAGGAGCGCCGAGTGTTCCTCCGGCTCGTCGAGCGGCTCGGCGCCCAGACGGTCGACGCGAGCCGACCACTCGACGCGGTGTGTGCGGACGTGACCGCAACCATCTGGCGACGCTACGGTCAGCGGTCGGCGGCGACCGTGAGGACGTAGTGGCCCAGGTCGACCTCCTCGCCTCGTCCGACGCCGTGCGGTCTGCGGTGAAGACGGTCCTCCGGTTCCGGGACGCTGAGGGAGGATGGCCGCCGTCATCGCAGCCGTGATGCGCCTTACCGTGCACTTGCGCGAGCCGATGCAACGGAGTGCCTTCGCGCTCATCACGGGTTCGGTGCTGACCTCGGTCCTCGGGTTCGTCTTCTGGGCTCTGGCCGCACGCTTGTACGACCCGGCTGCGGTCGGCACCGCGACTGCCCTCATCGCGGCCATGACCTTCCTAGCAAACCTATCGACGCTTGGGCTGCGCACCGGTCTCATCCGCTTCCTGCCCACTGCCGGCAGCGGCGCGCGCGCCCTGATCCGCAGAAGCATCCTCACCTGCACCGCCGCCGCAGGCGTGGCTGCAGCCGTGTTCGTCGCAGGCCAGCCACTCTGGGCCCCCGACCTCGAGATGCTGCGCTCCAGTCCCGGCGCGGCACTCGCGTTCCTCCTCGCGACGATCACTTGGCTCGTGTTCGTCATTCAAGACGCCATCCTGACCGGTCTACGGCGCGCAACATGGGTGCCGATCGGCAACACCGCGTACTCGATCCTCAAGATCCTTGTACTGCTCGCCCTGACGGGCGCAGCGGCGTGGGGGGTGTTCGTCGCCTCGGTGGTTCCGGCCGCCGCCACCGCGGTCGTCGTCGCAATGGCCACCAATCGCCACCTCAAGATGACGGAATGCCAGCTCGGCGAATCGGGAGTGCCGACCCTCAGCGCACTGGCCCGGTTCGCGGCGGGCGACCATCTGGCGGCGATGCTCTGGCTCGGGACCATCACGCTGCTGCCGCTGATCGTGATGGCAGAGGTAGGCCCGAGCGGCAGCGCCTACTACTACCTCGCCTGGAACATCGCGTACATGTTCTACCTCGTCTCGAGCAACGTGGGCAATGCGTTCATCGCCGCAGCCGCAAGCGCCCCCGATCGAGTCGAGGAGCTCGCCCGCCGGGCGGTGGGCAGCGCGCTCCTGCTCGTAGTGCCCGGGGTCGCGGTCGGTCTGGTGGCCGCGCCGTTCCTGCTCCAGGTGCTCGGTGCCGACTACGCGCGGGAGTCGACAGGCCTGCTCCGTCTCCTCATGCTGTCGGCGATTCCGCAGGTGGTCCTCGGGATGGCAGCGAGCACGGCACGAATACGGCGGCGAACCACCGGAGTGGTCACGATCTACGCCGCCTTGGCTGTGCTCGTCTTCGGCGGCACGACGGTGGCCTTGCGCACGGTCGGCCTGACGGGAGTCGGGCTGGTCTGGCTGGTCACGCAGATGCTGATGTCAGCGGTGTTGCTGGCCACTCAGATGTCTTTCCTCTGGCGCAGGGCAGCGCACCGGCGCACGTGACCGACGAAGTCGGCAAGATCGAGTCAGGTCTGGTTTCACGCAACGAGTCCGGCCTGCTGGGTGAGTTGATGTAGCTTTACCATCGCTTTGCCTTCCCTTGGGCTTCGGCTTGCAGTCGAGCGCATAACGTCGAGGACAGATCGGACGCACGTGGGCCGGATCGACCGAGAGGACACGGCCCCCGCCCGGACGGCGGCCGGCCCCTGAGCCCGACCGGGCGTCGAGTCCCACGGCCACAGCGACAACCGCAGGAGGACCACAATGGATGTTCGCTCTGGCGTGTTCGATCTCATCGTCCAAGATGTCGTGCTGAGAGCAGTCCGCGTAACCCACACAGACTGTGGACGGACTGGCCACGCTGCGGCAAGGAGCGGCTTCGGAACCTGTTTTCTTGTCTTGGAATGGGCGCGCAATGATCAGGCCGGCGCTCCCGCCGACTCGCAGTTGCTGACGGTTTGGGCCCACCTGCCCCGTCAACGCTCGAGCGAACGCCTGTTCCTCGATTTCCTGCTGCAACGGGTGCGGGCCGTCTTGTTGACGGGCGCGGCGGATGGCTCGATCACGAGCGCGTACCGGGGGATGTCACGTGACGTCGTGGCAAGCAGCTTCGACACGATCTCCGCGAGCAACAGGTTCCAGGTCACTGCTCGGCAGCCACGCCACGAAGGGATGACGCTGCTCAGGCTGGCGCCGTGGGCAGGCACGGATCGCGACGCGATCCGGTTCGGTGCGCTGAGCGGTGCTGCTCAGACTCTGAACTGACCGCCGTCAGGCTGCCTGTTCTCGGCGGCGGCTTCAGCGGGCATCGCCAGCAGGAGGACGGTGAACCTCGCTGGCGCTCGCTGGCTCAGCTGGAGCCTTCCCCCTTCGGCCTCGACCAATCGGCGGGCCAGGGCCAGGCCGATACCGTGTCCGTTCGACGGACGTCGGACGAACAACTCACCTGGCCGTGCAACGCCCGTGCCCTCATCGGAGACGTCGATGGCCAAAGCCCCGGTCGCGTTCCGTACCGCGATGGTCACCGTGCCGGAACCGTGCTTCTCGGCGTTGTCGACGAGCACTCGGAGCGCCTGGCGGACCGCCGCGTTCGACGCGGCGGACGACGGGGCCTGCTCATCGACCTGGAGAATCAACTGTCGGCCCTGGGTAGCCAATCGTTCCTGCCAACCCTGGTCGATCTCGTCGAGCAGGCCGGCGATATCGAGGGGTTCCCTCCGGGGATCGACCGCATCGCGGGCGAGAGCAAGCAGTTCGTCGATGGTCCGTTCCAACCGGTCCGCCGCCGCGATAGCCGCCCTCATCGCGCGCTGCGCGTCCTGATCGGGCTGGTCCATCGCCACCTCGAGCTCCCAGCGCAGAGCCGTCAACGGTGTCCGCAGCTGATGCGACGCGTCGGCGGAAAAGGCGCGCTCCCGTGCCACCAGGTCGTCGAGTCGTTCCGCAGTGGTGTTCAGGGCACTGCCCAGCGAATCGATCTCTGCCGCGCCCGCTGGCAGGGTCCGGATGCTGAAGTCGCCCTCGCCCAGGCGCCGAGCTGCCGCGGACAGCTCCTCGAGGGGGCGCGCCAGTCGCCGGGCTTGACGACGGGCGACCACCCACACTGCGACGATCACAAGGCCCGCCAGGAGGATCATTCCGAGCCAGACGATCGCGACCTGGTTCAGCGCATCGGAGCGCGGGCTGGCCGCCCGCACGGCGCCGATCACGTCTCCGTCGTGCGTCACAGGCACGGCGAGCACCAGAAACCCGTCGCGCACCCCCGACCCGACACCACCGTCCAACGCCTCGGTCACCTCCGCATCCGCGGTGGCGGGTCCCACACCGCCGACTCGCCGGCCCGTCTCCTGGTAGACGCCTACCCTGCTTGCGTCCCCCCCGAGGGCCTCCTCCACCCGCTGATCGCGAAACAGGTCGGCGGCCACGGCTACAGCGGTCTCATTGGCCAAACGCTCCAGATCGCTCCGCTCGTGGGCGAGGACGTATTGCAAAGCTCCCAGCGCCAACGGCACGCCGAAGAGGACGATGGTCAGCACGGCCGCCAAGACCCCGAGGCTGATGATTCGGGTGCGCACGCCTCGCCTCCTCCTGCCGCGTCAGCTGGTGCGATCCGGAGTCGCCCGGGCTGGAGCGCTCGTCCGACGTCAGTTCCGTCATCCTCTCCGTCTGGTTGGCGAGTGTTGGCCGTTCTCCCGCGTGCGGGAGGGTGGGCAGGCGGGCCGCAACGACTGTGCAGCCAGTTTCGTCACCCTGGTACAACTGTCGTTGCTGGCGTGCTGTTCGTTTCTGCCAGAACCGGTCGGCTTGCCGGTTGCCGCTCTGCCGATCCGGATCCCGTAGCTGATAGCGAGGGGCGCTGAGGGTGGCGGACGGGCAGAGACCCGTCTTCTTGATCGGGCGGAGAAAATGCCGATCAAGAGAGCGGTGGCGAGCCCGCCTCGTCACAGCCTGTGCCCGCCCGACACTCGGTGCGCATCACGAGGCCCTAAGTTTCTCTCAGCGCCGCTTCAGCGAGCTGTCCCTACTGTCTCCTTGTGTCGTTCCTCCTCGTCTGTCCAGCAGCGCAGTGCGTCGGCGGAAACCTCGCGGTTACAGCTCCGTTCTTGTCACTGGAGCGGATCTGCGGCTGTGTGCGGGTATCCTTGCTGGCGAGCCGCGCGTCCGTGAAGCTCCATGGGAGGGAGCGACGATGACACGCTCGTCGGCCCTGACGCAGCTGCGTTCCCTCCGGAGGCCTGGTGTCGGTCGCTTGGCCTGTTTGCTCCTGGTTGGACTGTCCGCGCTGTGGTACCTCCTCGATGTCCGACAACGGTGGTGGTCACGGCGGGGCTTCCTGCGATCACGACGCGTCATTGGTCCTGGTCGGCTCCGCGCCGGTCCGAACGCCGGTCTCGGATGCGCACACGTCGGTCTCCCAGTCGAGCGGCGCGCCGAGCGCGGCCATGACATCCGGATCGGGTCGATCGCGCCTGCTCGTGCCGGTACCGCACCTGCTCTGCGTGTCGAGGGCATCAACAGGCCTCACCGCTCCTTAGGGAACTCTCTCCGCCATTCGCGGGTCCGGCGCTGTACGGCTCGCCGCCCGGACAAGGAGATCCGCTGATCCGCTTATAAGGAACACTTTGTTTCGCCTTGGTGGGTCAGTTCGGACGTTAGGGCTCGATCAGCCATCCCTGCATCTTAGGAGAGTCGGCTTCAATGGCAGGCACCGATGACCGCAATCCGGGCAGCATGATCCAGTTGATCCTTTCCTGGGGGATCAGTTCTGACCAGGCGCGGCGAATTGAAAAGATTGCCACCTCGCTCGCCTCAGATGCCGGCCCGCTCAGCTCGTCCATCTCAAGCCAGGTGACCGGGGCAGTTGATATCCTTGGGCAACGCGACTGTTTGGTGCCGCGTCCCCGGTGTCCAGGCACTTCCTGCTGAGGACGTTTGTGATTGGCGATCTTGGAACGACGGGCGCTGAGCGAGACCGGCGCCGAGGACGCACCACGATGTCGTCGCCGACATGGCGTCCGGCGCGGCCTGGCGCGCGCCCACCCACCCGTACCGTTTGCGCTCAGCGGGTCCGGCGGAAGATCGTGTACCCCTCGCCCCGTGCCACGGGCCGGTACACCGGCGTGAGGCTCTGCTCGATCGTCGAGAGATCGGACGGGCAAGCGACTGCCTGCACGTACGGGTAGATGGGTGCTGCGGGCAGCACTGCGGCGGGCACCTCGGACACGGCAGGAGCGAGCACCATCAGGCCGGGGTGGGCCGGGTCGCGGGCGTGGACGAACGAGGTCTCGTCGATGTTGACCTGTGCCTGCCCGGTCTCGAGCACGTAGTCCACGCCGAACCACTTCAGCATGGGCACCCCGATCGAGGGCCCCGACGACGGGGCGCAGCCGTTCCGGGAGGGGATCGCGAGCTGCAGGATCGGCGCACCGGCCGGGATGAACGTGTCGGTGGCAGCGTCCACCTGCCCGATCCGCTGTCCGACGGCCGAGTACTCCACCACGTGCAGACCGAGCACGATCGCGACGAGCGCGGCCGCGGCAGCCCTCGCGCGGAGCCGGAACGCGCGGTACGGCAGGGCGGCCACCGTGAGCAGGAGGGCCGGCAGGACGAACCGCTCGTCGGGCTTGATCAGGTCGTTGAGCATGCTGACCGGTAGCAGCAACGCGATCCCGCCGAGCAGTCCGCTGAGCCACAGCACCGGCCGCGTCGCGACGGCGGCGCGTAGCGCAGTCCGGTCCACGTGCCGCACGACGAGGGCCACGAAGGCGAGGCCGAGGAGCAGGTTGCTCCAGAAGATCGGGAACATCGGTGGGAACGGGTCCAGCCGCAGGAAGAACTGCAGGGTCTCGGTGAGCGAGATCGCCTTGTTGAGCCACGAGTCGTACAGGGTGATCCCGTTGCCGCCGCGCTCCGCGAGCACGTACCAGATCGCCATCACGACGCCGGGCAGGATGGTCAGGAGGAGCAGCCCGGCCTGCGCGCGGCAGCCGCGGCGGGCCAGCACGAGCGCGTGCACGAGCACGGCCAGCACCCCGATCACCCAGGCCAGCAGGTGCGACAGGTAGAGCAGTGCGCCGAGGCCGCACAGGCACCACAGGGTCGTGCGCGACAGGCTCGAGGCGCGCGTGACGACGGCACGGTGCAGCAACCCGATGAGGACGAAGGCGAGCGCGAGCCCGAACAGGTAGCTGAGGTAGCCCTTGTAGAGGAAGAACCCCGGGGCCCAGAGGAAGCCCGTGTACTCGATGGCGGTGGGCCGGCGCTGGATCGCGCGCACCAGATAACCGAAGGAGACAGCGAAGGCGAGCACCGTGACCACGACGAACAGTCGTCCGGCCGTCTCGGTGGGCAGGAACGTATCGAGCAGGCCGATCGCGATCGGCGCGGCGAGGTTCGGCACGGGCACGGCGCTGAGGAAGTACAGACTGCTCACGCCGCCGGACGCCGTGTCCGCCCCGAACAGCAGGACCGAGACGACGTGCCCCTGGAAGAGCCATTGGTAGTAGTCGTAGAACGGCAGGAAGTGAGTGCTGTAGAGCGTGGCCGCCATCGCGGCGGAGAGGACGAGCCAGAGCGCCGCGCTCGTCCGGTCGCGTGGGGCCGGGAACCACCTCGGACGGCTTGGCGAGAGCGTCGGCATCGGCGGGGCGGGTGGTCTCTGGTCGCTCTGGGTCACAGCAGGCGGGTCCTCGATCAGGGTCGGTAGGTGAAGCCGCCAGGCTCCATCATCGACGGGCCCGGATCAACGGTCTTGTCGCTGAGCGTGAACTGTCGTGCACGGAGCGGTACACAGTGGCGATGACCGGCGGCGAGAAAGCGATAGAGCGGGGTCGGGGACTGAGCGGCGTGGTTGTGGTCGAACCGGTCAGGCGTCGGGGGAGCGTGCGGCCGGCACCCGTCGGGCCGGGAGCAGCCCGGCCGCCTGCCGCACGACGGCCCGCAGGTTGCGCCGGTTCCACACCGGGTTGGCCGCCGTCCGGGGGGAGGCCGACACGCAGTGGTTGACGTGCTGGAGCCAGCCGAGCAGGACGAGCACCTCCGGCTCGATCACGCTCGCGCCGAGCGCGGCCTGGCAGCGCTCGAGCACGTCGGCCTCCCGTCCGGGCATGTCGGCGACCCAGCGCACCACCAGCGTGCCCAGCTCCTCGCCCTCCGCCGTCGCCTGCGCCACCTGCAGGAACAACGCGACATCGAGGACGGGCATGCCGAGCTCGTCGGCCGTGCACCAGTCGACGACCGCGCTGATCCGCTCGTCGGGTCCGGTCAGAAGGTTCACCGGCAGGTAGTCGCCGTGCGTCCAGCCGACGGGGACGGCCCGCCCACGCAATCGCGCGTCCAGCTCGCCGGCCAGCAGCTCGGCCTCGGCCCGCAGACCCGCGGGCAGCGCGGGGACCACCGCCGCCATCGGCCCGTGAACCCAGTGGTCCAGCTCCCCGTCGCCGGCGGGGCGGACCGCCGCCGTGCACCGGTGCAGCTCGCTGATCGTGTCGACCGCATTCGAGACGAACCGCGCGCGCCGGGCCGGGTCCGCCAGCGCCCTCGGGCCCGGATCGCCGGAAAGCAGCGACTCGGTCACGCAGTAGCTGTCGCCGATCTCGGCCGCGCCGAGCGGCCGCGGGATCAGCGGGGTCCAGTGCCGGATCCGCGGGTCGGCGTGCAGCGCCGCGAGCGCCTCGGTCTGGCGGCGCAGCCCGGCCCTCCCACGGGAGGTGTCGGACGCCTTGAGCAGCGCGCGCGGGCCGTCCGGTGGTCCGACCGTGACCACCACCGACTCCGAGCCGCCTGCCAGGGCCTCGCCGATTCGCCAGGTGTCGGTGCCGCGGCCACCGGCCTGGCGGATTGCACCGGGGCCGATCCGGCGCAGCAGCGCGGCGGTGCGCACTGCATCGATCGGGCGGGCGAGCGGGGTGGGGAGCCACGGCGCCTTCACGACCAGCACGACACCCGCGACCAGGCACTGGGCCAGCAGCCAGGCCAGCCCGACGGCGACGATGCCCAGCCGCGGCATGAGCACCCACGACACTGAGATCGCGAGGACCGAGACGGCGGCGGGCACGCCGAACTGCACGCCTCGACGCTGGCGCACCCGTGCCGTGCTCGTGGTCGCCGCGGTGATCACGTTGGGCACCGCGGACACTGCGATGAGCGCGAGCGCGAGCGCCCCGGCGTCGGCGTAGTGCTCGCCGAACACCCACAGGACCAGCCGGCCACCCAGGACCAGCGCGACCGCCGCCGGTACGACGAGGAGAAGCGCGCGGCGAACGGTCTCCCGCCGCGCCTTCTCCACCCGCCCCGGATCGGCCGCTCCGTGGGCGACCAGCGACTGACCCATCCCCGACGGCACCAGGTAGAGCGCGAGGCCGAACTGCCAGACGACGTTGTAGACGGCCGCGGCCTGCGGGCCGAGCCGCGCCAGCACGACCATCGGCAGCCCCATCATCGCCGCCTGCTGGAACAGCGCGCCGGCGAAGTCCGCACGCACGAACCGGGCGACGCCCCCGACGGTGACCGGCACCGCCCGGTCCGCCCGCGCGCGCCCGTGTGCCGGGAGCACCCGCAACAGCAGCCACAGGTTGATCAGCAACACGATCACCGCCGTCGCGGCCACCCAGGACAGCGCGATGCCCCCCGACACGGCGGCGAACGCTGCGACGACGAGCAGACCGATCTTGAGCAGCGCGAACAGGATGTTCTCCGCCGGTACGACCGTCGCCCGGCCGACGGCGGTGAGGACGTAGTCCTGCAGGGTGAACAACGTCCAGACGGGCGCCGCGATCGCGAAGAACGCGATCAGCGGGCCCTGGCCGGCGGCCTCGACGAGCTCGGGGGCCCACGCGCCGGCGCCGAGGGCGAACCCGGCGCCCGCCAGCGCGGCGATGGTGACCGCGACCAGATAACCGACCGCGACGAGCCGCCGCGCGGCCCTGCCTGCCACCGGGACGAACCGCAGCAGTGCATAGGTCATGTTCAGATGGGCGACGCCGCCGATCAGCATCATCGTCGAAAGCGCCACGGCGTTGACGCCCACCACCTCGGGTGGGAAGAGCCGCGCAGCCAGCACCCAGTAGAGCAGCCCTACGGCCGAGCTGAGCCCGGAGCTGGCGACGATGGCGAGCCCGTCGCGGTGCAGCGGCGCACGCCAGCCGCTCGGCAGGCCCGGGAGCCGCAGTTCCGTCCCGTGCGGAGTCCCGTGGACGAGACGTGGCATCGACATCTCCATGAACACTAGGTGACCGCTCGTTGACAGAGCGTGTTCGACCGTATCCTGTCGGAGCGGCGGAGCCCACCTCACCCGGGGTTGGGCGAGTCGACGACGCTGACGGCCCTGGAGGCCGGATGAGAAGAATTCTCACGCTCTGTGGTCGGCAACTGATTCGATCTTCCCCCGAAGGGGTATTTGTGAACGCCCGGGTGAAAGAAGTGTAATCGTCTCTCTTCTGCGTTTCCTGCGTGCTGCCGGGTCTGTTATAACCCAACATGGGGGAGGCAGGCGCTGAAGATCTTCTGTGCGTGACCCGTCATTCCCCGCATGTTCATCGCTCGAGGGCTACGGATATCTGTTTTGGGGGCGATTTCTCATGAGGGTGCGGCAAACGGAGCTCGAGGGTGTCCTGGTTCTCGAGCCGACGCCCCACCGTGATGCACGAGGATTCTTCAGTCGTACCTTCGACGCGGC
>JAODNO010000053.1 GCA_025465235.1 Pseudonocardia sp.
CTGATCCCGCGGGTGGCCGGCTCCGACCAGCTGGATGCCACCCTCGTCATCGGTACCAGGCCCGGCCTCCAGGATCGAGCCGGCAGCTGATCGACCTCACAGGCCGGCGGCCAACGCGCGCAGGTGCTGGTGGATACCGCCGTAGGCCTGCACCGGGGGGAGCAGATCCTTGGCGACCTTCACCACGGCCGAGAAGTTGGGATCGACCATGTTCGCGATAGGCGACTTGCTGATCTGGGTGAGCAGTTGGTAGGCGTCCATCTTGCCCATCCCCAGCAACTGGCACAGCCAGCCGATCATGTCGACCTGCCCGGCGCGCCAGGCGTCATCGAGCGGCCTGCCCGAGCCGACCGTCATGATGTGGCCGTCGTCCTCGATCCGCGGCCAGGCGGGTGCCCCACCCTTGATCAGATCCACGATCATGGTCACGTTCATCGCGGCTTCGACAGCGACCCCGCAGCTTTCCCCCTCACCCTGCCGGGCGTGCCCGTCGCCGATGGAGAACAGCGCACCCTCGACGTTCACGCCGAGGTAGCAGGTTGCTCCGGCCCGCATCTCCGGGGTGTCCATGTTGCCGCCGAAGGTGTCGGGGACGGCCGTGGAGCGCACCTCGCCGCGTTCCGGTGCGACGCCGACCGTGCCCAGCATCGGTTCCAGGGGAAGCAGGATCCGGTGGTCCGACTCGAGTGCTTCGAATCTGACCGTCCGCGCGGCGGAATCGATCTCGTACACCCAGGTCAGCTCCGGCAGTGGATCCTGCAGGGTGGCCGTCCGGGTGGTGCCGGTCAGGCCGCCGAACAGCGGGAGGGTGGTTGATACCCCCCAGTCCCTGGCGGGTTCGATCGACACGAAGTGCAACGCGAGCGTGTCGCCGATCTCGGCGCCGTCCACGAAGAAAGGTCCGGTCTGCGGATTCGTGTACCGGATGTCCAGCAGCGCGCTGGCCCTGTCCTCGTTGCGCCGCAGCCGGCCGGCGAAAGCGTCATCGGTCCACAGCTGCAGCACCGACCCCGGCCGGACTCGCCGGATCGGTGCTGTTCCGCCGAAGCTCCACCCGTACTCCTCGAGTGTCGGCGTGAACTGGATGACGTCCATGATCCTCCGTGCTGTCTGCTACGACGATCCGTTCGTAGTTCGGGGCGAAGCCGAGAAGTTCTTCCACCGACTGGGCGAGTCGTAGCAGACGTGCATCTGTGCCACGGCGACCGACCAGCTGGACCCCGAGCGGCAGACCGTGTTCGCCCAGCACCGCGGGCAGGCAGATCGCCGGAGTGCCGGCAAGGCTCCACCTGGTGCAGAAGCGCGGATCGCCGTTGTCCCCCGCCGGTGGGGCGGCGCCGGCCGCCGGAACGGTGAGCACGCAGTCGATGCCGGACAGCGTTCTGTCCAGCTCGGCCACGAGCTGGGCGCGCCGGTCCAGCGCGCGGCCGTATGCCTCGGTCGTGATCGTCGCGGCGTGGGCGAGAACCTCGCGGATCTTCGCGCCGAGCAGGTCGGCCCGCTCGATCCCCAGACGCCCGATTGCGGCAGCGCCTTCGAACTCCGAGATCGTCCGGTGCAGCGACAGACCTTCTTCGCCGCACAGTGGGGTGGTCAGCTCGTCCACGTCGGCGCCGGCGTCCGCCAGCAGCCGGGCCGTGCCCTCCAGCGCCGAACGCATCTCGGCAGTGGTCATCGACCAGTCCTGCGTGCGTACCACGGCGATTCGCAGGCCGGCCGGTTCGAGCGGTACCGAGCTGCCGGCGAATCCGAGGCCGCCCGCGGCCATCACGTCGGCGGCCGTGCCGGCCAGCGAGACCGTGCGGGCGAACGCACCGACCGTGTCGAAGCTCGGCGCGAACAGCCATAGTCCCTCGGTGGGGATCGTGCCGTAGGTGGGTTTGAACCCGACGACGCCGCAGTAGGCGGCGGGCCGGATGACCGAACCGTTGGTCTGTGTGCCGATCGCCAGCGGCACCTGACCGGCGCCGACTGCGGCGGCCGATCCGGTCGAGGAGCCGCCGGGGCTGGAACCGGGGTGCCAGGGGTTGCGGGTGGCGTTTGCACCGAAGTAGGCGAACTCACTGGTCACGGTCTTCCCCACGACCACAGCACCCCAGTCCTGGAGCGCGGTGACCGCTGCGGCGGTGTGCAGCGCCTGCCGTGCGGGCAGGGCCGCCGTGCCGAGTGCGGTCGGTAAGCCCGCGACGTCGAACAGGTCCTTGACGCCCAGGGCGACGGAGTCCGGCCGCCCGTCCGCGACGCCCGGGGACGTGCCGACACACGTGAAGGCGCGCAACTGCCGGTCCATCGCGGACACGCGTTCGAGCTGATCGATCATGGTCTCCCGTACCTACTCTCCGGACAGCGCAAGGAACCGCCAGCGCAGGATCACCCGTTCCAGTCTCCCGACGCCGCCCAGGAGCGCCAGCGAGAGGAACCCCACAACGATCAGGTTCGCCAGCACTGTGGGGACGTCGTAGAGGCTTCCGGCGATCAGGATCGCGTGACCGAGCCCTGAGTCGGAGGAGATGAACTCCCCGATGATTGCTCCGATCAGCGCCAGCCCGGCCGTCAGCCTGAGACCGCCGCAGATGTTCGTGACCGACGAGGGCAGCACCAACAGCCGGAATATCCGCCGCGTCGGCGCTCCCATCGACCGCAACATCCTGATCTGCAGTGGGTCGGTTCCGCGTGCCCCGTCGAAGGCCAGTACCAGCGCGGTCACCACCACCGAGGCCGCCGACATCACGACCTTCGAGGACACGCCGGTGCCGGCCCAGACGACGACGATCGGCGCCAGTGCGGCGATCGGGGTGGCACCGAGGAAGGCGATCGCGGGGCGCAGCATCTGCTCCACCAACCGCGAGTACCAGAGCCCGACCCCGACGGCAGCGCCGATCACGTTGCCGATCACGAATCCGCACAACGCCTCGACCGCCGTGATGCCGGCGTCGCGGATCATCGAACCCGAGCCGATACCCCGGAGGACCGTTTGCCAGATGAGCTCGGGGCTGCCGTACAGCAGGGAGCTGACCGAGCCGGTGTTCACCGCGTACTGCCAGGCGACCAGCGCGATCGCCAACAGCACGACGTCGAGCACGATCGCCACCCCGACCGATCGGTGCCGCCGACCGGCCGCATCCTGTCGGCGTGCCGATCGCCGTCCCACCGCGGGGAGTTCTGGTGCGGCAGGCCGTGACAGCTCCTGGCCCGTACTCATCGCCGGGCCTCCCTGGAGATCGGCCGACCGTGAGCCGGCCCGGGTGTGCGGACAGTGGGTCTCACGACTCGATCTCCTGCCAGATCTTGCGCACGTAGTGCCCGAATCCCTCGATCTCCCGCACCTCGAACGGCGCGAGACCGGTGGCGGCGAACGGAACCTCGTGAACCGCGGCGATCCTCCCCGGCCGCCCGGACATGACGAGCACGACGTCCGACACGGCGACGGCCTCGTCGATGTCGTGCGTCACCATGACCGCTGTGCCTCCGGAGCGTCGGAACACCAGAAGGAGTTCGGCTTCGAGTTTCAGCTTGGTCTGGTAGTCCAGGGCGGAGAACGGCTCGTCGAGCAGCAGCAGGGTGGGCTCGGTGCTCATCGTCCTGGCGAAGGCGGCGCGCTGTCGCATCCCGCCGGAGAGCTGGCACGGGTAGAAGGACTCGAAACCCGCCAGCCCGTAGGTAGGCAGCAGCTCAGCGGCTTTCGTGCGGGCGACGCGGCGTGGCGTTCCCTGTGCCTCGAGGCCGAGCGCCACGTTCTGGGTGACCGTGCGCCAGTCGAGCAGCAGATCACGCTGGAACATGTATCCGATCCGCCCGCCGTCGGCGAGGACCGCGTTGTGGACGGAGCCGCTCGCCGGTGTGCCCAGGCCCGAGACCAGGTTCAGGAGGGTGGATTTCCCGCATCCACTCGGCCCGACGATCGACAGGAACGTGCCCTCAGGGACCTCGAAGGAGACGTCCTCCACCGCGGTGTAGTCACCGAACCGCACGGTCACATCGTCCAGCGCCACGGTAGCGGTCGTCATGGTGCTGCTCACTGCTCCTGCATCCTCACCGCGGCCTGCATCTTCACTGCGGCCTGCATCTTCACTGCCCCTGCATGGTGGAGGCGGCCTTCTGGGCGAAGGAGTTGTCGACGATCTGACCGAACGGCACGTCGCAGCTGCAGTTGCCGAGCTGGCGGCCCAGCGTCATCAGCGTGTTCCAGCCCTGCTGGGAGACCACCGTGGTGCTGGCCGGGATGTGGTTGTCGATCTGCCGCTGGATGGCCGCATCGACCACCTCCGGTGGGAGGTTCGGGAACTCGAGGCGCGCGACCGACTTCGCGTCCTCCGGGTGCTGGTACACGTACTGCGCGCCCATCTGCAGAGCGTTGACGAGCTTCTGGGCCACCTCCGGGTTGGCCCGGACGTAGCTCTCCCTGGCCTGGAGGCCGGTGTTGGTGAACTCGCCGATGGCATCGGCCCAGCTGTAGAGGACGTGCGCACCGTCCTGCGCCACCGCCATGTCCACGTTGGGCTCGTAGGCCACCGCGACGTCGGCCTGGCCCGCCAGCACCGGCCCGATCTCGGTGCCAGGCGACACCGTGGTGATGTGCACATCCTTGGTGGGATCCAACCCGGCCTGCTTGAGGCTGTTGGTCAGCACGCTGTTGTTGGTGTTCGGCGGCGGTGAGGTGACGAAAGTCAGTCCCGCGAACTGCTTCGGATCCGTGAACGGTGTGCTGATCTTCTTCGACACCGCGAAGTACTGGGCGCGCGACACCAGTTCGGCGAGCACGATTCCGTCCCCGCCCTTTTCGCGCGAAATCTCCGAAAGCGTTGCATCTCCGAGTGCGAACTGCGCCGAACCTCCCAGTACCGCGGCGAACGCCTGGGAGTCACCGCCCGCGGCGGAGAGGTGCAGGTTGATGCCCTGCTGCTCGAAGTAACCCTCGTGCTGGGCAACGTAAAGATCGATGTAGCCGAGGTTGTGCACCGCTTCCGCGAGGTTCACGGTGGTCTTGCCGTCCGCCGAGGTCGCGGCCGGGGCACCGCCCGAGCCACAGGCGGTCAGTGCCAGGGCCGGGACGAGTGCCAACGCGATGAGCCACCACCTGCGCGGCGCGCCGTCGAACATTGTCCACTTACTCACAAATCCTCCACCAAGAAAGCAGATCCGGCGGGTACTGGATCCGGTTGCACCGCCACTTGGACGCACGGCCGATCATTTGGTCTCCGTCTCCCGAAGTCAAGTTAAGGTCATGTAACCGTGAAGTGTCCGTCCGTTTTCTTGCTCATCATTCAGGCGGCCTGAGATATCGAGCTTCCGCGCGGTTGGAGCCGATAAGTAATTAACGGGGCGGGTCGGCTGATGCTTTCTCGCGCATCCGCTGCCGTGGAGACCTGCAGTGCCGCTGCTGCTCGTCCACACGGCCCTGAGCAGGGACGGCAGGGGCCGTCAGGCGTCGTGGGACGGCCCGCACTCACAGATCCGCGGCGACCCCGACCTCACCGTCGCCGTCCTCGCCCTACCCATCACCGGGCGCCCCAGTTCGGCCGGCAACACATCGCCGGTGAGGTGTCAGCGTGAATTGGCGAGCCACCGGACGGCGTGCCCGGTGTGATCACCGCAACTCCGGAGCCGAAATGAACTCCACCACCGGTTCCACTCGGACCGGGGTGGCGAGGCTGTTGGCGATGAAGCACTCGCGGTGCGCCACCTCCACGAGGTGCCGCACGCGCTGCTCGCTCGGGCCCGCGGCGAGGACGATGCGCGGTCGCAACACGATCTCCGCGAGCCGGATCGGCTGGTCCGCCTCCGGCATCGTCGCAGTGGCGTCGTCCCGGTAGTCACGCACGTCCAGCCGGGCCCGCGCCGCGACGGCGAGGAACGACAGCAGCTGGCAGGACGCGGCGGCGAGTACGACGAGCTGCTCGGGGTTGAGCTGAGCCGGGTCGCCGCGGAACGCCGGGTCCGACGACATCTCGAGCTCCACCTCGGCCGGAGGGGCCGAGCCGTGGTGCGTCCGCCCGTAGTGGTCGTAGCCGGCAGCGGTCGAGCCCGACCACGAGCATGTCGCCCGGTACCGGTGGACCGGCGGCTCACTCATGATCCGACCGTAGCCCCGCCACGCGATGGGGCGGAGCAGTGCGGCGAGCTCGCCGGGGCGGTTCTCCAGGACCATGTGGCCGCTCGCGATCTCGTGGTAGCGCCAGGCCGGGCTCCCCCGCGCGTGCCGCGCGGGGGCGGCGAAGGGCGCACCAGTACGGGACAGGCCCCTCCGGTCAGCGCCGGGGGGCGCCTGCGTCCCCGACGCCGGTCGGATCAGCCGCGCGCCGGGCCGCGAGCGGGCCGCGGGAGCGCCTGCGCAGGAACTCACGGCCCTGCTGCAGGACCCGGCTCACCCCGTTGGGCCCGCGCCTGGCCTCGATGAGGTCACCGATCCTCCCGAGCAGCCAGCCGAGCAACGGCGCCGCGATCGCGAGGAGCAACCACATCCGGAACCGCGCCGAGAAGAACGCCCACATCCGGGCTCACCTCCCATCGGGCCGGCCCCCCGTCGGTCCGGTGACGGGAGCCTATGCGGGCCTGCTCGCGGCTGCACGGCAGAACGCCGGGCAGCGCACCCCCAACAGGATTGCGCTGCCCGGCGTTGTCGTTGCTGCTACATCTTCTCGGCCTACATCTTCTCCGCGGCGCTCTTGATCGCCTCGCGGATGCGGAAGTAGGTGCCGCAGCGGCAGACGTTCTCGATCTCGTCGATCTCGTCGTCCGTCGGTTTCGACGTTTTGTTGAGCAGGGCGACGGCGGCCATGATCTGGCCCGGCTGGCAGTAGCCGCACTGGGCGACGTCCTGCTCGAGCCAGGCCTCCTGCACCGGGTGCAGGTTGTCGCCGTCGGCGAGGCCCTCGATCGTCGTGACCTCGCGGCCCTCCACCTCCGAGACGGGGGTGACGCAGGGATTGAACGCCTCGCCGTCCAGGTGACTGGTGCAGGCCTTGCAGACGTCGATCCCGCATCCGTACTTGGGGCCGGTGACCCCCAGCTTGTCGCGCAGGGCCCAGAGGGTGGGCAGGTCGGCTGGGGCGTCGACGGCCACCTTGCGCCCGTTGACCGTGAAGCTGTAACTCGGCATGTCAGGTCTCCTAGCGGGGGAACGGCTCGAAGTCGACCGGGAAGTTGATCGGGAAGCTGCGCGGGGCGATGCCCGTGGCGCGGGCGTAGGCGTTGGCGATCGCGCCTGCGGCAGCCGGCACGCCCAGCTCGCCCGCTCCACCCGGCTCGCTCTCGCCGGGCAGGATGAAGATCTGCACGTCGGTAGGGGAGTCCACCTGGCGCGCGTAGTGGAACTGCGAGTAGCTCCCCTCCAGCGGCAGGCCCTTGTCGATGTGCAGGCCGGCTCGGAGCGTCACCGAGATCGCGTCGGTCAGACCGCCGAGCAGCTGGGCCTTCAGGCCCCGCGGGTTGATCGGCAGCCCGTAGTCGCCGGCGATCACGGCCTTCGTCACCCGCGGGTCGTGCGGGTCGCGGGCGTCGATCTCCACCAGGCAGGCGGTCCGGGACTTGTACTCCTCGTGGAACGCGATGCCCTGGGCGAACCCGTCGTCCATCGAGCGGCCCCAGTCGCCCTCCTTGGCGACCTTGTCGAGCACTGCGCGCTGGGCGTCAGTCTTGAGGAACGCACGGCGGAACTCGTAGGGGTCTTTGCCCAGCTTCGCTGCGACCTCGTCCACGACGATCTCCTCGCCGCAGCGGGAGCTCACGGAGTAGACCGAGCGCCAGGCGCCGGTGTGCATCTTCAGCGGCACCTCGTTGAGCACCTGCTCCACGACCCCGAAGTTGTAGGGGCTCTTCACAGTGAGCATGAAGACGGTCTGCGCGAAGCCGAAGTTCCCAGCGGGGAGCTCCGCAGAGGTCGCCGTGAGGATCTCGCCGAGCCCATGGGTCCAGTCGGTCTCCACGAACGCGGTGTGGTGCTCGAGGCGGAGCACGGTGTCGGGCCCGATCGTGGCCCGGAAGCGGTGGTGTGCCGCCGGGCGGGCCCGGCCGTGGCGCATGTCGTCGATCCGCGACCACATCAGCTTGATCACCCGGCCGGTGGCCTTCGAGATGCGGGCTGCCTCCAACGGTCCGTCCCAGAACAGCCTGCGCCCGAAGGACCCGCCGGACTGCACCACGTGGCAGACGACCTTGCCCGGCGGCAGGCCGAGCTCCTTGGCGATCTGCTGCTGCGCGACGATCGGCGACTTCATGCCGCCCCAGATCTCGGCGCGGCCGTTCCTGACGTCCGCGACCGCGGAGTTGGTCTCCATCGGTGCGTGGTTGATGGGCGCCCAGTCGAACTCGAAGTCCAGCTGGTTCGGCAGGGAGACCGGGGGGACCAGCGGCACGGTCGCCTGCCGCAACTTCTTGAAGATGTCCTCGTCGGAGACGTCGTCGACGGTGCCGGCGCCCCAGGTGACGTCGAGCGCGTCCTTGGCGTCGAGGGCCTGCCCGAACGTCTCGGCGACGACGGCGACGCCGGTGTCGATGACCGCGATGTCGAGGACGCCGGGCATCGCCCGCACCTCGTCCTCGTTGTTCACCGCCTCGACAGTGCCGTTGATCGTCGGAGGGCGGCGGACCATGGCCGGTGTGGCGCCCTTGATGTCCAGGTCGAGCGTGTACTTGAAGGCGCCGGTGACCATGGCGCGGGCGTCGACCCGCTGCTGCGGCGTGCCGACGAGCTTGAACTCCGATGGCGACTTCGGCTTCGTCACCAGCTCGCCGATCGGCAACGTCGCGGCGAGACGGGTGAGCTCGCCGTAACCAGCCGTGCGCCCGTCGGCGCCGACGACCCGGCCGGCCTCGGTGCGCAGCCCGTCGACCGCAACGCCCCACCGGTTGGCGGCGGCCTCACACAGCCGCGTGCGCGCCGCCGCTGCAGCCGCCCGCACCGGGCCGTAGACCGACCGGATCGAGTTCGACCCGCCGGTGAGCTGGTTCATCAACAGCTCCGGCCGGGCCGGCGCCAGTGGCATGTCGACCTGGTCGAGCTGGAGGTCGAGCTCCTCCGCGACGAGCATCGCGACCGCCGTGGTGAGGCCCTGGCCCACCTCCATGCGGGGCAGCTCGGCCCGGACCCGCCCGTCCTCGGTGACCTCCACCGTGAACAGCAGTGCCTCGGTCGGCTTACCGGAGAGGATCAGGATGTCGCCGAGGTCACGGAGGTCGGCCGGCTGGGGCAGGCTCGGCGTCGGCACGGCGGACGCCGAGCCGGGGGCGAGAACGTCGAGGCCGAGCTTCGTGGCAACCGTCAGGGTCGAGCCCGCCCCCAGGTAGATCAGGAACTTTCGCCGGTCGACGATGCGATCGCGGAGCCTGGGTTGGACGGTGTGATGGCGGCCGCGCGTCGGCCGATCGGTAGCGGGGTTGGCCATCCGGGCTCCTCCTGAGGGCACGACAACGTGCCCCTCCTCGGGGGTCGAGATCGGGCGCCTGAGCCGGGGGACACGGACACGCCGCGCCGTGGTGGGACTGGGGCGGCCGCGGGTGGGCCGGTGGCTCAGGTCGCGAAGATCACTCTTCTTGCTACCAAACGAGGACGAAGGTGATCAGAAACGTCAACAGTCGGAGAAACGGCATTTCACCCGTCCGGGTGAGGTCCGGCCGTGCTGCGTAGCGGGCCGCGGGGGTTGGTTCGGCCAGGTACGCTCCTTCGTGTGACGGGCGACCGTCCGGTCCTGTTGGGCCTGTTGCTGTACCTACTCCTTGCGGTGATGCCCACGATGCTGTTCTGGGTGGCATCGCGGCTGTTGCCTGCTGTGGTCACGCGGGTGGGCGAGCGGCGTCGCAGCCGCCGGACACCGCCTGGGCCCACCCTCGAATGCGTGGTGGCGAACCTGCGGCGGTTGCGCCGCGAGGTCCGCGCCCGCTCTCAACCCACCCAGGTGCGCCGGGTCGCGGTGCTCGCCGCATACGACGACACTCTCCTGCAGACGTGCGGACTTGTGGGCGTCGACGCTCCGCTCGCCTGCGCCGTGGGCACCGAGGACCGCGCGTTCGCGCGGCTGCTCACCGAGGCGGCATTGGAGGACGCCGGCATTTCTCTCGACCCGCCGCAGGACGATACTGCCGCAGCGTGATGGGTACACAGTAAAGTCGTCTTTACGAACTGGGAACGCTGAAGCCCGTTTCGGCGTTGAACAGCACGGATGCCCAAGACGCTTCCGAGGAGGAACAGGTGCGTACCAGTAGCAACCCGGCGTTCCGCAACCTGCCCACCGGGCAGGGCGGCGGTTACGCCACGTTCGACCGCCGGGGTGGCGCGGGGGGTGGCGCCGCTGCCTACGCCGACGCCCAGGCCGCGCAGGTCGGCTACGGGCGCGCCGGGGCCGGTGAGCGCCCGCTCACCATGGACGACGTCGTCACGAAGACCGCCCTCACCGCCGGTGTCGCCCTCGTGGCGGGCGTGCTCACCGCGGCCAGCGGTCTGTACGCGCTCGTGCTGCCGGCGTTCATCGTCGGCCTCGTCGTGTCGCTGATCGTGATCTTCAGGCAGAGCACCAACCCGGCTCTGGTGCTCATCTACTCGGCCGCAATGGGTGTGGCGCTCGGTGGCATCACCGGGGCGCTGGAGCTGTCCGGCACACAGTTCCAGGGCATCGGTCTGCAAGCCGTGATCGGCACCGCCGGCGTGTTCGTCGGCATGCTCGTGGTCTACAAGACAGGTGCTGTGCGCGTCACGCCGAAGTTCACGAAGTGGCTGATGGGCGCCCTGATCGGCGTCACGGTGCTGGCGGTCTTCAACCTGATCTTCAGCTTCTTCATCCCCGGCGGCCTCGGGGTGCGCGAGCCCACGATGCTGGGATACCTCTTCAGCATCGTCTGCATCGGCGTCGCCGCGTTCAGCCTGCTGCTCGACTTCGACATGGCCGACCGCGCCGTCCGTGATGGTGCCCCGGCGAAGTTCTCCTGGTACATCGCGTTCGGCCTGATGACCACGCTGGTCTGGCTGTACATCGAGATCCTGCGCCTGCTGAGCTACCTGCGCCAGGAGTGACCTGGTCACGCCCCGACGCGGTCGTGACGACGGCCCGGCCCCCTCGGGGCCGGGCCGTCGTCGTTCCAGCGGAAGTTCAGCTCAGCCGCTCGAACACCATCGCCATGCCCTGCCCGCCGCCGACGCACATCGTCTCGAGCCCGATCTGCTTGTCGTGAGTGCGCAGCCCGTTCATCAACGTGGTGGCGATGCGAGCACCCGTCATCCCGAACGGGTGGCCCAGCGCGATCGCGCCGCCGTTGACGTTCAGCTTGTCCTCGGGGATGCCCAGCTCCCAGGCCGACGGGAGGACCTGCGCCGCGAACGCCTCGTTGATCTCGACGAGGTCGACGTCGTCGATCGTCATGCCGGCGCGGGCCAGCGCCTGCTTCGACGCCTCGACCGGCCCGAGGCCCATGATCTCCGGCGACAGCCCCGAGACGCCGGTGGAGACGATCCGGGCCAGCGGCGTGACGCCCAACTCAGCCGCCTTCGTGTCGGACATGATCACCAGCGCCGCTGCGCCGTCGTTGAGCGGGCAGCAGTTGCCCGCGGTGACCCGGCCGTCGGGCCGGAACACCGGCTTGAGCTGGCTGACCGCCTCGTACGTGACGCCGGCGCGCGGCCCGTCGTCCAGCGACACGACAGTGCCGTCGGGCAGCGTGACCGGGGCGATCTCACGGGCGAAGAACCCGTTGGCGATCGACTTCTCGGCGAGATTCTGCGAGCGGACGCCGAAGTGGTCCATGTCCTCGCGCGTGACGCCCTTGGCCAGCGCGAGATTCTCCGCGGTCTGACCCATCGCGATGTAGACGTCCGGCAGGTGCTCGTCCTCGCGCGGGTCGTTCCAGGAGTCGGCACCGTTCTCGGCGATGTGCTGCGTGCGGTCCCCGGCGTCGCTGAAGATCGGGTTGCGGGTGTCGGGCAGTGAGTCGGAGTTGCCCTTGGCGAACCGCGACACCGTCTCCACCCCGGCGGAGATGAAAACGTCGCCCTCGCCGGCCCTGATCGCGTGCATGGCCATGCGCGTGGTCTGCAGTGACGACGAGCAGTAGCGCGTGACCGTCGTGCCCGGCAGGGCGTCGTAGCCCAGCAGCACCGCGACGATCCGGGCCATGTTGAAGCCCTGCTCGCCACCCGGCAGGCCGCACCCGAGCATGAGGTCGTCGATGTCGGACGGGTCGAGCTGCGGTACCTGGTCGAGCGCCGCGCGAACGAGCTGCGCGGTCAGGTCGTCAGGTCGGATGCTGGTCAGCGAGCCTTTGAACGCGCGGCCGATCGGGGATCGGGCCGCCGCGACGATCACGGCTTCGGGCATCGTCTTCTCTCCTCGCGCTGGAGTGGCTTCAGCCGGAGGGTACCTGCGGGTAACCACATCAAGGCCCTACGCGGACGTGATCTGACCCGTCCAGAACATGACGTGACTTGTCAGGTTCTCGCGCCATCCTGGCGGCATGGCCACGTGGAACGACATCGAGAACGCCGAGCCCGAGTTCGCCGCCCGGGTCCGAAAGATCTTCGACGCACACAAGCACAAGACGATCGCCACGCTGCGGTCCGACGGGTCGCCGCGCATCTCGGGCATCGAGGCGCAGTTTGCCGACGGCGAGCTGACGTTCGGGTCGATGCCGGGCGCACGCAAGGGGGCGGACCTGCGCCGGGACCCGCGGTTCGCGCTGCACAGCCCGTCGGTCGATCCGACGCCGGGGAACGAGGCGAGCTGGACGGGGGACGCGAAGGTGGCGGGACGTGCGGTGTACGCGAGCGAGCTCGACGGCGAGATCCCCGGCGAGCTGTTCCGCACCGAGCTCGACGAGGTCGTGGTCACGGGGCTCAACGAGGCCGGCGATGCGCTGGTGATCGACATATGGACGGGCGCGCGTGGACTGCGGCGCGTCGAACGCGCGTAGGACGCGCTGTGAGCCCGCTCGAAGCCGCCGTGAAACGAGCGGACCAGAGCCTGTCGATACGGCCCGCGCCCGTTCGTCGTCATGCTGTGTGGCACCCCGGCCACCGTGACGACAAGGAGCACGCGATGAAGTACATGCTGCTGATCTACGGCGCCCAGCCGGCCGAACCCCCGACCGAGCAGGCCATCCAGCAGGAGATGGACGAGTACTGGGCCTACGAGAAGGCGGTGGCCGACGCCGGGGTGCGGATCGCGAGCGACGCGTTGCAGGGCATCGAGACCGCCACGACGGTCCAGGTCCGCGACAACGGCGAGCGGGCCGTCACCGACGGGCCGTTCGCCGAGACCCGCGAGATCCTCGGCGGCTACTACCTCGTCGACGCGCCCGACCTCGACGCCGCACTGGAGTGGGCCGCGCGCTGTCCCGGCTCGCATCGGGGCGGCAAGGTCGAGGTGCGCCCGGTGATGGAGTTCGAGGCGCCGTGACCACAGGAGCAGCCGGCTCCGTCGAAGCGGTGTTCAGGGAGGAACGGGGCCGGCTGCTCGCCACGCTCGTGCGCCAGTTCGGCGATCTCGACCTGGCCGAGGAGTTGCCTCGGAGGCCGTCGCCGCGGCGCTGGAGCACTGGCCGGTCCGCGACAAGGCCTACGCGGCCCGGCTGGCCCTGATGCAGGCCGAGGCAGCGCGGGACGAGCCGGCCGTGACCCTGGAGGAGAGCGACGACGTCCCCGACGAGCGGCGGCCGACCGGCGGGCGCTGGAGTTGGTGGGCAACGAACCGGAACGGGCCTACCTCGACCGCAGGCTGGCCGAGGTCGTGCGCGCGTACCGCTAGCGTCGAGGAAACCTGCCGGTCAGCCGCGGTTCGCGGCGAGCTGGCGCAGCTTCGTCAGTGCCCGGTGCTGGGTCACCCGGACGGCGCCTGCCGTGGAGTCGACGGTCCGGGCGGTTTCCTCGGCGCTCAGCCCCAGCGCGATCCGCAGCACGAGCACCTCGCGGTGGTGCTCCGGGAGCTGCTCCAGGAGCCGACGCAGCTCGCCGATCTGGGTGCCGAGCACGGCTATCGCCTCGGGGCCCGCACCGGTGTCGGCCGTGTCGGGCATGGTGTCGGTGGGAACGGACCGGTTGCGCCCTGCCGCGCGGTACGCGTCCACGACCTTGTTGCTCGCGATGCCGTACACGAACGCCATCACCCGCGTCTCGTCGGGCCGCCAGCGTCCGAGGGCCTTGTACAGCGCGAACAGCACGTCCTGCGCCACGTCCTCCGGTGTCGCCAGGCCGATCGTCCCGCTCCCGATCCGCGCCCGGCAGTACCGCACGACCAACGGCCGGACGTAGTGCAGCAACTGGTCCAGCGACGGACGGTGTCCGGACGCTGCGCGTGATGCGAGGCTGTCCAGCTCGGCGTCGCGACGGGCCAGGCGCACAGCCTCGGCCCTGTCGGAGTCCTCGACCTCCGACATGTCATCGCCGACCGATGGCACAGTTGCGCCTCCACTGCTCGGTCGTGCCCGGGAACGCGGGACCGCGGTGGGTCCCGGCCCGCCGGTCTTGGCGGTCGTTAGATCGCCCGGCCGATGCACGCTCGGTCGGGTGAGGTTTTGTCCGTGCTGAGGAGACTAGTCCGTTCGCCACGTTTCGCGCTCCGTTCGGCCTGATCGTTGAAAGCACAAGGACCGGCGGTGACGCGTGGACCCGCGGCCGCGGCGCGCCATGTGGGTGCTCGACCTGTGGCGCCGCCGGGGATCCGCCGCCCCGTCCGACCGCTGCCGGGTGCGACCATGGAGGCATGCGCTATGTCGAGCACGTCGCTGACCTGGTCGGGAACACCCCTCTCGTCCGGCTCGGTGCCGTCGCGGAGGGAATCGCCGCGCCCGTACTCGCCAAGGTGGAGTACTTCAACCCCGGTGGCAGCGTGAAGGACCGCATCGCGCTGCGGATGGTCGAGGCGGCGGAGGCGTCGGGTGAGCTGCGCCCTGGCGGCACGATCGTCGAGCCGACGTCCGGCAACACCGGGGTCGGCCTCGCCATGATCGCCCAACGCAAGGGCTACAGCTGCGTGTTCGTGTGCCCGGACAAAGTGAGCGAGGACAAGCGCAACGTGCTGCGCGCGTACGGCGCCCAGGTCGTGGTGTGCCCCACCGCCGTCGAGCCGGATCATCCGGACTCCTACTACCGGGTCTCCGACCGCCTGGTCAGCGAGATCGAGGGCGCCTGGAAACCCAACCAGTACGCCAACGTGAACAACCCGGAGTCGCATTACCTCGGCACGGGTCCGGAGATCTGGGAGCAGACCGACGGCCGGATCACGCATTTCGTGGCCGGCATCGGCACCGGCGGCACCATCAGCGGCACGGGGCGCTACCTGAAGGAGGTCTCCGGCGGCCGCGTGCAGGTGATCGGCGCCGACCCCGAGGGATCGGTGTACAGCGGTGGCGGCGGCCGGCCCTACCTGGTGGAGGGCGTCGGCGAGGACTTCTGGCCGACGACGTACGACAAGAACATCTGCGACCGGATCGTGGCGGTCTCAGACGCCGACTCGTTCCACATGACGCGCCGGCTGGCACGCGAGGAGGCGCTGCTGGTCGGCGGCTCCTGCGGGATGGCCGCGGAGGCCGCGCTGCGGGTGGCGCGCGAGCTGTCGGCCGAGGAGGCCGAGCGGGCCGTGGTGGTCGTCCTGCTGCCGGACGGCGGGCGCGGCTACCTCGGCAAGGTCTTCGACGACTCCTGGATGGCCACCTACGGGTTCCTGCCGCCTGCCCAGGGCGCCACGGTGGGCGACGTGCTGCGTCGCAAGGACGGCTCGATCCCCGACCTCGTGCACGTCCACCCCAACGAGACCGTGGCCGATGCCGTCAGCTACCTCCGCGAGTTCCACGTGTCGCAGATGCCGGTCGTCCGGGCGGAGCCGCCGGTGATGGCGGCGGAGGTGGCCGGCGCGGTGGTCGAGCGCGACCTGCTCGACGCGCTGTTCACCGGGCGGGCGACGCTGTCGGACCGGCTGGAGAGGCACATGTCGGCTCCGCTGCCGACCATCGGGGCGGGCGAGGCGCTGGAGACCGCGATGACCGCGTTCGCCACGGCCGATGCCGCGCTGGTGCTCGTGGACGGCAAGCCGGCGGGTGTCGTGACCCGGTCCGATGTGCTGGCGTTCCTGGGCAGCTGACGGAGCCGCGAGGGTTGTGCGCGGATACGAGTGCTCCGACACTCGTATCCGCGCACGGGCGCCGGAGGCGCTCCGCGTAGCGTTGCGTCATGCGCGGCTTCTCGACCAACGCGATCCACGCCGGCCAGGAGCCGGACCCCACCACCGGTGCGGTGATCACCCCGATCCATCAGTCGTCCACCTTTGCGCAGGACGGGGTGGGCGGGCTCCGCGGCGGCTACGAGTACTCGCGCAGCGCCAACCCCACCCGTACCGCGCTGCAGGAGTGCCTCGCCGCACTCGAGGGCGGGCGGCACGCGCTCGCGTTCGGATCCGGAATGGGCGCGTCGGACGTCCTGCTGCGGGTGCTGCTGCGTCCCGGTGACCACATCGTCATCCCGCACGATGCGTACGGGGGCACGTTCCGGTTGGTCGACAAGGTGCTGCAGCCGTGGGGGGTCGAATACACCCCGGTCGACCTCGCCGACGTCGACGCGCTGCGCGCCGCCCTGCGGCCCACCACCCGCGTCGTCTGGTGCGAGACTCCCACCAACCCGCTGCTCGGGATCGCCGACATCGCCGCGCTGGCCGACGTCGCACGAACCGCGTCCGCGCGGCTCGTCGTCGACAACACGTTCGCATCGCCCTACCTGCAGACCCCGCTCGGCCTCGGTGCGGACGTCGTGCTGCACTCCACCACCAAGTACGTCGGCGGCCACTCCGACGTGGTGGGCGGGGCGCTCGTGACCGGCGACGACGAGCTGGCCGAGCGGCTCCGGTTCACCCAGAACTCCGTCGGGTCCGTACCCGGCCCGTTCGACGCCTGGCTCACGTTGCGGGGGGTCAAGACGCTCGCGGTGCGGATGGAGCGCCACAGCGACAACGCCGAGCGCGTCGCGGAGTTGCTCACCGGCCACCGCGGCGTCGAGACCGTGCGCTACCCGGGCCTGCCCGACCACCCCGGCCACGAGGTGGCGGCAAAGCAGATGCGCCGGTTCGGTGGGATGGTGTCGTTCACCGTGGCGGGTGGCCGCGACGCGGCCATGAGGGTCTGCGCCGGCACCAAGATCTTCACGCTCGCCGAGTCGCTCGGTGGCGTCGAGTCGCTGATCGAGCACCCCGGGGCCATGACGCACGCCTCGGTGGCCGGTTCGGTGCTCGAGGTGCCGGACAACCTGGTGCGCCTCTCGGTGGGCATCGAGGACGTCGAGGACCTGGTCGAGGACCTCCGGCAGGCGCTGGACGCGGCAACCCGCTGACCCGAGGGGGTCCGGCCTCAGCTCTTGGCCGGGGTGCCCGGGTTGGTCGGTGCAGGCGGCTGCTGTACGGGCTCGGGCACCATGAGGTCACCCGGGGCGATGCAGCCCCCCACCAGCTCGTAGCCGTTGACCCCCAGCTCGTAGCGGCCCGGGTCGTCGCAACCGGCACCCTCGACGGTGGCCACCGCCACCGCGGCGAGCACCGCGGCGACGAGCAGCGGCGCCATGGCCCGCAGTCGAGTCATCCGACCTCCCCGCCAGCGCATCCGTCGGAGCGCCACCCCTGGCACCAGGCTACCGGGGCGCGCCGACCGCTGCTCCGACGGTGCGAGGATGACCTCATGGACGCCGCCGGACCCGTAGCCACGCCGCCCGTCGGGCTCGCGGACGTCCGCAGCGCTCGCGACCTGCTGCAAGGGGTCATCTCGCCCACTCCCGTGGCCGGATCCCGTGCGCTGTCCGAGCTGTGCGGCGGCCCGGTGTGGCTGAAGTGCGAGAACCTGCAGCGCACGGGGTCGTTCAAGATCCGGGGTGCCTACACCCGTCTGGCCCGCCTCGACGAGGAGCAGCGCGCCCGCGGGGTGGTGGCCGCGAGCGCGGGCAACCACGCGCAGGGTGTGGCGCTGGCCGCCCAGATGCTCGGTATCGAGGCCACCGTCTTCATGCCGGAGCGGGCGGCGATTCCGAAGGTCGGCGCCACGCGCGGCTACGGCGCGCACGTGCATCTCGTCGGCGAGACGATCGAGGGCAGCATCGCCGCGGCCACGGAGTTCGCCGAGCGGACCGGAGCGGTGCTGGTGCATCCGTTCGACCATCCGGATGTCATCGCGGGGCAGGGCACGGTCGGGCTGGAGCTGCTCGAGCAGGTCCCGGACGTGCGCACCGTCCTCGTCTGCACGGGAGGCGGCGGCCTGATCGGCGGCATCGCCGCCGCGGTGAAGGCGCAGCGCCCGGACGTAGCGGTGGTCGGGGTGCAGGCCGAAGGCGCCGCTGCCTGGCCTGCATCGCTGGCTGCCGGTCGCCCCGTGGCTCTCGAGTCGATGCGCACGATCGCGGACGGCATCGCCGTCGGACGGCCGGGAGACGTCACGTTCCCGCAGGTGGCCGCGTTGGTCGACGAGATCCTGACGGTCGACGAGGACGCGTTGTCCCGAGCCCTGCTGCATTGCTTGGAGCGCGCGAAGCTGCTGGTGGAGCCGGCGGGTGCGGCGGCAGTGGCCGCCCTTCTGCAGCACCCGCGCCGGTTCGCCACCCCGGCCGTGGCGGTGCTCTCGGGGGGCAATGTGGATCCCCTCGTGCTGCTGCACGTGATCCAGCACGGCATGGCCTCGGCGGCCCGTTACCTGTCGCTACGGGTGCGCGTGGGGGACCGGCCCGGTGCTCTGGCCGAGCTGCTCGCACTCGTCGGCTCCCTCGGCGCCAACGTGCTCGACGTCGAGCACTCCCGGATCTCCGACACGCTCCCGCTCGGAGACGTCGAGGTGGCGCTAGCGCTCGAGACCCGCGGGCCCGAGCACTGCGCCGAGCTCGTCGACGCGCTGCGCGTCGCCGGCCACGCGGTGTCCGAGGTGGCCGGCGCGCGCTGAACGGCACTGCCAGGTGGCGCTACGGGGGTGGCGCTGCGGGTCGGTCAGCCCCGGAACGGCTCCACCGAGATCAGCGAGACCTTCATGCTGCCGCCGTCGGGCAGCTGGTACTCCCGCGTCTCCCCGACGCGGGCGCCGAGCAGCGCGGCTCCGAGGGGCGAATTCGGCGAGATCACCTGCAGGTCGCCGTGGCTGCCCTCTTCGCGGGAGCCCAGCAGCACGGTCTCGGAGTCCTCGTCGTCGTACCGGATCTTCAGCACCATGCCGGGGGCGGCGACGTCCGACGACGTGGGCGGCGTGCCCACGTGCGCGGTGCGCAGGAGCTCCTGGAGCTGGCGGATGCGCGCCTCCTGCTGGCCCTGCTCCTCGCGCGCGGCGTGGTAGCCGCCGTTCTCCTTGAGGTCGCCCTCCTCGCGGCGGGCGTTGATCTCGGCAGCGATGACGGGGCGGTTGGCGATCAGCTCGTCGAGTTCCTGCTTGAGCCGGTCGTAGGCATCCTGGGTCAGCCAGGTCACCTGGGTGTCCGTCACGGTCATCACTCCTCCAGCCTGTCCAGGTCCATGCAGCCACGGACCGTTCGCCCGCGGACAGGAACCGCCGCCTTCACGGCCCCGGTCTCGGGGGCGGCATAGCCCCGAGTAAGGAAAAACACGACCCGCCTGCGGGCCGTGTGCCGCTCACGGTAACACGGTGCCAGCCGCTCGTCGCAGCCATTCGACGAACGGTCGGGGTGAGCAGAAAGTTCCCGGGAACATCATCAGTGCAGGTCAGTGGCCGTGTGCTGACAACGCGAGACACGCCGGTTGTGCCGTTCGAGCGGCTCAGTGACCGCTCACAGTAGCCACACATGGCCGCCCCCCGCGCGCCGCGGAATTGGGGGAGCATCGAGCGAGTGGCAGCGGTCCGAGCGTACTCGTGGGGTGGCGGAGCGTCACCAACCGGAGGGGGAAGCACAGGCACGTCTGGGGCGTTCCACGGTCGACGGGCAGGTTGTCGGGATGCTCTGCAACGATCGTTCCCGGCACGACCTGCCGCACTGAACCTGCTCATCCGGAAGGACCGCGCCGACCCATGGCCACTTTTGCTCCGCACAGTGCCGAACCGCTGCGGCTGATGACCGTGCACGCGCACCCCGACGACGAGTCCAGCAAGGGTGCCGCCACGTCGGCGCGCTACGTCGCCGAGGGCCACGAGGTCATGGTCGTCACGTGCACCGGCGGTGAGGCCGGGAGCATCCTCAACCCCGCGATGGAGCGGCCCGAGGTGCTCGCCGACCTGCCCGCGATCCGACGTGCCGAGATGGCCCTGGCCGCCGAGATCCTCGGCGTGCAGCACCGCTGGCTCGGCTTCGTCGACTCCGGGCTCCCCGAGGGTGATCCCAAGCCGCCGCTGCCCGAGGGCTGCTTCGCGGTGCAGGATCTCGACGTCGTCACGAGGCCGCTCGTGGCCCTGATGCGCGAGTTCCGCCCGCACGTTGTGGTCACCTACGACGAGAACGGCGGCTACCCGCACCCGGATCACATCCGCTGCCACGAGATCTCCGTGGCCGCGTTCGACGCCGCAGGCGACGCTGACCGGTACCCCGGCACCGGTGCTCCCTGGCAGCCGCTGAAGCTGTACTACTCCCACGGGTTCTCCAAGGCCCGGCTCGAGGCCTTCCACGAGTCCCTCCTCGGCCGTGGGCTCGAGTCGCCCTACGCCGAATGGCTGGCGAACTGGCCTGCCGACCGGCGCGACCCCGGCGAACGTGTCACCACCCGGGTCCAGTGCGCCGACTGGTTCGACGTGCGGGACAAGGCGCTGATCGCCCACGCCACTCAGATCGACCCCACCAGCCGCTGGTTTCTCGTCCCGCTCGACATCCAGCGCGAGGTGTGGCCGTTCGAGGAGTACGAGCTCGTGCGCAGCTTCGTCGACTCGCGCGTTCCGGAGGACGACCTGTTCGCCGGCATCGACGCCGCCAGGGTGGCGGTGCGCCCCGCGGTCTGACCGGCGCGTACCGTTCGCCGCGTGAGTCCGTTCCAGGCCGAGCCGCTCCTGATCGAGCCACTGCTGATCGATCATGACGTCACGGCCGCTGGGCCAATCGTTTTGGCCGTGCCGGTGCAGGATCCGGCGCCGCCGCCCGGGAAGGGCGAAGAGTTCGGCGAGGCATCGCCCGTCGCGCTCGTCGTCATCGTGCTGCTGGCGATCATCACAGCGCTGCTGATCAGGTCGATGACCAAGCGCATCCGGCGCCTGCCGCCGAGCTTCGACCCCACGGAGGGGAAGCCAGTCGGCAGCGCCGACGCCGAGCAGGGGCGTGGGGATGGCGAGCGCGGCTCCGGGGATGCCGGGAGCGGCCCGGCCTGACAGGGTGGGCGGCATGCCGAACCGGCTTTCCGCTGCAACCAGCCCGTACCTGCTCCAACACGCGGACAACCCTGTCGACTGGTGGGAGTGGTCGGACGAGGCGTTCGTCGAGGCGGCCCACCGTGATGTGCCGGTGCTGCTGTCGGTGGGCTACGCGGCCTGCCACTGGTGCCACGTGATGGCCCACGAGTCGTTCGAGGACGAGGACACCGCGAAGCAGGTCAACGCCGAATTCGTCGCCGTCAAGGTCGATCGCGAGGAACGCCCGGATATCGACGCCGTCTACATGGCGGCCACCCAGGCCCTGACCGGCCAGGGTGGCTGGCCCATGACCTGCTTCCTCACCCCGTCCGGGGAACCGTTCCACTGCGGTACCTACTACCCGCCCACCCCCCGCTCCGGCATGCCCGGGTTCCGCCAGCTCCTCGGCGCCGTCACGAAGGCGTGGCGCGAGGACGGCGAGCGCGTCCGCCGCTCGGCGGGGGAGATCGCAGCCCGGCTGGCCGACAACGCGGCCGCGACGTTGCCGCCGGGTGCCGTCGACCCGGACTCGCTGGACCGGGCCGCCGCAACTCTTGGCGAGCTGTTCGACCCGCGGACCGGCGGGTTCGGCGGGGCGCCGAAGTTTCCGCCGTCGATGGCGCTGGAGTTCCTGCTGCGCCACCACGAGCGCACCGGTTCGGGCGACGCGCTGCGTCTGGCCGCGCTCACCTGTGAGCGGATGGCGCGCGGCGGGATGTACGACCAGCTGGCCGGTGGCTTCGCCCGCTACAGCGTCGACGCGCAGTGGATCGTGCCGCACTTCGAGAAGATGCTGTACGACAACGGGCAGCTGCTGCGGGTCTACGCCCACCTCGCGCGGATCACCGGCGCTGCGCTCCCCAGGCGGATCGCCGAGGAGACCGCGGCCTTCCTGCTGCGCGACCTGCGTACGGCCGAGGGCGGCTTCGCCTCGGCCCTCGACGCCGACACCGAGGGCGTCGAGGGCCTGACCTACGCGTGGACGCCGGCCCAGCTGCGCGAGGTGCTGGGTGAGGATGACGGGTCATGGGCCGAGTCCCTGTTGACCGTCACGCACAGGGGCACCTTCGAGCACGGATCTTCCACGCTGCAACTGCTCGACGACCCGGACGACCGGGAGCGCTGGGAACGGGTCCGGGCCACGTTGCTCGCGTCGCGCAACACCCGGCCCCAGCCGGAGCGGGACGACAAGGTGATCACCGCCTGGAACGGCATGGCCATCCTCGCGCTCGCGGAGGGCGGGGCGGCACTCGGCCATCCGGAGTGGGTCGACGCCGCGGCCGCGGCCGCAGATCTCCTGCTGCGGTTGCACGTGGTGGACGGGCGGCTGCGCCGATCGTCGCGGGACGGTGTGGTGGGCAACGCCGCCGGGGTGCTGGAGGACCACGGCTGCCTGGCCGACGCGCTGCTCGCGCTGCACCAGGCCACCGGCTCGCCGCGCTGGCTCGCGGCCGCCGGTGAGGTGCTCGACATCGCGCTGGAGCGCTTTGCCGATCCCGAGCGCCCGGGCACCTTCTACGACACCGCGGACGACGCCGAGGCGCTGCTGCACCGGCCGCGCGAGTTCACCGACAACGCCACACCCAGTGGAAGCTCGGCAATGGCGTCCGCCCTGCTGACCGCCTCGGTGCTGGTGGATTATCCCGCTCGGTACCGGGACGCCGCCGAGGCGGCCCTGCGCAGCGCGGGCATGCTGGCGGAGAAGCACCCGCGGTTCGCCGGGCACTGGCTCACCGCGGCCGAGGCGATGGTGCGGGGGCCGCTGCAGGTGGCGGTCGTCGGCCCGGAGGGCGACCCGGCGCGGGATGCCCTGCTCGCACACGCCCGCCACATCGCGCCCGGTGGCACCGTCATCGTCGCCGGCGAGCCGGACGCGCCCGGGGTCCCGCTACTGGGCGACCGCCCGCTGGTGCACAACGCGCCCGCGGCCTACGTCTGCCGCGGCTTCGTCTGCGACCGCCCCGTGACGACGGTGGAGGAGCTGACCGCGAGCCTGGGCCTACGCCCCTAACCCGCGAGTCGCCCAAAATCCGCCCGCGAGTCGCCCGGATTGCGCCCGCGAGTAGCCCCGTTCGTGTGCGGCGGGGTGACTGTGAGGTTCACCCCGCGCGAAATCCTGCACGCACACTCGCTTGCTGTGTAATCTCGTAATCGACGAGGCAAGCGGAGGTGGCGAAGATGACCGGACGGATGCACCGCGGGTGGCCCGGGCCCGGGAGCCGAGGGGGCCGTGGCCCAGGGCGCGGTGGGTGGCAGCAGGCAGACCTGCCCGGTGCCGAGGACGCCGCGGCGTGGCTGAAGGGGCGGTTGCCCGACGGGTGGTTCGTCGGCACGCCGGAGGTGACGGTCGACCGCGAGGAGATCCTCATCGTCGGTGAGCTGCCTCCGCTGGAGGGTGAGTTCGCCGATACGGAGGCAGGCCGAGCCGACCGCGCGGCGGCGGTGGCGGGACGCATCTCCCGGTTCCGCGAGTCCACGCGCGACGAGCGCATCGAGATCGCTCGCCAGGCGGAGCACCGCTACCAGCGCAAGGTGGCGTGGGGCGCACGGCTGGGCGACACCGTCGAGCTGTTCACGGTGGCGTCGGTGCCGGTCATGACACGGCTGCGCCAGCCGGAGCGCATAGTGCTGGACACGCTGGTCGACTCCGGCGTCGCCCGCTCCCGTTCCGACGCGCTGGCCTGGGCCGTGCGCCTGGTGGGGCAGCACGCCGACGAGTGGCTGAGCGAGCTGCGCGAGGCGATGGCCAAGGTCGACGAGCTGCGCACGAAGGGCCCGACAGGCAACGACGTCGCGTGACAGCTCTTCACGGCGCTCTCAGAACAGAATGAGCCAGATCGCGATGTAGTGGCAGATGGCGGCGAGCACCGTGGCCGCGTGGAAGAACTCGTGGTATCCGATTGTGGCGGGCCACGGGTTCGGCCTGCGGCTCGCGTACATCACCGCTCCCACGGTGTAGAGCAGGCCTCCGACCAGGAGCAGCACCATCGCGGCGACCCCGCCGCCGGCGTGCATAGCGGGGATCACGAAGGCGGCCATCCAGCCGAGCGCGATGTACACGGGCACGCCGACCCAGGCCGGGGCGTACGGCCATGCCGTCTTCAAGATCACCCCGGCGAGTGCGCCCGCCCAGACCACGATCAGCACCCAGCGGGCGGTGGCACGGTCCATCGCCAGCGCGGCGACCGGAGTGTAGGTGCCCGCGATGAACAAGAAGATCATCGAATGGTCGAGCCTGCGCATCACGGCCCGGCT
>JAODNO010000057.1 GCA_025465235.1 Pseudonocardia sp.
TGGTGACGCTCTGGGGCAGCGTCGGGTACCTCGGGCCGCTGTCGGTGATGCCGGATCGATGGGGCGGAGGGGTCGGCGGGCGGCTCGTCGAGGCCGCCATGGACATCCTGGGCGGCCGGGGGGTCACGCACCAGGGACTGTTCACCTTCGCTCAGAGCCCCAAGCACCACTGGCTCTACCAGAAGTTCGGTCTCTGGCCCCGGTTCCTCACAGTGATCATGTCGCGGCCGGTGAGGGGCGGGGAGCCCGTGCTGGGGTGGCGGTTGTCCGCCGCCGCCCCTGCTGCCCGGCCCGCGCTGGTGGAGGCCTGCGCCGCCGTGACCGACGCGATCCTGCCGGGCCTCGATGTACGCGGCGAGATCACCGCGGTGCTCGACCAGGGCCTCGGTGACGTCGTGCTCATCGGTGAGCAGGGCACTCCCCGAGGGTTCGCGATCTGCCACACGGGGCCCGGCACGGAGGCGGGCAGCGGGATCGCCTACGTGAAGTTCGCCGCAGTACGGCCCGGCCCGCACGTGGCCGACGCGTTCGAGGCGCTGCTCGACGCCTGCCAGGGCTTCGCCGCCGGGGCAGGCGCCCGGCGGCTCACCCTCGGCGTGAACACCGCCCGCCACGGCGCGTACCGCCGCCTCCTGGCCGCCGGCTTCCGCGTCGACACCGCGGGCGTCACCATGCACCGGCCGAACGAGCCCGCCTACGACCGCGAGGACATCTACGTCCTCGACGACTGGCGCTGACCCACCCGCGAGTCGCCCGTTTCCCGCCCGCGAGTCGCCCGTTCCCGCCCCGCGAGTCGCCCGATTCCCGCCCTCGAGTTGTGCCGCTCAGCCGCCCCGCAGCGCGGCCCGCGCCGCCGCCACGGCCCGCGCGGCGTAACCCCGGCCGAACAGAACAACGTGGACCAGCAGCGGGAAGAGCTGATGCAGGGGAACGCGCTCGCGCCATCCGTCGGCAAGCGGTGCCGTCTCGTCGTACGCGTCCAACACGGCGTCGAGGTGCGGGCACCCGAACAGCGCGAGCATCGCGAGGTCGGTCTCACGGTGGCCACCGTGCGCGGCCGGATCGATCAACCATGCTTCGCCGGGGGCCCACAGGACGTTGCCCGACCACAGGTCCCCGTGCAGCCGGGCCGGGGGCTCGGGAGGACCGGCCAGCGCGGGGAGCCGGGCGCACACGACCTCGACGATGGCCGCCTCCCCGCTCGTCAGGTCCCCGGCGTCGGACGCGGTGCGCAGGTAGGGCAGCACCCGGTCGGCCGCATACCACTCGGGCCAGCTCGGGGAGGGCTCGTTCCGCATCGGGGCCTGCCCGATCCACGCGGCCGCCGGCCCGTCCGGCGGGGCGGCGCCGAACGCACCTGCGCCTGCGGCGTGCATCCGGGCCAGCCGGCTGCCCAGGGCCGCCGCGGCCCCGGCATCGGGCGCACCGGCCGGGACGAACTCCGTGACCAGCCGCTCCGGGTCGACGTCCAGCACTTTTGGCACTGGCGGGCCGCCCGGCACTCGCAGCCAGCGCAGGCCGGCGGCCTCGGCCGTGGCCTTCACGCCTTTGACCACGACGATGCGTCCGTCGGCGAGATCCGCTCGTGCGGCGCCGCCGCCGAGCGGCGTGGTGGCGCGGACCGTCACGCCGAGGACCCTCATCGCCTGCTGCGCACCCAGTCCACGAGTCCTGGCATCGCTGCCCGGATCATCGCGAGCACCTCGGCGAACCCGTCGGCGGTGCCGTAGTACGGGTCGGGCACTTCGGCACGCGGTGGGGCAGCGGGGTCGAAGGAGCGCAACAGCCGCACTCGTTCGGGTTCGGGAACCATCGACTGCAACGCACGGCGGTGCGAGTTGTCGAGGGCGACGAGCAGATCGGCCGACAGCTGCTCGGCGTCGACCTGCCGCGCCGTGTGGGCGTCGGGGTAGCCCTCGGTGCGCAGCAGCGCCGCCGCACGCTCGTCGGCGGGTGAGCCGATGTGCCATCCGCCGGTGCCCGCGCTGCTGACGCGCACCGTGTCGGCGAGCCCAGCGCGCTCCAGCTCCTGGACGAACACCTTCTCGGCGATGGGGGAGCGGCAGATGTTGCCGGTACAGACAAAGACGACATGCACGGCGTCCACCGTAGGCTGCTGCGATCGATCATGGGTCGGGCGACAGGGAATCAGAGGTTGCTCCTGTCGATCTTCCTGCAAGCTTCTTGTCCCGGACCACCGAGCTGCGACCCTGAGCTGGTGAGAGACCCCGGTATCAACGCTGCCGTCAACGCCGCCATGGGGGCGATCCGACTCATCATCGAAGAGCGCGAGGACGCAGCCCGCGGCGCTGGTAACAACGTCGTCGCCGTCATCCGAGAGCTCGCCGACAAGCACGGCCCCCGCGCCGTGGAGATCACCGCGCTGTTCCTCGCCCAGGCCGCAGCCTCGGGCTTCCAAGCCGTCGCGCGTATCGAAGAGGACTCGGTCGAGAACGTCGTGGCCCACTACCAGCAGCACTTCGAGACCCGCCTCGACTTCACCCTCCTCACCGCCCAACTGCGAGACGAGGAGTGAACGACCCTGATCGCCGCTGCGATGCCGGTACGGACGAAGACGACCTACCCGGCGTCCACCGTAGGCTGCTGTGATGGATCATGCGCCGGACGACAAGGAAGCAGACGGTCTGGCGGCCCTGCGTCACCACGGCGACGTGGAAGCTGAAGCCGGCCTGCTCGACTTCGCGGTGAACGTCCAGGGTGATGGGCCGCCGGTGTGGTTGCGCGAGCGGCTCGCCGCGACGCTGAACGGGCTCGGCCGCTATCCGGCTGCCACGCACGACGCCCGCGCCCGGGACGCCGTCGCGGCCCGGCACGGGCGCCGACCCGACGAGGTGTTGGTGCTCGCCGGCAGCGCGGAGGGGTTCGCGCTGCTGCCGGCGCTGCGCCCGCAGCTCGCCGCCGTGCTGCACCCGGGTTTCACCGAGCCCGAAGCCGTGCTGCGGTCGGCAGGCATACCGGTGGTGCGGGTCCTGACCGATGAGTCCGACGGTCACCGGCTGCATCCCGGCGCCGTTCCGGCGGAAGCCGATCTCGTGGTCGTCGGCAACCCCACCAACCCGACGGCCGTGCTCCACCCGGCGGCCGACGTCCGCGCGCTGGCGGCGCCCGGCCGGGTGCTGCTGGTGGACGAGGCGTTCGCCGACGCCGTACCGGGGGAGCCGGAGTCTCTCGCGGGCGCCGCCGGCGTGCCCGGCTTGCTCGTGTTTCGCAGCCTCACGAAGACCTGGGCGCTGGCGGGGTTGCGCGCCGGGTACGCCCTGGGGGAGCCCGGGCTGCTGGCCCGGCTCGCCGCGCCACGACCCCCGTGGCCGGTTTCGACGCCTGCCCTGGAGGCCGTCATCGCCTGCTCCGAGCCCTGGGCGGTCTCCGAGTCCTATCGGGCCGCCGAACGTCTGGCCGCCGCCCGCGCCGAGCAGGCCGCGGTGCTCGCCGCCGTCCCCGGCGTCACGGTGCTGCCCGGCCGCGCCCCCTACCTGCTGCTACGGCTGCCCGAGGGTCGCGGGGAGCGGGTGCGCGCCGCTCTGCGCGACGCCGGCATCGCTGTGCGCCGCGGCGACACCTTCCCCGGTATCGGGCCCGACCACGTGCGGGTCGCGGTGCGTCCGGCACCGCAGGTCGCCCGGCTCGCCGCCGCCCTGGCCGATGCGCTCGAGAAGGTCGTCGCGTGACCGCGACGGTCGGCGACGTCATCGCCGCGCTGGAGACCGCCTACCCGCCGGCGCTGGCGGCGGACTGGGACGCCGTCGGCCTCGTCTGCGGCGACCCCACCGAGCCGGTGTCGTCGGTGCTGTTCGCGGTGGACCCGGTGCCCGAGACGGTCGACGAGGCGATCGGCGATGGTGAGGGCGGCTCCCAGCTGCTCGTCACGCACCATCCGCTGCTGCTGCGCGGCGTGCACGGCGTAGGCGTGGACACCCCGAAGGGGGCACTGCTGCACCGGCTGATCCGCTCGGGAACCGCGCTGTACACCGCGCACACGAACGCCGACGCCGCCGACCCCGGTGTCTCCGACGCCTTGGCCGCCGCGATCGGCCTGGACGTCACCGGTCCGCTGGTCGGTGTCCCCGCATCGCCCCTGGACAAGATCGTCACCTTCATACCCGTGGGCCCGGCCATCACCGCGGTGCACGACGCGCTCTCCGCGGCGGGCGCCGGGGAGATCGGCAACTACAGCCACTGCTCGTTCGCGACGGCCGGCACGGGGCAGTTCAAGCCGCTCGATGGCGCCGAGCCGACGATCGGCCAGGTGGGGAAGCTGGAGCGGGTGGCCGAGACAAAACTGGAGATGGTGCTCCCGCGCGGGCGCCGGGCGGCGGTCGTCGCCGCGCTGCGCGGATCGCACCCCTACGAGGAGCCCGCGTTCGACGTGCTGGAGCTCGCCGACCTGCCCTCGGCATGCGGGCTCGGCCGCATCGGCACCCTGCCGGTGGCCGAGCCGCTCGCGGCGTTCGCCGAGCGGGTCGCGGCAGCGCTGCCGTCCACCGTGTGGGGGGTGCGGGCCGCGGGCGACCCGGCACGTGCGATCGAGCGGGTCGCGGTCTGCGGCGGTGCCGGGGACTCCGCGCTGGACGCGGCGATCCGCGCGGGCGTCGACGCCTACGTCACGGCCGACCTGCGCCATCACCCCGCGTCGGAGCACCTGCTGGCCGGGATGCTCGCCGGGCGCCCCACCCCGGCGCTCGTCGACGTCGCGCACTGGGCATCGGAGTGGCCGTGGTGCAAACAGGCGGCGGACGCGGTACATACCTCGCTTGCCGGTAGCGTCCAGGTTCGCGTTTCGCGCCGCCGCACCGATCCCTGGACGCTGGCGCCGACGACGGGACGGCAATGACGGGGACGAGGATCATGGGACACGGATGTGATCGACATGGATGTGATGGCTGAGTGAAAGCCGACCCCGCCCTGCAACGGCGGCTGCTCGACCTCGCCGAGATCGACGCCGAGCTGGCGCGGCTTGCGCACCGCCGCCGCACCCTGCGCGAGCACGACCAGCTGATCGAGGCCGAGAAAGCGGTGCGCACGGCCAAGGACAAGCTGGTCGAGGTGGAAACCGCCGCGGGAGACCTGGACCGCGACATCCGCCGCATCGAACGAGACGTCGAGGGGGTGCGGGCGCGCACCGAGCGCGACAACCAGATGCTCGGGGGTGCCGGGATCGGCGCCAAGCAGGCCACCGATCTGCAGCACGAGCTGGAGACGCTGGCCCGGCGCCAGGGCGTCCTCGAGGACGAGCAGCTCGAGATCATGGAGCAGCGCGAGGCTCTGGGCGTCGACCTCGAGCACTCCCGTGGTGAGCTGGAAGCGGCGGAGCAGAAGCTGCTGGAGATCACCGAGCGGCGCGACTCGGCCATCGCCGACATCGATGCCGCGGAGGGCGGTAGGCGCCGGGCCCGCGAGGAGGCCCTCCCCACGCTCTCGGCCGACCTGCTCACCGCCTACGACAAGCGTCGCGAGCAGCGGGGCGTCGGGGCGGCGCCGCTGTTGCAGCGGCGCTGTCAGGCGTGCCGGCTGGAGCTCGACCGCACGGCGATCTCGGAGCTGCGCGGGGCCCCCGCCGACGACGTGGTGCACTGCGAGGAATGCGGCGTGATCCTCGTCCGGACGAAGGAGTCGGGTCTGTGAAGCTCATCGTCGAGGCCGACGGCGGCTCGCGCGGCAACCCTGGCCCGGCTGGTTACGGCGCGGTGGTGCTCGACCCGGACACCGAGGAGGTGCTCGCCGAGCGTGCCGAGGGTCTCGGGATCACCACCAACAACGTCGCCGAGTACCAGGGGCTGATCGCCGGGCTGCGGGCCGCGATCGAGCTGGGCGCCACGGAGGTCGAGGTACGGATGGACTCCAAGCTGGTCGTCGAGCAGATGTCGGGGCGCTGGCAGGTCAAGCACCCGGCGATGAAGCCGCTGGCGCTGGAGGCCGGTCGGCTCGTGCGGGAGCTCGGTTCGGTCCGGTTCGGGTGGATCCCCCGCGCCCGCAACTCCCGGGCCGACACACTGGCCAACCGCGCGATGGACGCGCAGGCGGCTCGGTGATCCCATAGTGACCGAGCCTGCCCCCGGGGTGCCGCCGGCGTCGGCGTCCTGGACGGGCCAGGTCGGGGCTCCGTCGCGGTTGTTGCTGCTGCGGCACGGGCAGACCGATCTGTCGGTCCAGCGGCGCTACTCCGGACACGGAGATCCGGAGCTGACCGAGCTCGGCAGCCGGCAGGCCGCGGCGGCCGCCGCCCGGCTCGCCGCCCTGCCGGGGATCGTCGCGGTGCTCAGCTCGCCGCTGCTCCGCGCGCGCCAGACCGCGGGCGCCGTGGCGGAGGCGACCGGCGCGCCACTCGTCGTCAGGGACGGGCTGGTGGAGACCGACTTCGGGGCCTGGGAGGGCCTGACTTTCGCCGAGGCCCGCGATCGCGACCCCGAGCTGCACGCGGCATGGCTCGGGTCGGAGCACGTTGCGCCGCCAGGCGGGGAGAGCTTCGGCGCGGTGGGCAGGAGGATCGCGGCCGAGCGCGCCGCGGTGGTGGAGGAGTTCCCCGGCGCCACGGTGGTGCTGGTCAGCCACGTGACGCCGATCAAGATGCTGCTGCGCGATGCCCTGCAGGGCGGCCCCAGCATCCTCTACCGCCTGCACCTCGACCTTGCTGCGCTGTCCATCGTGGACTTCTACTCCGACGGCGGCGCGAGCGTCCGGCTCGTGAACGACACGAGCCACCACCCCGCCGCCTGATCGGGCGGAGTCAGGTGCCGACCAGCAGGTAGGTGCCCACGGCCACCCCGAGCGCCACCACCGACCAGCGCAGGACACTCTCCGACTGCCTGCGCGCAAGCTTGGCCCCGAGGTATCCGCCGACGAGGGTGGCGGGCGCGATCAGCACGACCGCCAGCCAGTCCACCGGCGCCCCGATCGCGAGGACAACCACCGTGACAGTGGCGATGACCAGCGACAACATGCCTTTCAATACGTTGAGCCGCACGAGCCCCTCGTGGGTGCACAGCGCCAGCGTCGCCATG
>JAODNO010000069.1 GCA_025465235.1 Pseudonocardia sp.
CCGACGTCCAGAAGCTGGCCGAGGCCCTGCGCGGCCACGTGGTGTGGTCCACGGTGCCGCCGCCGCATCCCGACGGCCTGAGCGACTGACTGCTCAGTCGCCCGCCGGCGTCTGCACCCAGTCGTAGCTGCGGCTCACGGCTCGGCCCCAGTTCTCGTGCTCGCGGCGACGCAGCGCCGCGTCCATCGCGGGCTCCCAGGCGGCCGCGCGGTGCCAGTTCGAGCGCAGCACCTCCAGGTCGGACCAGTGCCCCACGGCAAGCCCCGCTGCGTATGCCGCCCCCAGCGAGACGGCCTCGGACACCAGCGGCCGCTCCACCGGCACGTCGAGGACGTCGGCCACGAACTGCATGAGCAGGTGGTTTGCCGTCATGCCACCGTCGACCTTGAGCCGGGTGACCGGCACCCCGGAGTCGGCATTCATTGCGTCGATCACCTCGCGGGTCTGCCACCCGGTGGCCTCGAGCACGGCGCGGGCGAGGTGTCCGCGGTTGATGAACGACGTCAGCCCGACCATGACCCCACGCGCGTCCGGGTGCCAGCGCGGTGAGTACAGCCCCGAGAACGCCGGGACGATGTAGCAGCCGCCGTTGTCGGGGACGGAACTGGCGAGCGTCTCGATCTGCGCGGCGGTGCCGATCATCCCCAGCGAGTCGCGGAACCACTGCACGAGCGACCCCGTCATGGCGATCGCGCCCTCCAGCGCGTAGACGGGCTTGTCGCCGAGCAGGTAACCGACGGTCGGGATCAGCCCGTGGGTGGACTCGGCCAGCCGCGGCCCCGTGTTCATGAGCAGGAAGGCGCCGGTGCCGTAGGTGCACTTGATCTCGCCGGGCGAGAAGCACGCCTGCCCGACGAGGGCCGCCTGCTGGTCGCCGAGCGCGCCCGCGACCGGGACGCCGGGAAGTACCGCGGTGCAGGTGCCGTACACCTCCGCGTTCGGACGAATCTCGGGCAGCATCCTGCGGGGCACCGCGAGCACGTCCAGGAGCTCGTCGGACCATTCGAGCGTCCGGACGTCCATGAGCATCGTGCGGCTGGCATTGGTGACGTCGCTGACGTGCCTGCCGCCGTCCGGGCCACCGGTGAGCCACCAGATCAGCCAGCTCTCCATCGTGCCGAACAGGACCTCGCCGGCCTCCGCACCCTCACGGGCGCCCGGGACGTGGTCGAGCAGCCAGCGCAGGCGTGGGCCGGCGAAGTAGGTGGCGGGTGGCAGGCCGCAGATCTCCTTGATCAGGGGGGCGTGCCCGTCCTCGGCCAGGCGCGCGACGATGCCGTCCGTGCGGGTGTCCTGCCAGGTGATCGCGCGCGCCAGCGGGACGCCCGTGTGCCGGTTCCAGATGAGCGTGGTCTCGCGCTGGTTCGCGATCCCGAGGCCGACGATGTTGTCCGGGGTGAGGCCGGCACTGCGCAGCGCCGCCGGGACGACCCGCGTGACGTTGCGCCAGATCTCCGCCGCGTCGTGCTCGACGAGCCCGGGCCGCGGGTAGTGCTGGCGGTGCTCCCGCTGTGCCACGGCGAGCATCCGTCCCGACCGGTTGAACAACAGGCAGCGGGTCGACGTGGTGCCCTGGTCGATGGCGGCGACGACGCGCTCCGTCATCGGCGTGCCGATCCGTGCCGGGGGTGCCCGAGAACTGTGGCGCTGCGTGTCAGCCGTGTCATTGGCCCTCCACCAGCGCCGCCGAGATCTCCCGTGCAGCGCCCACCATCTGCTCGAGCAGCCACGGCCGCAACTCCCCGCCCAGACCGAACAGCTCCTCGACCGGACCGACCACCCCGATGGCCGCGACGACGATCCCACCGCTGGCCCGCAACGGCGCGGCCGCACCGCCCACCCCCGGCTCGTACTCGCCGGTGTCGCTCGCCCAGCCGCGGCGGCGGGCGACCGCGAGGTGGGCCTCCAGCGCCGGGACCGTGGTGCACGTCCGGCCGGTCCAACGCTGCAGGTCCAGCTCCCGGGCCTGCGGGGTGGCCACCGGCGCGAACGCCAGCAGGCACTTGCCGAGCGCGGTGGCGTGCAGCGGCTGTTCCTCGCCCGTCCGGATCCGCTGTGGGGAGCCGTCCGGCCTGAACACGTGGTGGACGAGCCGGACGGAGCGCGTCACGGCGACACCCAGGTGCACGGCAAGCCCCGTGCTGCCGGCGAGCGAGTCGGCCCAGTTCATGGCACGGGCGCGCAGGTCGTGGTGGTCCCAACCACCGCGGCGGAGCTCACGCAGCCCCGGTCCGAGCTGGTAGCGGGAAGTCTCCATGTCCTGCTCGACGAAACCCACCTCGCGCAGCGTGCGGACGATCCCGTGAGCGGTGGGAGGCGGCAGGTCGAGGGCCGCTGCGATCTCCTTCAGCCCGAGCGGCCGGTCCGTGGTCCCGAGCAGCCGCAGCACCGCTGCCGCTCGCTCGATGGACTGAATGAACCCCGGCACGAGCCGACTGTACGACCCACCGAACGGGTGAGACACGGAGCGCTACACGCCTTCACTCAGTGCGAGACCCCCGCCCCCCGGGGGGCAGCATGTGATGTTCGTCCGATTGGTGGTTCGACAATGCCGAACCAGGGCCGTTGACCGCAGGTCACGGGCGTTTCTAGCGTGCGAGGACCGCCTGTCCGAGCGGTATCCCATCTATGGAGGGCTTCGATGACGAAGAACTCGTACATCGGGGAGCTGGCAGCCGAGTTCTTCGGCACCATGATCCTCTTGTTGTTCGGCGCAGGTGTGGTGGCGCAGGTCGTGGCAGCCAACCTGGGGAACCACGACTCCATCGCCTGGGCCTGGGGCTTCGGCGTGGTGTTCGGCGTCTACGTCTCGGGCCGGCTGAGCGGCGGTCACATCAACCCGGCCGTCACGATCGCGCTGGCTGCGTTCCAGGGGTTCCCCTGGCGCAAGGTCTTGCCCTACGTGGTCGCCCAGACAGCAGGGGCGTTCGTCGCGGCCCTCATCGTCCGGTTCTCCTACGCCGACTGGATCGACAAGGTCGACCCCGGCCACACGTACAAGACGCAGATCATCTTCTCCACGCTCCCGGGTAACGGCGAACCCGGGATCAGCCTCACGACCGCGTTCTTCGACCAGATCATCGGCACCGCAATCCTGGTCTTCGTGGTCTTCGCACTGGTCAATGCACGCAACAACCCGCCCCTGTCCAACCTCGCCCCGGTGGCCATCGGGTTCCTCGTTGTGGGGATCGGGATGGCCTGGGGGGCGAACGCGGGCTACGCGATCAACCCCGCCCGTGACTTCGGTCCCCGGCTCGCGTCGTACATCACCGGGTACTCCACGGCCTGGACCGATCCGAACGGCACACCCTATTGGTGGGTACCGATTGTCGCACCGATCATCGGCGGGCTCATCGGCGGCGGCCTGTTCCAGTTCTCCATCAACCGCTTCATCGTCGCTGCCGATGAGGCCGCCGAGCCCACTCCCGTGGGCCGCGACGTCCCTCGCTAACCGAGCCCCAACCAACACCAGCGGAGACAACTCATGGCCGAGTTCGTCGGTGCCATCGACCAGGGCACCACCAGCACCCGATTCATGATTTTCGATCACTCGGGCAACGAGGTGGGCCGCCACCAACTCGAGCACCAGCAGATCCTGCCGCAGGCCGGCTGGGTGGAACACAACCCCGTCGAGATCTGGGAGCGCACGTCATCGGTGCTGCAGACCGCGCTCGTGAAGACCGGGCTCTCGGCGTCGGACCTCGTGGCATTGGGCCTCACCAACCAGCGCGAGACCACGGTCGTGTGGGACAAGCGCACCGGGCGCCCGCTCTACAACGCGATCGTCTGGCAGGACACCCGCACCGACCGCATCGCGTCCGCCCTCGAACGCGAGGGTAAGGGCGACGTCATCCGGCAGAAGGCCGGTCTCCCGCCCGCCACATATTTCTCGGGCGGAAAGATCCAGTGGATCCTGGAGAACGTCGACGGCGCCCGGGAGGCCGCGGAGAGCGGCAACGCGATCTTCGGCAACACCGACACCTGGCTGCTGTGGAACCTCACGGGCGGCAAGGACGGCGGCGTACACGTCACCGACCCGACGAATGCCAGCCGCACGATGCTCATGAACCTCGAGACGCTCGAATGGGACGACGAGCTGCTCGGCTTCTTCGGCATCCCGCGGTCGATGCTGCCCGAGATCAAGCCGAGCTCGTGCCCGGAGTGCTATGGCACCACCCTGCTGAGGGGGCCGTTGAGCGGCGAGGTCGTGCTCACCGGCGACCTCGGTGACCAGCAGGCCGCCACCGTCGGCCAGGTGTGCTTCTCGCCCGGCGAGGCGAAGAACACTTACGGCACGGGCAACTTCATGCTGCTCAACACGGGCGCGGAACTCGTGCGCTCGAAGGCAGGGCTACTGACCACCGTCTGCTATCAGTTCGGCGACGAGCGTCCGGTCTACGCGCTGGAGGGCTCGATCGCCGTCACGGGGTCGGCCGTGCAGTGGCTGCGTGACCAGCTGGGGATCATCTCCGGCGCCTCGGAGAGCGAGTCGCTGGCCCGCCAGGTGGAGGACAACGGCGGCGTGTACTTCGTCCCGGCATTCTCCGGGCTGTTCGCGCCGTACTGGCGTTCCGACGCGCGCGGCGCGATCGTCGGGCTCTCCCGGTACAACACGAACGCCCACCTCGCGCGGGCGACGCTGGAGGCGATCTGCTACCAGAGCCGTGACGTGGCCGAGGCGATGGAGAAGGACTCGGGCGTGCACCTGGAGGTGCTCAAGGTCGACGGCGGCGTCACTGCCAACGAGCTGTGCATGCAGATCCAGGCCGACGTCCTCGGCGTGGACGTGAGCCGGCCCGTCGTCGCGGAGACCACGGCGCTCGGCGCGGCGTACGCGGCGGGGCTCGCCGTGGGGTTCTGGAAGAACACCGACGAGCTGCGGGCCAACTGGAACGAAGGCAAGCGCTGGCAGCCCCAATGGAGCGACGAGCAGCGCTCGACCGGGTACGAGCGCTGGAAGAAGGCGGTAACCAGGACCTTGGACTGGGTAGACGTCGACTGAGTAGGCACCTGTACAGCGGGACGACATCGCCGACGTCGAAACCTCAGCGATGTCGCCCGCTGAACCGCCCGGCACGACACCGATGAGAGGAATTACCCATGAGATCGGTCGCCCTCTCTCCGCAGGCCCGCGAGGCCGCCCTGGCCGCCATGGGCTCGACCGAACTCGACATCCTGGTCGTCGGGGGCGGTGTCGTGGGCAGCGGGGCGGCCCTCGACGCCGTCACTCGCGGCCTCACGGTCGGGCTCGTCGAGGCCCGGGACTTCGCCTCCGGTACGTCGAGCAGGTCGAGCAAGCTCATCCACGGCGGCCTGCGCTACCTGGAGATGCTGGACTTCCGGCTCGTCGCCGAGGCGCTGCAGGAGCGGGGTCTGCTCATCGAGAAGCTGGCTCCGCATCTGGTGCGGCCGGTGCCGTTCATCTATCCGCTGCAGCACCACGTCTGGGAGCGGCTCTACGCCGGTGCCGGCGTGGCGCTCTACGACGCGCTGGGGCTGCTGTCCGGACGCAGGGGCGTGCCGCACCACCGGCATCTGACGCGGCGGGGCGCCCGCCGGGTCTTCCCGTCGCTGCGCAAGGACGCGCTCGTGGGGGCGTTGGAGTACTACGACGCGCAAGTCGACGACGCCCGGCACACGATGTTCGTCGCGCGCACGGCCGCGGCCTACGGCGCGCACATGGCGTCGAGGGCGCGGGTGGTCTCGCTGCTGCGTGAGGGTGAGCGGGTCACCGGCGCGGAGGTGCACGACCTCGAGTCCGGCCGCACCATCAAGGTGCTCGCCAGACAGGTGGTCAACGCCACCGGGGTGTGGACCGACGAGACACAGAGCCTGGCGGGCGAGCGCGGGCAGTTCCACGTCCGGGCGAGCAAGGGCATCCACCTCGTCGTCCCGCGCGACCGGATCCGGGGTGATGCCGGACTGATCCTGCGCACCGAGAAGTCCGTGCTGTTCGTCATCCCGTGGGGGCGGCACTGGATCATCGGCACCACGGACACCGACTGGAACCTCGGGCTGCCCCATCCGGCCGCCAGCGCCGCCGATATCGACTACCTGCTCGAGCACGTCAACAAGGTGCTGGTGGAGCCACTCAGCCACGCCGACGTCGAGGGCGTGTACGCCGGGCTGCGGCCGCTGCTGTCGGGCGAGTCGGAGTCCACGTCGAAGCTGTCGCGCGAGCACGCCGTCTCGCACGCCGTGCCGGGGCTCGTGGTGGTGGCGGGCGGTAAGTACACCACCTACCGCGTGATGGCCAAGGACGCCGTCGACGCCGCGGTGCACGGGCTTTACGTCAAGGTGCCGCCGTCGGTCACCGAGGAGGTCCCGCTCCTGGGAGCCGAGGGCTTCCCCGCGCTGAAGAACTCCGCCCATGTGCTTGCCCGGCAGTACGGGCTGCACGA
>JAODNO010000077.1 GCA_025465235.1 Pseudonocardia sp.
GAGTCATGCGGTGGCTCCCGGGTCTTGTGTTTCGGACCGGTCACAGTGCTACACGCGTTGGAGAAGTCGCATACCGGCGGGTGGGCAGGTCGCCCACCGTCATGGTCGACCGCAACGTCGTCGAGCGCCGCGACCGCGCGTAGAAGCTTGTGGGGTCTCAGTCAGGCGTCGCGACTCACCGCCCGCCACTTAAACCACCAGCCACCGCCAACCCGGGTCGGCCACCCACCCCAGCCGACCTGCGGGCACTGGCAGTCCACCTGGCCAGTGAGAACCCTACCTGTGGTGATCGACGCGTTCACGGCGAACTCGCCGGCCTCGGCTACCAGATCGACGCCTCGACCATCTAGAAGATCCTCACCGTCGCCGGGATCGACCCGCCGCCACAGCGATCCCGGCCGACATGGCCGGAGTTCCTCCGCGCCAAAGCCCACGCAATCCGCGTTCCTCGTCGTCGAACACGCCACAACCAATACTCCATGTCGATCACAGCGGTCGATCTTGGTTCATGTTCCGGGGCTGCCCCCTCGTCCGAAGCGGGAGGCACGGCGAGGGCGACGGGTACCGTTCTGATCATGCCGAACCTGCTCCACCTCGACTCGTCGGCCGATCTCCGCACCTCCCGCTCGCGGTCGATCACAGCGGCCTTCGCGAACGCATGGACAGCGCTCGGGCCCGACCACACCATCACCCGACGGGACCTGCACCGAGACCCCCTGCCGCATCTCGCCGACGCCCACCTCCACTGGCCTACACGGCTACGCCCCGCAGACGCGACACCACCAGCCGAAGCCGAGCAGCTGCAGCAGGCTCTGATCGACGAGCTGCTGGCCGCCGACGTCCTCCTTCTCGGAGCGCCGCTCTACAACTACTCGATGCCCTCCACCCTCAAGGCCTGGATCGACAACATCCACGTCCCCGGCATCACCGCGCCCTTCGACTCCGACACCCAGCCACTCAAGGGCCGACCCGCCGTCATCGTCACCAGCCGGGGCGCCTCCTACGACGCCGGGACGCCCACCGCAGGCTGGGATCACGCCGTCCCGGCGCTGCAGCTCGTCCTCGGGTCCGCGCTCGGGATGTCCATCTCGGTGATCACCACGAGCCTCACCCTCGCCGAGACCGTTCCTGCCCTCGCGGACCAGCTCGAGCGGAGCCGCAACGAGCTCGCCGCCGCGCACCACGAGGCGACGGAGCTCGCGGGAAAGCTGGGTGCAGCCTGACCGCAACGAGAAATGGACTGGTCATCCGATGCTACGTCTCCCTCCGTTCCGGCGAGTGGCACAGTTCGTGATGCCTTCTTACTGCCTCGGCGTTTCGCTACCGAGAATGGTTTCATGAGGGCTGGCCAGGGCCTTCGTGCCGATCAACAGCTCGCCTGGACAGCATATTGGGACCTGGTCCCATAACTCCGCTCCGCTTTATATATACGGCACAACATACAAGTAGCTCGGCGGGCCGCAGGCTGCGCTGCAGCGCACCCGCGGCGGTGCGCTCGGTATGCGAGAGGCGCGCCTGGGTTAAGGTCTCCTGACGTGGCGACCGTCGTGTCCGTCGAGGTGGTGCCCGTTGCGGGGCAGGACAGCATGCTGCTGAACCTCAGCGGCGCCCATGGACCCTTCTTCACGCGCAACGTCGTCGTCGTCACCGACAGCGAGGGCCGGACCGGCCTGGGTGAGGTCCCCGGTGGCGACGCGATCCGGCGCACGATCGAGGACGCCGGCGCGCTGCTCGTCGGGCAGCCCGTGGCCCGGTACGGCTCGCTGCTGCAGCAGGTGGCCGCCGCCTTTGCCGACCGCGACTCCGGTGGGCGCGGCGCTCAGACATTCGACCTACGCACCACGATTCATGCCGTTACCGCGCTCGAGTCTGCGCTGCTCGATCTTCACGGCCAGCGCCTCGGGGTGCCGGTCGCAGAGCTGCTCGGCGAGGGCCAACAGCGCGACAGCGTGCCGATGCTCGGCTACCTGTTCTTCGTCGGAAACCGCGAGTCCACCGATCTCCCGTATCTCCGCGAAGCCGATCCGCGCGATGACTGGGAGCGGCTGCGCCGCGAGCCGGCGCTCACGCCGGACGCCGTCGTCGCGCTCGCGGAGGCGGCGCAGGCGCGGTACGGCTTCGCCGACTTCAAGCTGAAGGGCGGCGTCCTCGCGGGCGAGGAGGAAGTGGCCGCCGTCCGGGCACTCGCGATGCGTTTCCCGGAAGCCCGGATCACGCTCGACCCCAACGGCGGCTGGTCACTTCACGAGGCCGTCACACTGTGCCGCGACCTCGGCGACGTGCTCGCGTATGCCGAGGACCCGTGCGGACCCGAGGGCGGCTACTCGGGGCGCGAGACGATGGCGGAGTTCCGCCGGGCCACGGGGCTGCCGACCGCGACCAACATGATCGCGACCGACTGGCGCCAGCTCGCGGCCGCGGTGCGAGCCCACGCCGTCGACATCCCACTCGCCGACCCGCACTTCTGGACCATGCGGGGGTCGGTGCGGGTGGCGCAGCTCTGCCGAGACTTCGGACTGACCTGGGGATCGCACTCCAACAACCACTTCGACATCTCGCTGGCGATGCTCACCCACGTCGGCGCGGCGGCACCGGACCCGATCACCGCCATCGACACCCACTGGATCTGGCAGGACGGCCAGGCCATCACCCGGAACCCGTTCCCGATCACGGGCGGGCGGATCGCCCTGCCGGCCACGCCCGGTCTCGGCGTCGAGCTCGACCGCGACGCACTCGCCGCTGCCCATGAGCTCCATCTCGAACTCGGGCTCGGCGCCAGGGACGACGCTGCAGCCATGCAGTTCCTCGTGCCCGGCTGGTCGTTCGACCCCAAGCGGCCCGCGCTGGTCCGATGAGTGCGCAGGACGCCGCCCGTCCTTACCCCGCGACCAATCACACCGCCGGAGGAGCCAGAGTAGGCAGCCAGACGAATGAGCGGCACTTCGCAGGCCTGCATCCCGGCGAGGTTACGACGGACGGATCACGACGGCCGCGCTGCCGCTGATGAACCTGCCGCTCCCCCAGACGATCGGCGACGCCAAGGTACTGACGGCAACGGCCGCCATCAGGCGCGCACCCGTATCCGCACCCAGCCGTCGAGCCGATGGTCGCCGAGGCCATCGCCAGCTCGGCATCACCGCGTGGCGTGGTTCCCTTGTGCGACGCCGGCCTCAATCCTAGGAGTGACCACGTGAGCCCACATACGGCGCCAACCAGCTACTCGGACGCCCGCCACCCGTACAGCACTGTCCGAGAGGCCGCCGGCCTCGTATTCGTCTCCGGCCAGCTCGGGGTGGCTGATGGCGAGATCGTTCCCGGCGGAATCGAGGCGGAGACCCGGCAGGCGTTCGACAACCTCGACCGAGCACTCGCGGCGGTCGGGCTCGACAGGTCCGACATCGTCAAGATCGTCGTCTACCTGACGTCCTTGGCCGATCGGCTGCCGATGGACGAGGTCTACGTCGAAGCCCTCTCCGAGCCACTGCCTGCCCGGACCTGCTTTGCGGTCGGCGAGCTGCCCTTCGGAGCGACGATCGAACTCGACGTGACCGCAGCGGCACGGGGGACCCGAGGCGCAGTGGGATGAGGGTTCACCTGCTCACGACCGGGGACACCATCGACCTGCCGGTCAGCCATCGTTCGATACGAAGGGCCGCGCTGCCGCATCCGTGCTCCAGGCCATCGCAGTAGCCGCGTCGAGCCGTCAGGCCGCACCGAGCACGCCCCGTCGGCACTCGCTCTCGCCCTGGGAGGCCTACGGCCCTCGTCCCTGGAACGCCGAACCCGACTGCCCTGCGCAGCCGCGCGTAGGCCCATGTAGCGCCCCACGAGTAGCAGCGGCACCTGAGCGAGGTTCGGGCTCGATCAGGCTTTCGCTGGCCCGGGGAGAGGTGTGGGCCTAGAACGGCCTCAGGTGCCCTGACCAGGGTGCTTCATGCTGCCGACCGGTGCCGCTGGTTTCGGACCTCGACCCAGTAGGCATGAGCGCTAGCCGTGGCCGTTCGATCGCGCACCTGATGCTGGCCCAGATCCTGAGCTGGCTGGCGTTGCTCGCCCGATCCGACTCCGCGAAGGATGTCGAGATCCTTGTCCTGTGCCACGAGGTATCGCGGTGCTGTGCCGGGAACCCCACGTCCTGTTGACGTGGGTGGACCGCGCCTTGCTCAACGCGTTGGTCGCCCGCGAACGTTCCCACGGCGACGAGCACCCCCTGCTGATGGATCTCGGTGACCGTGCTGCCCGGTTCCGGTTCCTCATCCGGGACCGGGACAGCAAGCTCCGGCCACGCGCGGCCTCGCTCATCCTGACAGCCGGCGTCGGCAGCGCCGAGGTCAGGCCTTGGCCTGCATGGCGGTGCGGGCTGGGTTGCCCTGCTCCTCGGCCTTTGGGTCCTTTTCGTCCGCCTTGGCCCGCACCCCGGCCTCGATCCTTTCGCCGATGCCTTTGTCGATGTTGCGCCAGTACTCGAACGCTCGTTCCAGCACCGGCTCGGTGACGCCGTTGAGCAGGTGTCCGACGACGTTGTCGACCAGCCGCTCGCGGGCGGCGTCATCCATCACCTCACGGACGAGCGTGCCGGCCTGCCCCCAGTCGTCGTCCTCGGCGTGGTCGACGTACGCGGAGCGGGTGATCTCCCCATCGGCGTGCCAGCTCGGCACGGTCCCGAACCTCGTGACGTCGGCCGCGGGGCCGCCCTTCGAGTTCGGTGCGTACACCGGATCGGCGACCTTCTGCATGCGCATCGCGCCGTCCTTGCTGTACGAGTGCACAGGACAAATCGGCGCGTTCACGGGGATCTGCTGGTAGTTCGCGCCGAGGCGGTGGCGGTGGGCGTCGGCGTAGGAGAACAGCCGGGCCAGCAACATCCGGTCGGGACTGGGCCCGACACCCGGGATGAGATTGTTCGGTTGGAACGCGAGCTGCTCGATCTCGGTGTGGTTGTCGGTCGGGTTGCGGTCCAATGTCATCCGGCCGACCTCGATCAGCGGGTAGTCGCCGTGTGGCCACACCTTGGTGAGATCGAACGGGTTGAAGCGGTAGCCCGGCGCGTCGCCGAAGGGCATGATCTGCACGTAAAGCGTCCAGCTCGGGTAGTCACCATCCCGGATGTGCTCAAACAGGTCCCGCATGTGGTAGTCGGTATCGGCCGCTGCCATCTGGTCGGCCTCGTGCTGGGTGAAGAACTCGGGACCCTGGTCGGTCTTGAAGGTGTACTTGACCCAGAACTCCTCGCTCGCCTCGTTTATCCACATGTAGGTGTGCGAGGTGTAGCCGTTCATGTGCCGCCACGTGCGGGGGATCCCGCGGTCGCCCATCAGCCAGGTCACCTGATGGGCGGACTCCGGGGAGAGCGTCCAGAAGTCCCACTGCATGTCGTGATCGCGGAGGTTGCTGTCGGCGCGGCGTTTCTGGGAGCGGATGAAGTGCTGGAACTTCATCGGGTCCTTGACGAAGAAGACCGGGGTGTTGTTGCCGACCATGTCGTAGTTGCCATCGGCCGTATAGAACTTCAACGCGAAACCGCGGGGATCACGCCAGGTGTCGGGGCTCCCCCGCTCGCCGGCAACGGTGGAGAACCGGGCGACCATCTCGGTCGTCTGGCCGGGCTGGAACAGCGACGCCTTCGTGTAGGCGCTGACGTCGTTCGTCACCTCAAACCGGCCGAACGCACCGCTGCCCTTCGCGTGCGGCTGCCGCTCGGGGATCCGCTCACGGTTGAACTGCGCCATCTGCTCGATCAGATAGCTGTCCTGCAGCAAGATCGGGCCGCCCGGCCCGACGGTGAGCGAATGCTCGTCACTCTCGACGGGGATACCAGCGTCAGTTGTCGTGAAACTCGACTTCAGGTCGGTCACAGGACTCCTCCTCCTGGCTTGTTCTTGCAGTTCGGGTGCATATCCAGCAAAACACTCTCAGGCTCGGCGACGATGGACTCGCGGCCGATGCCCCGGGCGGCGCGAAACAGCACGGAGAACGCGGTCGGAGACGTTCCGCGCCGCCGGACGGCACGCCCCCGCGGGGCGGT
>JAODNO010000114.1 GCA_025465235.1 Pseudonocardia sp.
GCTGGGCGTTCGGGGTGCCCAGGATCGAGATCAGCTGTCGATTCCAGTCGATCACTGACTGCCCGGATCCCGGAGTATCCGCGAGGCCCGCTGCCGGCGCGGCACTGCTGGACGTCGCTGCCAGTGCCGCGACGGCGATGGCCGCGACCACTGCCGCAGCGCCCCCCATGGTGACGATTGTTCTGGTTCTCGTGCCCATACCTGGCTTCCCTGCCAATCGTGTCGCTCGTGCCGGGCGCGCCCCCTCCGGGCGCGTGCCAACTAGCACGGGCTGCGGGTCCGGCTCGTTCAATGCAAGCGCGGCACGGCGCTGCCTGTAACTACTACGCGTATTAGTAGACATGACCACGGCTCTCGCCCGTCCGCTGGAACTCTGCGCGACCACCGCCCACGTCAATGCGCCGGTCCGGCAACGCTCCGGTTCCGGGGATGCGCTGCGGGCCCTCTACCGCGAGCATGCGGCGGCGCTGCTCGCCTACGCCCAGCACTTCACCGACGATCGGCCGGCCGCCGAGGATGCCGTGCAGGAGACGTTCCTGCGCGCATGGCGCCACCTGCCCCGTCTGCTCGCCGACGACCGGCCGCTGCGGCCCTGGCTGCGGCAGGTGCTGCGCCGCGTCCTGATCGACGCCGCCCGGGCCGCCCGGACCCATCCGGTCAGCCTGCTCGACGACACCCTCATCGACCGGGAGGTCGACGGCGGCTACGACGTTCTGCTCGACCGCGGGCTGCTTGCCCGGGCACTACACCAGCTGTCCCCGGCCCACCAGCAGGTGCTGATAGAGATCTACTACCACGATGCCCCCGCACACCGCGTCGCCGCGGCGCTGGGCATTCCGGTGGGCACCGTACGGTCCAGGCTGCACTACGCGTTGACCGCACTGCGCCACCAGCTCGCCGGCGCCCAGGCCAATGCGCACCCGGCCCGAGGTTGACGTTGGAGCCCCCTCTGGTGTGGCGGTGATCCTCACCGGTGCGTGGGTTGAGCTCCCGTTGCTGGTCTCGGTTCAGCTATCGCTGCTGCTGCTTGTCGCCGGCGCGCTGTGGCTCGGCCGGCGGCCCCGGCAAGCGAGGGCAGTGAGCCCGTGTGCCTTCGCGGCGCGAGCACCAGGGCCGCCTGTCTGTTGTCGGCGTGTTGGCGCGCCCGCCCGCGGAGCACGGGGTCGGCATGGGCGGTCGCTTGCGGCAGACGCGTTGCTCGCCACCCACGGATGGGTCCGGTTGCGCCATCGCCGGCGTCGAGGCTGGTGGGCCTTCTGCGGGTGCGCCACAGTTAAAGTGTGGTGACCGGCGAGGTCTACCCCGATTGGGAGGCGGTCTACCGGGACAACGTCGACCGGATGTACCGGTTGATGTTCGCGAAGGTGGGTAACCGACCCGACGCGGAAGATTTGACGGCGGAGGTGTTCGTGGCGGTGTTACGCCCGCTGCGGGTCTCGGCCAGCGTCGGGGAGGTGCGGGCGTATCTGCTGGCCACCGCCCGGACAGTGTTGGCCGAGTACTGGCGGCGCACCCTGGGTAGAGAGGTAACCACGCTGGTCGACGAGCACACCGAGACGGTGTTCGCCGACCCACCGGCCCCGTCGAACGCCCCGCGCCGAATTGCGGTGATCCTGAGCGCGCTGCCCGACCAGTATCGCCGCATCCTCGAACTGCGGTTCCTCGATTCCTATTCGGTGCGCGAGGCCGCGGCCGAGCTGGGCGTCAGCGTGGCCAACGCGAAGGTGTTGCAGCATCGGGCCCTGCGTCGGGCGGCGCAGATGGCGCAGGAGGTGGACCAGTGACCGGGCGTGGGCTACTCCGATACATCGAGGACCTGCTCCGCGGAAACCGGCCCCGACCCTTCCGCGCCGAGCAGACCGACGTCGCCGAGCTGCGCACCGCAATTGAGTTGCGGGCCGCGCGCCCGGGAAGCGGTGTGCCGCGCGAGGAGTTCGTGACCCAGCTGCAGCAGCGGCTGGCCACAGAGCTTGCCGACACTCCCACCTGGGGGGCCACCCGCATCGTCGGCACCCGGCGCCAATTCGGGAAAGGCGCCGCGATCGCAGCCGCGGCGGCAGCGGTGGGCGCGGTTGTCGACCACACCCTGACCGCCGGCCGCAGCGATGCCGGGCCGGAAACGGGGCATGAGGCAAACACGTTGACCCCCACCGCCGGAGACTGGCGCACGGTAGCGGCCAGCGAACAGCTGCCCGACGGCGCGGTGCGGGCCTTCGACCTGGGCACCATCGTCGGGTTCGTCCACCGCACAGACGGCGTCGCGCGGGCGGTGTCCGGTTCGTGCACCCACCAGGGTTGCCGCCTGCTGCTCGACGCGACGACCCGACGGCTCGACTGCCCCTGCCACACAACGGTCTTCGCCGTGACCGGCGAGCCGCTCACTCACCAGCTGCCTATCACACCTCCGCCCCTGCCCCAGCTCGTCACCCGCGAGGTCAACGGCGCCGTGCAGGTGTACGCGCCTCCCGCCTCCACCTGACGAGCCGGCCCACGGCCGATTCCCGAGTCAACATCTACGCGCACCGGGTGAGGGCGGATGCGCTTCTGATGCGGGGCAAGGCCTGTCAGGGACCCGCCGCCCGGGCGTAAGAGCGTTCGATTGACGCCTACAACCGTCTCTACAACGCGCCCCGACGGTCCTGGATGACCGACGGCTCCCGCCGCGGCTGTGCCGGTCTGTCCACCCGTCGCCCTCCCCACCCGGTCGGTCATCGGCATCGGACGGCTTCGAACACGAGCTGCGCGACGGCGGCGGGGGTGTGTGCTGGGATCAGGTGGCCGCCGGGCGCCCAATGCAGTGAGGACCCGGCGAGCGCTCGGTGACAGGCCACCGCCGTGGACGGCCGGACGAGGCGGTCGCGGGTCCCGGCGAGGACCGCGGCCGGTGTGGTGATCGCCGGCAGCAGGTGCAGCAGCCCCGGCCGGCACCGCAGCAGCGCTCGTTGCTCGGTGAGGAAGCTGCGCCACACCGCGCCGTGTTGCAGCCGGTCCAGGACCACGACCAATTGAGCAGGGTCGATCCCCATCCGGTGGACGACGAGCCGGGTCCCAAGGCGCCGGGAAGAGAGCAGCGCCCCGAGCCCGCGGAAACCGAGCCAGGTCGCGGCTGGTCCCACGATCGGCGCGGCGAGTACCCGGTCGAGAGCATCGAGGCCGCCCGGGCCCCCGACCGGGGCGACCAGCACCAGGGCTTGCACCCGACGGGGATAGCACCCGGCCATGGCAAGAGCGACGGCGGCGCCGAGGCTGTGGCCTACCAGCACTGCCCGGCCGATGTCGTGGGCGTCGAGCAGGTCGCGCAGCGCAGCGGCGTTGTCGAACACGTCGAGCGCGCGACCACCGGTGCGGCCGTACCCGGGTCGGTCCACAGCGAGCACCCGCAATCCTCGCTCGGCGAGCAGCGGCAGCACCCGCACCCAGCTCAACGTCGAGCCGGGCTGGCCGTGCAGCAGCACGACGACCGGGCCATCGCCCTGGTCGGACGCGGAGAGTGGCGTCCCGGCTGACGGGGTGGCCGCTGTGCTCCAGCCGGGTTCCGTTCGTCGAGGTGGGGTGTCCGCCCACACCGCGTCGAGCGCTTCGGTCCCCTCGAGGCAGAGCCGGCCGACGAACCCGGGTACCTCGCGCGGGCTCATGAGTTCGCCCTGCCAGGCCCGGCGACGGGACAGATCCGATTGCAAGGCAGCCCGGTCGGCTCGATCGAGCGCGCCGAGGCGGTAGGCCCCGATCGAGGTGGCCGGGCCGTCCATCGTGTCTCCTTTGCCTTCCGCTCGTCGTCCGGGCGGGCCTGCACCCATGCCGCGGCCGAATGCCGCGGCGGGGGGGACGTGGCACGTGGACGGCTCGCCTCCGCATCCCAGCGTGTCTCTCGGGTGCCCATTGCCTCGGCCGACGTTTCCCTCGCCCCCGAGCGTGTCGGTCACGAGAGTGGTGTTCTTCTCCGCGGCGACATCGACAACGGTCTGCAGCAGTCGCAGTTGCAGGGCCCCGGGCGGTCTCGCCCATGGGCCTGAGCGGCCTGTGAGCTTGGCGACGCGTGGAACTCTGCCGTCGGCGGTGATGACCCCGGCGCGGCGTTCCCGCTCTGGCTCGGTCTGCCGGGACAATGGAGCGCTTCATGCCTTCGGCAGTGCGACGTCCTTGACCTCGACCCGTTCGATCCGCAGTCCCCACGGCCCCTCCGTCTGGGCGTCGATGATGGCTTTGAGCTCGGTGGTGATCTGGTCGCGGTCGGACAGCAGGGTGTCCAAATCGGCGCGGCCGATCACCGACCGCAGCGAGATCTGAGCGACCTGGGAGACGGCCCTGGGGTAGTTCTCGACGTTGATGACGGCTTTCACCGGGTCGATGACCCGGTAATAGACGGCCGCGTCGACGTTCAGGGTGACGTTGTCCCGAGAGATGGCGCCCTGGGCGGAGATGCCCAGGACGACGGTCTGCATGGACACCTTCCGCAGCCGGTCGGCGGACGGAATGATCAGCCGTAATCCGGGCCGGCGGATCGGCGGCAACAGGCGCCCGAAACGCAGCACGACCCCCTGTTCGTACGGCTGTACCAGACGGACGCCCGAACCCAGCAGCACGAGCCCGGTGATGACGATGACGAGAACAGTGCTCATGACGTGTCCCTGGTGCGCGACGCAGATGAATTGAGGGAGAACCGCTGAACCCACTGCGTGTTCTGCGTCGCCACGCCTGGGCGGAGATCCCGGTGCACGCTCCGAGAGCAGGCACCGGCGGGTTGGCGAATCGTGCGAACGGCCGGAGCTATGGCGAATCGATCTTGTCGCCGGCGGGGGTGAGCACGTACCAGCCGCCGCCGAACTGGTTGAGGCCCTGCCCGTGGGTGTCGCCGGGGGCGTTGTCGCCGGCGAAGTAGTAGAGCGGGTGGCCGTTGTAGGTGACCTGCCGGGTGCCGTCGCCGCGGGCGGTGGTACCGAACAGTTGAGCCTGTGCCGCACCCGAAGCCGTCGGCGGGTAGCCGTGGGCGAGCAGCGGCGGCCACACCTGTGCACACGGGCCCGCGCAGGTGGAGGTGGTGGCGGTGTCGGCCTCGAACAGATACAGGGCGCGGCCGTTGCCGTCGACAAGCGCGGCTCCCGGCGCGAGCGCCGCGGTGCCCACCCCGGTCGTGGGCGCCGCTGCCGCGGCGGACGGCGCGCCGTAGACCGCCCCGCTCGAGCCGCCGGCACCCGACAACGCCGCGTCCAGCCCGATCCCACCGCCGGCCAAAACTGTGGCGGCGAGGACGCCGCCGAGGATGTATGTGCGCTTCATTGCAGTTGCCTCCGCCGCCGGTCGCTCGTGTCCTGAGGGGTGGGCGGCCCTCCGGCGCGCCGCCCACCATCTACTAACACGGGTAGTAGCCAATCGGCGTTCACCCCAGCGTGCAGACCCGGGTGGTGACAGCAGGCCCAAGATCAGCACGACGCCCACGACCCGAAGGGGCGTGGCGGTCCGGGCGAGTACAGCGATCTCGATACTGCCCGGCGACGGGGCGTGGCTGAACGCCCCGCAACTACTACGCGTGTTAGTAGACATGACCACGGTTCTCGTTCGTCCGCCGCGCCTCCCTGCGGCCGCCGCCCACGTCCGGTCCGGACTACGTGATGTTCGCGCGGGTCGTCGACCCCGCTTCCGTCGAGGACGAGCGAGCCGCGATCCATCACGCCGGCCGATGCCGGTCCTGCCCGCACCACGGTTCCCCGGGCGAGCAGCCCCCGGACGCCACGGCCGCAGCGGCACCACGATGGTGATCAGGTCCACTGCGGGCCGGGCGTCTGGGGGCGGAGAGCGATGACGAACTCGGCGTACCGCGGGATCCCGCGTGGCGGGATGGCCCGGTCCGCGAGGATCGCCGGGCTGCCGCTGGCGTTCACCGGGCGCGCGGCCGCGGGCTGGGGTCGCCGGCTCGCCGGGGCCGACGCGACGGTGTCGGCGGCGGCGGTGGCGGAGCGTAATGCCGAGCAGCTGTTCAGTGTGCTCGGGCAGCTCAAGGGCGGGGCGATGAAGGTCGGGCAGGCGCTGAGCGTCTACGACGCGATGATCCCCGCCGGGATCGCCGAGCCCTACCATCGGGCGCTGAGCCGGTTGCAGTCCTCCGGGCCGTCGATGCCGGGGCGCGAGGTGCACCGGGTGCTCGATGAGCAGCTGGGCCGGCAGTGGCGGCGGCGCTTCCGCGACTTCGACGACGCCCCCGCGGCGGCCGCGAGCCTCGGTCAGGTGCACCGGGCGGTGTGCGCTGACGGGCGTGCGGTGGCTGTGAAGGTTCAGTACCCGGGCGCCGACCTCGCCCTCGGCGCCGACCTGCGCACCCTGCAGCGGTTCTCCGGGCTGTTCACCGTGATCGTCCCCGGGCTCGACGCGCGGGCCGTGATGCGGGAGTTGCGCGAGCGGATGCTCGAGGAGCTTGACTACCGCGCCGAGGGCGACCGGCAACGCGCCTTCGCGGCGGCGTTCGCCGGCGACGAGGCGCTCGTCGTTCCTGCGGTGGTGGCGTCGTCGCCGAAGGTGCTCGTCTCGGAGTGGCTGGACGGGGTGACGCTGGGCGCGATCACGGGGCGCCCGGCCGTCGATGCCGCCGAGCAGGTTCGCCGCGACCGGCACGCGCACACCGTGATCGAGACGATGTTGTCCTCCCCCGCGCGCCTGGGCCTGCTGCACGCCGACCCGCACCCGGGCAACTTCATGGTGCTGGCCGACGGCCGGCTCGCGATGATCGACTACGGCGCGGTCGCGGCACTGCCCGCCGGGATCCCGCCGGTGCTCGCACGGATCTTGCGCCACGTCGCCGACGCCGAGCCCGACGCGATGATGGCGCTGCTGCGCGCCGAGGGTTTCGTCGCCGGCGACGTCGCAGCCAGAGACGTGCTGGACTACATCGGCCCGCTGGGCGACCCGCTGCGCGTCGAGCGGTTCCACTTCCACCGGGCGTGGATGGCGCGCCAAGGCGAGCGAATGGTCAACCTGCGCGGCCCGGCGTACTGGCAGACCGGGCGCGCGCTGACCCTGCCGGCCCAGTACGTGCTGGTGATGCGGGTGCTGTCGGGATGGATGAACATCTTGGCCCAGCTCGACTGCACCGTCGCCGCGCGCAGCCTCGCGCAGCGCTGGGTGCCCGGGTTCGTCGGCGGGAACGAGTGCCGCGGGTTCGGGCGGTCGTCGTGTTGACCGGGCGGGAACGCCGGGCTCTGCAGAGGATCGAGCAGCAGATCTTGGGCGACGACCCCCAGTTCGCCGCGTCAATGAAACACCCGTCGAATCGGTCGGATCGGTGGGGCCGCCGCGGCTACGACGCGATCATCGCGGTCGCCGCCCTGTCCGCGATGCTGTGCCTGGCGCTGTCGCTGGTCGGCGCGGGCGTCGTGGCCGCCCTGCTCGCCGCCGCAACCTTCTATCGACGACCACGCCACCGTCCGCCGCGGACCGATCGGTGGCGGTCGCGACGCCGCCGGACCAAGCGGTGAGCGTGCGCGCGGCCGACGCCGAGCCCGTCCCGGTTGAGGATCTGCCGGCGCCTGGTGGCGGCGTGAGTCGGACGCGACGGGGGCGGCGCCGGCGGGTGGGCGTCATCGCCCTGATCGTCGTGGTGCTGGGTGTCGAGCTGGTGGTTGGGGCCCCGGCGGTCGGCCCGGCGCTGCACCATCTGCGGGCGCCGGTCTGGTCCTGGATCGGTCTTGCCGTCCTCGCCGAGGCCGCCTCGATGGGGGTGTTCGCCCGGATGCAGCGGCGGTTGCTGGCGGCCGCGGGCACCTGGTTGCCGCTGCACCGGGCGCTCGCGCTGGCCTACGCGTCGCACTCGCTGAGCGTGACCCTGCCCGGTGGGCCGGCGTTCTCCACCGCGTTCAACCTCGCGCAGATGCGCCGCTTCGGGGCCTCCCCTGCCGCCGCGGCCTGGACTGTCGCGCTAAGCGGGATGCTGTCCAGCGCCGCGCTCGTCCTCATCGGGGCCCTTGGCGAGGTCATCGGTCACGGACATCACGGCCTGCCGGCCGTTGCGATCGACATCGTCCTCGCCGGGGCCGTCGCGGTCATTGTCCGCGCTCTCGTCCGACACCCCAACCTGCTCGCGGGCGCGGTCACCCGGGCGCTGAGGGTGGTCAACAGGGTGTTGGGGCGCCGGGTCGACCGGGGCCGTGTGCAGGTCGTGGAGATCGTCGAGCAACTCTGCACCATGCGCCTGCCCGGGCGCGACCTGCTGATCGTGGCGGGGTTCGCGGTGGGCAACTGGCTGCTGGACGCAGCGTGCTTCTGGTTGTCGGCCTTGGCGGTGGGAGCCGATATCCGGAGCCTTGCGACGGTGCTGGTCGCCTATACCGCGGGGATGGCGGCCGCGAGCATCCCGCTGATTCCCGGCGGCCTGGGCGTGGTCGACGCCGCTCTGGTGCTGGGTCTGATCGCCTGCGGCACTCCCGCCGACGCCGCGATCGCCACTACCATCGTGTTCCGGCTGATCAGCTTCGGTCTGGTGATCGGCACCGGGTGGGTCTCTTGGCTGCTGATCACACGCACTCCCGCGACCTGAAGGCGCTTACCGCACCGTTCCGTTCACCACCGGACTCCGAGAGTCAACGGCGGGGGTCCCAATGACGCACCCGACTGAACCGCCCCAGGTTCGGTAGAGACTCCTTGTTGGGGTCAGGCGACCAGACTGGAGAAGTCCTACACCTTGTGGGTGCCGAGAACCCGGTCACGTCGTGCGACCTGCGTACTCGTGTACGAGGCCAGCGAGCCGGTTTCGTCGCAGCACTCGGACGGTTGCACCGGCGTGTGGGGGAGTGCGGGTTGCTGGCGGGTGCTGATGTAGCGATCGGTGGGGGCGGTGGGTGTTGTAGTGCTCGACGTACTCCGGCAGCACCAGTGTGAGGTGACGTGGTCCGGTGATCAGAATGTGGTCGAGGCATTCGCGTCGCAGCGTGCCGATCCAGCGTTCCGCGAAGGCGTTTGCTCGAGGTGCTCGAACCGGTGTGCGGATGATGCGGATGTCGGCTCCGGTGAACACCGCGTCGAAGGCTGCGGTGAACTTGCTGTCACGGTCGCGGATCAAGAATCGGAACCTCGTGGAGCGGTCGCCGAGGTCCATGAGCGAGGTCCATGAGCAAGTTACGAGCCTACTGGGTGACCCAGGCGCTTGTCGGATGGGTGGTGATGCCGGTCCGGACCGCTGCGGGGCGGGGTCGATGCCGGCGGCCTTTAAGATCTTCCACACCGTCGAGGCGGCGACTTGGTGGCCGAGTCCGGTGATCTCGCCTTGGATGCGTCGGTAGCCCCAGGTTGGGTTCTCGCGGGCCATCCGCAGTACCAGGGCCCGGATCGGCTGTGGGGTGGGTGGACGGCCTTGTCGCCTTGGATAGGTCCAGCGGCGGGCGACGAGGCGGGAATGCCAGCGCAGCAGGGTTCTAGGTGAGACGAGCCGGAGCTGTCGCAGGTGGGTGGGAAGTAGGCTGCGGTCGGCCCAGGTCAGTACTGGGCGTGGGTTGTGTCGGCGTAGCACGGCGAGTTCATGGCGCAGAATCAGGATCTCGGCGTGCTTGGTTGCGTCGGATCGGGCGAGCAGCACGAGCCAACTCAGCACTCGGGCGAGTATGAGGTACGCGAGTCGAAGCGCCATAGCGAGCGATCATGGTGATCGGGCCCCAGGGGGTCATCGAGGGCGGCCGGTGAGTCGCGACGACGCTGGTCAGAGGGCATGACACGGTTCTCGGCACCCACACGCGCGGGCGCTTGCGCCCGACCTGGTCGAGCTTCGGCGCCGGCTGCACAGGCATCCCGAGATCGACCTACAGCTGCCAGGGACCCAGCAGACGGTACTGGACGCGCTGGACGGCCTGGGACTGGAAATAGCCGCGGGCCAGTCCACCACCTCGGTGACCGCGGTGCTGCGCGGCGCGCCTGGCGGACCGGCGGTCCTGCTCCGCGCAGACATGGACGGCCTGCCGCTCTCGACTCTGGCCACCTGGGCCAGGGCAGCGCCGGTGCCGTGCCCGGCCGGCAGCACAAAGGCCCTGGTCAGCGCTCATGACACCGTTCTGGGACCCACAGGCCGGGATCACCGCCCACGAGGACGCGTTGCTGCCACTCGGGCAGGTCGGCGGGAGGTCGAGGACTTCGTCGTCGCTCGTGAGCCGGATGGCCTCGGCGGCGATATCAGGGTTGATGCCCAGGTCGACCAGCTCGGCTGCCGAGAACGGGAGAACCTGAACCGCGTCCTCGGTGGTGGGGCGCTTGCGGAACTCGGCGACCTTCGCCCCGATGGCTGCGCCGCGGAGTACCTCCATCGCGCCGTTGGCGGGGTTGATCTCCAGGGTCAGCGTCTCCGCGTAGGTGTAGGCCGTCGTCGTGCGGCTTGATCGCCGCGAGCAGCCACATCGGCTCGGCCCCGTCCCCGACGGCGAACAGCACGGTGCGGTGGTTGAGGTCGACGCGCGCAGTGCGCACCCGCCGGTCCATCGCCCCCTGCGGGAGCGTGAGGTCCAGACCGGTGAGGTCGGTGTCGCGGCTCAGCTTGGTCAGGAAGTCCCATGCCTTGCTCTTCAACGAGCCGTCGAGGTCGATGGCGCGGTGGAACTCCTTGGACATGATGACGCCCATCAGGCCTCCCCTGCCGTAGCCAGCTCCGTGGTGGTCAACGCGGCCCGGACGGCGAGCGCGTCCGGTGGCAGCACGGTCCAGCCGTGCGCGGCGAGCCACGCATCCCGGCCATCGTCCTCGTCGCCGTCGAGCACCACGGCGAGGCGCTGCTCGGACCAGGCCAGGTCGAGCACGTATTCGCCGTCGTCGATCTCGTGGCCGGCCTCCGGCAACGGGACCGTATCGTCGGCCAGCTCGATCACCAGGTGCCGCACTGCCGTCTCGGAAACGTCGACGATCGCCTGCCACGGCGTGCGTGGCCAGCTTCGCCGTCACGGGCGCTGCACTCGCGGACGGAGCGGCGGTGGAGTAGCTGGCGGCGTGGAACCGTCCGGGCGGCAGGAACTGCAGGACGTTGCCGGCGGCGAGCCAGTCGCGCCAGGCGTCGATCTGCTGGTCGGTGCCGACCACGTGGTCAAGGTCGTCCACCATGAGCCGGGCGCGCACGTCGCTGCTGGTCATCGTCTGGGTCCTGGGGATCACCACGGTCGCCAGCCTGGTCGCCGTCCGGCGGAACCCGAGTCTGGCCGGGCACGGTGTCGATCTCGTGGACACCCAGGTGACTACCGACGCCTCTCCGCACACGGCGCCGGAGAACCCGGTCCCGGAACGGGACAATGCCACCGCAACGCCCGACCGACGCTGATGTTTCGACGCGAAGCTGCTGGCAGCCGCGAGCATCTGGAGCTCCTGCATCACCTCTCAGCTAAGTTGGCCTTCGCAGGCACGGGCGAGGGAGGCGGGCGATGCCGAAGATCATCGGGGACTCGCTGCACGCCCACCGCCAGCAGGTGCGGGCGCGGGTCTTCGAGGTGCTGCGCACCCAGCTCTACGAGCGGGGGTTCGACGCGGTCACCCTCGCCGGGGTCGCAGCGGAGGCCGGCCTCGGACGCACCGCGATGTACAACCACTTCCCCGACAAGGAAAGCCTGATCGTCGCGTTCGTCGAGGGCGAGGCGACCCGCTACGTCGACCGGCTGCGCGAGGCCCTCGACGCGGTTCACGATCCGGTGGCCAAGCTCGCCACGTTCGTGCGGCTGCAGTTGCGCGTGCTCGCGGAGTACCACCTCCCGCCGGGCACCGCGCTGGCGTCCGCGCTCGCCCCGGCCGCGTACCGGCGGATCAGTGCGCACGCCGACCCGATCACCGAACAGCTGCGCGAGATCCTCGACGCCGGCCGGCGCGCGGGGCGGTTGCCGGACGAGGATCCGGACATCCTGCTCCCGATGATCACTGCGGCGCTGGCCAGCCGCCAGGTCGTCGACGTGCCGCCTGAGCAGCTGGAAGAGGCCATCGAGGCCGCCGTCCGGTTCGTGCTGCGAGCCGTCGGAACGAGTGAGATCGACGATAGGACGGCCGAATAAGGCCGTACCCTTACCCGCGCGATGACCTAGGCTCTTTCTGACAAGGTGTCAGATCGATGCCAGCAGGAGGCCCCATGCCGGTCACCACGGACGTCAACTCCATCCCGTTCTCCGCGACCCCGTTCTCCGCGACGCTGCGCGCCTCCACCAGAACCGTCCACGAGCGAGCCAACCACTCCGCCTACATGAACGCGCTGCTCGGCAACGAGCTCACGCTGGCCGGCTACACCCAGCTCGCGATCCAGTACTACTTCATCTACCAGGCGATCGAAGAGGTCAGCGACACCATGGCCGGCGACGGCACCGGTCGCGAGTTCGTCTTCGACGAGCTGCGCAGGCTGCCGAAGCTCGAGACCGACCTGGCGTTCCTCGTCGGCCCGGACTGGCGCGAGACGATCCGCCCGCTCGCGGCCACCGGGTCGTACGTGCGGCGTATTCACGAGGCGTCGGTGTGGGCAGGCGACTATGTGGCCCACCATTACACCCGCTACCTCGGCGACATCGCGGGCGGCCGGGTCATCCGCCGGCTGCTGGCGACGAACTACGGCGTCATCGACGAGGGCGCGCTCTTCTACCGGTTCGACGAGATCGGCAGTGCCCCCGCGTTCCGCGACCGCTACCGCGCCAAGCTCGACGCCGCCCCGTGGAACGAGACCGACCGAGCCAGGGTCGTCGACGAGACGCTCATCGCGTTCGAGTGCAACGTCGCGGTGTTCGCCGAGCTCGCCGACGGCATGCACCGGTACCAGGCGGCGTAAGGCGGCATGCCCCAGCTCGGGGACGGGGCGGGCATCGCCGTCACACCACGGCGCCGCTGCCACGGCGCTACTAGGTGGGCGGCGACGATGGTCACATTAGGCGTCCAGCGCCGCGACGGCTCCGGCGCTGAACGTCCACCGGAAACGCACGGCCAGGTAGAGCAGCTGCGCGGCAAGCGCCACCCCGAGCGCGATCAGCGCCCCGCGACCACCAGAACGACTTCCGCATGCTGCCCGGGGAGACGCTGGCCGGGGTCGTCGAGCGCTACGAGCAGGTCGCCCCCGAAGCGAGCAGGTCATCGCCACCGTCCCCGATACGGCGACCCACCCGCTGCCCGATGCGCCCTGGAACGAGCCCGGAGCAGTGCGCAGCGTGCGCGAGGTGCTGGTGCACGTCATCGCCGAGACGGCCCAGCACACCGGGCATGCGGACATCCTGCGCGAGGCGATCGACGGCCACACCTCGACCTGATTCCACCGTCGCGCCAGCACACTCGATCATTCACAAGAGACGGAGGGAACGTGTTCAACGTGCTGGGGTCGATCAACTGGATCGCAATCCTGGTCGCCTTCGTCGCCTACTTCCTGGAGGCGACCGGCCGACGAGCGGCGGTCGCGCGCCAAAGCCCGCGGGGCGGGGCTCACCCCCGGGCCAACTCCCGCGGTTTGATCGTGGAGTGTGTCGAGGTGATCTTCGGCGGGATGTCTCGCGCAGGCCAGCGTTCGTGAAGCAGGTAGCCGCATTGGTCTAGTTGACGCTTGATAAATTACCTGCTTGAGTGTGGCCTGTGGTGATCACCGATGACGAGCGGCTCGACGCCATGTTCGCGGCGCTCGCCGACCGCACCCGGCGCGACATCGTGGCCCGGCTCGGCGAGGGCGAGGCGACGGTCAAGGAACTCGCGGCGCCGTACGCCATGACCCTGC
>JAODNO010000180.1 GCA_025465235.1 Pseudonocardia sp.
CGGTCGGCGACCGCTTCCCCGACCGAGGTACGCAGCCGCGACGTCAACCGCGACCGCCGTGGGATCGACGGCAGCGCCTCGGTGAACGTCTTGCGCCGGCACTGCTCGTTGACGCACCGCCATCGGCGCTTGGTCCAGGTCAGACCGGTTCGCCGCCCGGCCACGGGCAGGTCCCGCGGACGAGTGCGTCCGCTGGCCGAGATGTTCGCCGACGCCGGCGGCATGGTCCAGCTGAGCCGTGAGCAGGCTCGCGGCCGGGCCGGCGACTTCGAGATCATCGAGTACATCCTGCGCGGTCACCCCGGAGGCGTGCCCGGCACCTGGGGCCACCACTTCGACGACTACGCCCGACTGCGACGATGGCTTTCTTCTTACCGCGGCGTCGGGCGATGCGCCGGTAGGGACGAGATGCGGTGATGGCGCTCTCGGACCTGGCAGTCGGAACCCTCGGCGGCCAGCCGACGTCGTTCGCCGCTGCGCACCGCGACAGCAACTCGACCGCGATCACGACCAGCGTCGTGCTCACGGTGCCGATGTCGCACGAGGACGCGCCGTTCAGCGACAACGCCGAGCCTTGCTGGGTCACCGACGGCGGAATGCCCGGATGGTGGGCGAGCGGCCACCTGCGAGGCGGACTCCGTGTCGCGTGACGGCCGACTGCGGCATCCGTCATGGCGGGGGCTGCGGCCCGACAAGACGCCGTCCGACATCGGCGCGATCCCGTCGTGAGTGGGCTCGGTTGATGTCCACTGTGGACCTGATGGCACCGGTGATGGCACCGAAAGTCCGTCAGGAGTGTGCATTCGGTGCAGTCCAGGCAGTACCCAGGCCATGCTGACCTGCAAGAAGCTGGTCAGCGGGCGCTATGCCGCACGTTTGCAAGGCGGGGGTTAGGGGTTCGATTCCCCTCGTCTCCACCAGCAAGAACGGCCACTGGCGAGTCGTTCGACTAGAGACCGTGCCGCGCACCTGCCACGTGGTCACGTGTTCTCCTTGCGCGCGGTGCGTGCACGTCGGCTCATCTCGGCGGCGATCTCGCGGTCGGATGGGAGCTGTCGGACGCTTCCAGCGCTTGAGCTCACACGGGACAATGGCAGTTGACCGCGGCAGACAGACGAAGTGGATATCTTGCTTCGCAGGCTTCATGGTTGCGGCGGACCTGGTCGACGAGCTGTGTCTCGACGTCATGCCCTGTCCTGCTCGGCGCCGGTCTGCGTCTGTTCGAGGGGACGGGCCCTCTCGTTCTGGAGAAGCTTGGCGTCGACGAGGTGGGCGTCCGCACCAGCCTCCGCTTCCGGGTGGCGACGGTCGCTGCGCCTGCTGGAGCAGTACTACGCCACGCTTAGGCGGTGCAGCGTGGCCTGACCGGCCCGGTCCGCCTCATCGTTCCGCCCCTGCGACGAGGAGGTCCCCGCGCAGGACGCGTGGGGCGGCCGCGTCGATGGCATCGGCCAGCAGCTGCGGGGCGTCGGGCACACCCTTGAACCCGGGGAAGCTCGACACGTCGACCACGTAGGGCACGCCGTCGCTGTAGACGATGTCGAAGCCGAAGATGTCGGCACCGATTGCGCTCGCGCACAGCCGCGCGATATCGCGCATCTCCTCGCTGGGCTCGACCGAGCGGCCCAGCTTCTCCTCATAGGTTCTCGCCGGCCACACCCGCTCGACGCAGAACACCTCGCTGCCGATGACGTACATCTTGCGATCGACGCCCTCGGGCTGGTGATAGCGCTGGATGAACAGCGGGCCGGACTCGAGCGGCAAGTCGTCCAGCTCGTTGGGGTGGCGGACCACCGTCACGCCCACCCCTCGGGACCCCGTATAGGGCTTGATCACGATCGGGCCGTCGTCGAGCAGCCCGGCCAGGCGGGTCGGGTCGCCGGTCACCCACGTGTCCGGCATCGGGACGCCGCCGGCGGCCAGCGCAGCCGTGGTGAGGATCTTGTCGCGGCACAGGGCGGCGACCGGGTAGGGATTGAGGATCGCCGCGCCCGCCGCGTGCAGCGCGCCGGCGAGGCTCAGCCCCATGCCGGAGGTGTACTTGAGCACGTACAGGTCGTGCTCGACCCGCGTGTGCGAGAGGTCCCTCAGCTGCGAGTCGGGGTGGATGTACTCCACGCTCGCGCCGCGTTCGCGCAAGCGCCGCCCGACGTCCGACCACATCTCGTGTGGCGCCGCCCGGCCCTTCAACACGAACGCGATCCGCATGGCCTTCTCCTTACGCATTCTCCTATGGAGGCTGAGTCAGCCGTCGGCGATGCTGGGGGCCAGGGGACACCAGCACATCGCGGCGTTCGAGACGGAGTGCGTACACCTCGGTGGCGATCCCGAGCAGCACACGTGCCATCAGCACGGCCGGTAAACCCCAGAGCGACCAGATCAACCCGGCGACGATCGGACCGGTCATCTCGCCCAGGTCCTCGGCCGATCCGAGCCAGGCCATGATCCGGGCCCGGCGCCGGGGGTCCCGCTCGGCGAGCCGGGCCATCACCGCGCCCCAGGCGGGACTGAAGGCGGCCTTGCCGACGTCGTCCGCGACCTTCCCGACGAGCAGGCCGGCGTAGGTCGGTGTGGCCAGCCACACGACGGAGGACGCGATGTTGCCGACCGCACGCAGGCTGAGCACCAGGCGATTGCTGACGTGGTCGGCGAGCCAGCCCCACAGCGGTCCGGAGAGCCCGACGACGGCTGACACGAGGTAGAGGGAGCCTGCGGCCGCCGGGGACAGCCCGATGTACTCGACGGCGAACACCGGAAGCAGGTTGGCCATCATGTACGCGGTGCCGGAGACGAGGAATCCGAGGCCGGCGTAGGGCAACACGGTTCGCCGTAGCCCTGGCGGCACGGTTTCGGTGGGCTGGGTCGGCGGCGGCCGCAGCTCGGCAAGGGCGGGTCCGCGCAGGCGCCAGATCATCAGGCCCAGCGGCAGCGCGGAGAGCGCCGCCGCCACCGCGAACACCGCTGGGTACGACCCGAGGGTCAGCGTGAGCAGGACGCCGGCGGCGAAGCGGCCGCTGGAGCCGGCGACGGTCTTGGCGGTCTGGTACCAGGCGAACCGCTGCGCGACCGTGGCCTTCCCACCCAGCCCGGCGATGATGGTGATCGCCGCTGGGTCGCGCAGGGCGATGGCCACACCGTGCAGCGCGCGGATGGCGAACAGCTGCCACGGCGCGTCGGCGAGAACGAAGAGGAGGACAACGAGGCTGCGCAGCGCGACCGCGGCGAGGTAGCTGGTCCGTACCCCGAACCGGTCGATCAGCGCGCCCATCGCCGGCCTGAGGACAATGGAGACGATGACATTCGTGGCCAGGAGCAGGCCGATTGCGGCCAGTGACATCCCCAGCGCGTGCGCGTAGAGCGGCAACGCGAAGCCGAGGATCCCGAACGACAACCGGGACAGGAACCCCTCGATGACAACGGCGCCCAACGGTGAGCCGAACCGGCGCAGGATGACGCCGATCATGAGACGAGGGCGGCCGCGGTGAGGTGCGAACCGATCACGGCCGCGATCCGCGGCGCGACATCAGGAACGCCCTTGTAGCCGGGGAAGTAGTTCACGTCCACGATGACGGGCCCGTCGGGGCTCTCGATCACGTCGACGCCGAACAGGTCGAGGCCGAACGCGGCCCGGGTCTGCAGCGCCGCCTCGCGCACGGCGCTCGTCACCGGGACCGGGCGCCCGGGTCGGCTGAACGAGTCTGCCGCGAAGGGCTTTCGGACGGCGAAGACCTCGTCGGCGACGACGTAGACCTTGAGGTCCTCTCCGGGTCCGGGGATGTAGCGCTGCACCACGACCGGGACGCTCGGCACCGGCAGGGCAGCCAGCTCGGCGGCGGTGCGCACCAGGTGAACCCCGGCGCCGCGGTGCCCGCGGTGCGGCTTGACGATCAGCGGGCCGTCCTCGAGCAGCGGGGCGACGAGTCGCAGGTCGCCGGTGACCCAGGTCTCCGCTGTCGGGACCCCCGCGGCGCGCAACCGCCCCGCCGCAGTGATCTTGTCCTGCGCGGCGAGGCAGGCCGGGTACGGGTTGAGCAGCGCCGCGCCCCGGTCGTGGAGCAGCCCGGCGACGCTGAGCGCGAGCTCGGTGTGCGACTTGAGCAGGTAGAGGTCGGCGTCGGGCTGCTGGGTGTCCGCGCGGTCGAGCCGCTCCTCGGGAATCCACCCGTCGACGCGATGCCCGCGGCGTTCGAGCAGGCGGGAGACCTCGAGGAGTACCGGGCTCGGGACGTCGGGGACGCGCCGGGTGAGCAGGAACGCGATCCTCATGACGCCCGCGCCAGTGTGGTGTGGTCGCCGGCGCCGGCCCATGCCCACAGCGGCCGGTCGAGGGTCAGCAGGAGGTTCCCGTCTTCCCAGCCGGCACCGAGGCGCAGCCAGGCGGCCTCGATCCGGCGCGCCAGCGGGCAGCCCGGCTGCAGGCCCGCCACGTTCCGCAGGGTATCGGCGACGTCATCGGGATGGCACGGTCGCACCCGCCGCATCGGCGGCGCCGCGCCGCCCGCCGCGCCGTCGAGGTCCCCGAAGTAGAGGGCAGCCGCGGCCGCCTCAGCCAGTCGCGTCGGCGCGACACCCGCCCGCTCGGCGAGCCGGGCGGCGCCCACGAGGCGCTCGCGGTGGCCGAGCTTGCGCGCCACGTCCCGCCCGACGCGGGCGACGGTGTCACCGAGTGCCGCGTTGCCGAACCGTTGAAGGATGGCGCCCAGTTCGGCCTCGTCACCGGCGATCCGGTCGCCGTAGGCCGCGGCCAGTCCGGCGCGGCCTTCGGCCATCGCCGCATGGACGGCGTGCCGGATCTCTCCATCGCGGACCGCGGCGTGCAGGTAGCGGTATCCCTTCAGCCGACCGAGGTACGCCGCCGTGGCATGGCCCGCGCTGTAGCGGTACAGCTTGCGCAGGTAGAACGCGGCGAAGTCGTCCACGGCGACCATGCCCTCGACGGGCGGGAGCGGGTCGCGCAGAGCGTGGGCGTCGACGGCGAACTCGCTGTGCGGTTCCCCGATGAGCAGCAGGTCGTCGCCGGGATGCTGGGCCAGCAGCCGGTGGGCGAACACGGCGCCGACCACGGCGCCGGTAAACCCGTGGCGGTCGGTCCGCCGCATTCCGAGTTGCCGTCCCACCAGCCGGCGCAGCCGGGGACCGGCGTCCTCGGCATTCTCGAACGCGATGACGGTGACCGGTCGGGTGGCTTGCCCCAGGCCGCGGGCCAGCAGTGGCGCGACGGCGTCGAGGTTGCGCGGTCCGACCGCCGTGCAGACCAGATCCGCGGCGCCGATCGCGTCCGCGATCTCGGCGGTCTGCGCCACGTCCAGCACGCTGAGGCCGTCCACGGACTCCTCCCGCGCGGTGCACCCGTCGGTGAGCCGGACCGTGTAGCGCCCCACGCGGGCCAGCTGCGTCGCCGCTCGTGCCCGGCCGACCAGGGTGAGCGCGTAGCCGGAGCGGTGCAGCAGCCGACCGGCGAACCCGCAGCCGATCGGTCCGGCGCCGATCACAACGGCTCTCACGACACCACCTCCTTCAGTCCGGTGTCGGCGGGCGCGACCGTGGCGCTCGCGGTGGCATGGATGTAGTCGGCCAACCGCAGCGCGGCGTCGGGAACCCCTTTGAACCCGGGGAACGGGTTGACGTCGACCACGTAGGGCCGGCCACCGCTGATGACGACGTCCAGGCCGAAAAGGTCGGTCCCGATCGCCGCCGCGGTGTGGTCGGCGATGTCGCGCAGCTCGGCGCTGACCGTGAACGGCTCGCCCAGCTTCTCGGCGTAGGTCCGGGCGGGCCACACCCGTTTGACACCGAACAGCTGCCCCCCGATGCAGTAGAGCTTGCGGTCGCGGCCCTGCCTCTCGTGGTAGCGCTGAGCGAGCACCGGCCCGTCGGGGGCAGCGAGGTCGAGAAGTTCGTCGGCGTCCCAGACCACCTTGACACCCCGTCCCCGCGAGCCGCCCTGGGGTTTCACCACGATCGGGCCATCGTCGAGCAGCGGCTCGAGCTGGCCGGGTCGCTGCGCAACGAATGTCTCGGGCACCGGAACGTCGGCGAGCTGCAGCAAGCGGGTGACCAGAACCTTGTCGCAGCAGACGCGCGTGACCGGATAGGAGTTGACGATCGTGGCGCCCAGCGCGTCGAGGATCCCCGCGTGGCTCAACGTTCCTTCGGTCACCGACCGCAGCACGTAGAGGTCGTGGTCGGGTCGGACCGCGGTGAGGTCGGTCGCGGTGTCGAGGTCGATGATGTCGACGTCGTTGCCCCACTCGCGTAGCAGCCCAACCATGTCGAGTGTGATCGAGTGGCCGCCGGGTTCGGGGCGGCGCATCAGCATGCCTATCCTCACCGGTGCCCCCCGCGGTCATGCCCGCGGGCCGCGGCGGCGAGGACGTGTCGGGCGAGCAACGCGTCCGCGCCGGGCACCGCGGTGAAGTTGGGGAAGTCGTTGACCTCGATCACCAGCGGGCCGCGGCTCGTCTCCAGGCAGTCGACGCCGAACACGGTGAGCCCGAACAGCCGGCCGCAGGTCCGGGCGAGCTCGCCCAGCCGGCCGTCCAGCGGTACCTGCTGGACCTCCGACGAGGCGCACGGGGTGATCGGCGAGGGTTTGCGCACAGCGGAGACGTGGCCGCCGATCACGTACAGCTTCAGGTCCATACCGCCGCCCGGTAGGTAGCTCTGCGCCAGCGCCGGCCGCTCCGGCCACCGGAGGCGGCCGAGCTCCTCACGCGACGTCACGATCCGCAGACCACGGGCGTTGTCACCATGGACCGGTTTGAGGATCAACGGGTAGGACCTGGCCGGGACGCGCTCGACCAGCGCCTCGATCGGCGCGAAGAACGTCGCCGGCGTCGGCACCCCGGCCCGGGACAGAACGCGCGCCATCGCGGCCTTGTCCCACACCCCGCAGACGGCCTGCGCGGTATCGATGACCGGCACCCCGAGGCCCGCGGCGGTATCCAGCGCGCTCAGTACACCCGTGCTGCGGCCACGACCGACGATCACATCGGCGCGCGCCATCACGGCGCGCAACCTGGCGGGACGACGCGCGACGTCGGCGTCGCCACCGACCACAGTGACCACATGCCCCGCCGCCGACAGCGCGGAAACCAAGCCTGCCGGCTGCAGTTGACCGGCATATCGGTCTTCGCGGATGACCACGACCCGGCGAGGCCTGCCGTGAAGGGTTTCACGCCGCCGAGCGCCACTCACAACTGCGCAACGCCCGCTCATCGCATGTGCCCTTCGTCGAAAGATCTCATTTGTTCGGAGCCCGTGCCGCTTCGGGTAATGCGATGCGGCGCCGGCGGCCCGCGACGGTACGCACGGTAAGGTCCGGCATCCGCCCAGTTGCAGAACGGCCCGAAGTCGTGCTGTCAGTCCTTCCTGCGACCCCGGCCGTTACAGGAGAAATCGTCCCGGTGCGGATCGCTGGAGGGCTGTGCGATCTCCATCCGCTCCCCCCTCGACCAGCGACGTTAGCCCACCGTTAACCAAGGTGAACAGCCCTGATAGTGTGGCTTCCATTCGCACTGGCGGTAACTGAACGCGTTGAGGCAAGATCCTATGAAGTGTGCATGGGTGCTTCCGGGTCTTGATCCGATATTGGCGTGGTCCCCCGGCTCGCGCTCGGCTTCGGTCACCGGCCGAGCGGCGTCCCCCAATTAGGGCTTGCAGAGAAATAAAGCGGTGCTTCTCGCCATGATCGTCGTTGGTGTGATGTGGCCATACCGGTGGAGATCCAGCACTCGCTGGCGGCGAAGTTCCGAGCGGTGTTCCCGCACTTGGACGAGCGGCAGCGGCGACTGCTGGCAGGGGCAGAAGCTCGTGCCCTGGGCCGCGGCGGCATACGCGCTGTTGCGAAGGCGGCCGGGATGCGTGAAGAGACGGTCTCCCGGGGCGTTGCCGAGGTGGACTCGGGCCAGGAACCGCTGGGCCGGACGCGTCGCCCCGGCGGAGGCCGCAAGAAGGCAGCAGATGTGAATCCCGATCTGCGCCCAGCCCTGATGGCGTTGGTGGAGCCGGATGTGCGCGGGGACCCGATGTCACCGCTGCGGTGGACGACGGAGTCGACTCGGAAGCTGGCTGACGAACTGACTCAAGCCGGGCACAAAGTGGCGGCCGACACCGTCGGCGACCTGCTGCGCGAGGAGGGCTTCAGCCTACGGGGAAACGTCAAGACGTCTGAGGGCTCGCAGCACCCGGACCGCCACGCACAGTTCCACTACATCAACGAACTGGCCAAGCAGTATCAGGCGACAGTGGATCCGGTGGTAAATGTAGAAACCAAGAAGGAGGAACTGGTTGGCCAATATAATAACACCGACCGGCAGTGGCGTCGGAAGGCCGAGCCCGTCGAGGTCCAGACGCATGATTTCCCCGATCAGGATCTAGGAAAGGACATTCTGTACGGAATCTACGATCTGGCCGTGAACACCGGATGGGTCGGCGTGGGTACCGACCATGACTCCGCCGCGTTTGCCGTCGCCTGTCTGCGTCGCTGGTGGGACGCGGTGGGCCGGACCGCCTATCCGCACTCCGGCCGACTGCTGGTCATCGCGGATGCGGGTGGTGCAGGCGACTTCCGCACCCGGGCATGGAAGGCGGAGCTGGCGGCCCTGGCTGTGGAAACCGGCGTGGAGATCACCGTGTGCCACGTCCCGCCCGGCAGCTACAAGTGCAACAAGATCGAGGACCGGCTGTACTCCTGGATCACCATGAACTTGCCGCGCAGGCCCCTGTTCAGGCATGAGGTGGTCGTGAACAGCATGGCCGCGACCGCCACCCGTGCCGGGCTCACTGTCGCGGCCGAACTCCACACCGACACCTACGTAACCGGGGTCCGCGTCAGCGACGAGCAGATGGACGCTCTGCCGCTCGGCCGGCACGAGTGGCACGGCGACTGGAACTACACCCTCCACCCCAAGGCCCATCCCCGGATGCCCGTCGCCGGCCCCGATCACTTCGACCAGCCCAACCCGGACATCGCCTGGCTGTGCCACCCGGCGGTGACCGGCCTGACGGCCCCGCAGTGGCACGCCTTGATCGGCACGATCACCACGCTGCAGCAGGAGCAGCGGGAAGCCGAGCTGGACAAACGACGGGCGCATCGTCCCCGAAAGACCCGCTCCGGCACCGCACGTCGTCCCAGCCTCACTCTCGCCGACCGGCTACTGGCTACCGTCCTGCACCATCGGCTCGCGCTTCCCCATGTCGCCGTCGCCGCCCTGTTCAGCATCCGCCCCGAAACAAGCAACCGGTGGATCCGCGACACCCGACGCCTGCTGCAACAGGCGGGCCGCACCATCCAACCCGCAGACACGCCATTGAGCGGCCTGGACGACCTTTACGATTTCGCCACCACGGCAGGCCTCGCCGTCCCACCACGAATCACCCCAGCGAGTGGATGATCGGCAAGCCCTCAGCTCGATTCCTCAGGCCCCCGGGCGCGCCGGCGATCGCCGCGACAGGACACCCGGCCGGGCTCAGACGTCAGGAACGGCGTTCATCGCGCCTGCGCAGCCGCTCCCGCAGTTCGCGGCGCAGCTGGTCGAGTGCATCGTGTTGGGCGAGTCGTACCGCGGCGGGGGAGGTACCGAGCTGTTGCGCCGTTTCCTCGATGCTTCGGCGCGCGACGATGCGGAGTGTCAGAACCGTGCGTTCGTCAGCCGTGAGGCCGTTCAGCAACTGCGCAAGCACCCTCGCCTGCTCGGTCGACCTGGCCGGCGTGGCGTGCGCATCCGGGATCGCCCTCGCCAGCCGCCCATCGGTCGTCATCGAGGTCGTTTGCGGCGAAACCGCACCTTCCGCTCCTGTGTGCTGACGGAACAGCCGGCGAAGGAGCTTGGGGCCACAGCTGTGTCCGGTCACCGGTCGGTCCCACGGTGTTGATGTCCGCGCTCGTGATGACCGGAGCGGCCGTGCGGCACATCGTCGCCATGTGGTCGCTCGAGGTCCCCGCGCAGCTCGGACCGCCGATGGGTCGTCTCCTCTCGCTGCGAGGCCGGCTGGTCGTCGGCGGTTCGGTCGTCCGGGTGACGGGAACCCGGCCGGTCGGCGCGGGGCCGGTCCGTCGCTTCATCACCGGTCGGGGTGTCCCGCCTGCCCGGCGTCGACGGCGCGTCCGTTCCGGACGGCTCACTCAACGATTGCGAGTGGTCTTGAGCCGTAGGGATCGAGCTCGTGGATGCCTCGGCCAGGCTGGGCATGGTGCCGTGTCGGTCGGGTGTGGACGTGGCCTGGCCGGTTGGATGGTCCACCGCCTTGTGCTCGCGAGCGGGTGTGGCATCGGGTGACGGGCCGCCCCGCGACGAGCCCGTTTCCCGGTCGGTCGCCGGAATGACGCCGGGCTGCGGGGAATCCGTGGTCGAGGCTGCTGGCGGCGGGACGTGTCGAGACGGGGATGCCTTCGTCCGGCGCAGCTCATTCTTCAACTCGCTATGGCGGTTCTGCAGGGCGCGCCGTCCGTCCTGTGGCCGGACCTGGCGGACCTCATGGCCGGCCTCGTCCAGGGCCGCGGCCGCGGCCGCGGCATGTCCGGCTGTCAGTGCTGCGCTGGCCTCGTCCAGATGGTGTCGCGTCCGCTGCGCGACCTCGATCGACTCCGCCCGGTGGCTGTCGAGTTCCCTCGATATGCCCCAGGGCGCCAGATCACCGGGCGCGGCGTTCGGCACGGTCAGAGCGAGCCCGATGACCACCGTGAGGACGACAAGGGCTGCGGACGTGACGGGAATCCCACGGGGGCGTACCGGACGACAAGAGGGCGGCGGGACCGCGCACGGGGGCACCAACGACTCCAGGGCTGACGGCTCCGCCGCGGAGTCCCGGCGCCAGGCCGCCAACAGCTCGAGGAGCTCGGGATCGGCCGGGTGATCGATGCGCGGCGGAGCGGACTCGCCGCCCAGATCGCCTGCGCCGAGCGCGTCCAGGAGCTCGTCGTCGCGCCACACGGCGATCATGTCCGCGGGCTGCCCGAACTCCTCCGTGCTGAGGTCCTCGAAGATCTTGCGCACGGCATCCTCGAGGGGGCCGTCCGCCTGTGATCCCTTGCCGGGTTCGTCCGGCTCGCCTAACATCCGGCCACCACGCCTCTGGTAGTGGCCCACGCTGCTGACCAGGGCGTGGCCACGTCGGCTCGTGGCCAGAGCTGCGGAACGACTGCAGCCTGCGGGGTCGAGTGGTGCACGATTTGTCCCCTTTGCCCTCGGCGACAGGCAGGTGGGTGGACGCGGCCCGGCACGAGTGAAGTCGGTTTCGGCGGCCCAGTGTTAACCCGGCGCGATCACCGAGATTCCGAGTCGATGTTCCGAATGTGATCGCTCGGAAAGTTGAACATTCTATCGACGTGCCGATGGCAATGGCGCCGGCGCCCCGGCGGCCGAACCGATCTCATCAGTTTCTCATCCGCGGTGCCTAGGGTTCTGGCGTGCGCGTGTTGGTGGTGGAGGACGAGTTGCGGATGGCCGCGCTGCTCAAGCGCGGTCTGGAGGAGGACGGCTACGCCGTCGACGTGGCCTCGTCCGGACCTGACGCCGTGTGGCAGGCGACCGAGTTCGGCTACGACGCGGTGTTGCTCGATTTGATGCTGCCGGGGCTGGGCGGGGTGGAGGTGTGCCGTCAGCTGCGCGGCGCGGGCCGATGGATGCCGGTTTTGATGCTCACCGCACGGGACGCGGTGGAGGACCGGGTGCGCGGGTTGGACGCGGGCGCAGACGACTATCTGGCGAAGCCTTTCAGCTTCGCCGAGCTCTCCGCGCGCGTGCGTGCGCTGATCCGCCGTGGCGCAGTGGAACGGCCTACCGAGTTGCAAGTAGCAGACCTGCGGCTGGACCCCGCCACCCGCCGCGCGTGGCGGGGAGCCAGCGAGCTGGAGCTGTCGACCAAGGAGTTCGCGCTGCTCGAGCTGTTCATGCGCAACCCTGGGCAGGTGCTCACCCGCACCCGGATCCTGGAGCACGTGTGGGACTTCGCCTATGCGGGCGTGTCCAACGTGGTCGACCAGTATGTGCTGTATCTGCGACGCAAGATCGACCGGCCGTTCGAGGAGGAACAGCTGGAGACGGTCCGTGGT
>JAODNO010000183.1 GCA_025465235.1 Pseudonocardia sp.
GGTGGAGACCACCGACGACACCGCGTCCGGATGGCCGGACAGGGCAAGGCCGAGCTCGACACCCTTGAGCTCGACGCTGGCCCGGCCGGCCATCTCGGTGACCAGCACCCGCTGCCCGTTGCCGACCGCCACAGGGTCCATGTGGTTGTACAGCTCGGGGTCCACCTTGATCGCACTCGCGTGCAGGCCCGCCTTGTGGGCGAACGCTGACATCCCGACATAGGCCTGGTGGGTCTCGGGAGCGATGTTGGCGATCTCCGCCAACGCGTGCGAGGTGCGGGTCAGCTCGCCGAACGCGCCATCCGGTAGGACGGGCATGTTCAGCTTGGTCACCAGGTTCCCGACGACGGCGAAGAGGTCGGCGTTGCCGGTCCGCTCGCCGTAGCCGTTCGCGGTGCACTGCACGTGCGTCGCGCCGGCCTGCACCGCGGTGACCGAGTTGGCCACCGCGCTGCCCGTGTCGTCCTGGCAGTGGATGCCGAGGCGGAAGCCGGTGCGCGCGGCCACCTCGGTCACCACCTCGGCGATGCCCAGCGGGAGCATGCCGCCGTTCGTGTCGCACAGCACCGCGACGTCGGCGCCCGCGCCGACCGCGGCGTCCAGCACCCGCAGCGCCGTCTCGGGGTCGAAGCGGTAGCCGTCGAAGAAGTGCTCGGCGTCGAGGAACACGCGCCTGCCCTCCCCGCGCAGAAACGCCACGGTGTCGGCCACCATCGCGCAGTTCTCCCGGACGTCGGTGCGCAGCGCCCGCTCGATGTGGCGCCGGTCGGACTTCGCGACCAGCGTGACGACCGGCGCCCCGCTGTCGAGCAGGGCGCGGACCTGTGGGTCGGCCGCCGCTGTGAGACCGGCGCGCCGCGTGGCGCCGAACGCGACGAGCGCGGCGTGCCGCAGCCGGAGCTCCCCCGATGCGGCCCTGGCGAAGAACTCTGTGTCCTTCGGCATCGCACCCGGCCAGCCGCCCTCGATGAAGCCGACCCCCAGCGCGTCGAGGTGCCGGGCGACGGCCAGCTTGTCGGCCACCGAGTAGCTGATCCCCTCACGCTGGGCGCCGTCGCGCAGCGTCGTGTCGTAGACGTGGAACGCGTCGCCGAGCGGGGTTTCGGCTGGTTCGGTGCGAGACATCCGGGGTGCTCCTGGGGGCTCGGGACGTGATCGGGCAACAAAAAAGACCCCCCGCGGATGCGAGAGGTCTGCGCGTCGGCTGTGGTGCTGGTTAGCCGACGCGCCTGTCGATAATGATCACGCTGAAGTGCTGCACGCTCTCAGCATGGCACGGGTCGTCCCGGGATGTCACACCGCCGTCCCGAATGGTGGACACGCTATGTCCACAGAGGGCGCGCTCCGCTACTGATTAAGAGCGGAGCCTGCGGACACCGTGGTCCGTGGGCCCGTCTCTGGAGGTGCCGCGTGTTCCAGCTCACCGTGCTCTACAACCACCCCGAGGACCCTGCCGCGTTCGACAAGCACTACGACGAGGTGCACGCGCCGCTCGCCGCCACGATCCCCGGCCTGCAGCGCTACACGGTGAGCCGGCCCGGCCCGGACGCCGACGGCAACCAGCCCCCGTACCACCTCGTCGCCGTACTCGAGTTCGAGTCGCAGGAGACCTTCGGCGCAGGCATGAGCGGCCCGGAGGGTCAGGCCGCGGTGGCCGATCTCCCGAACTTCGCCGGCGCAGGTACCACGATGCTGACGGGCGAGGCCACAACCGTGTGACGGTGCGTCAGGAGGCGCTCGTCGTGGCGTGGGCGCTCACCAGGGCGGCGAGACGGTCGCCGATGCTCTGCGTGTGACCGGTGGCGCTGTGATCCCTCGTGGCCAGGTCGAACGCCACCGCGGCCTCGATGCGGCGCGCGGCGTCGCGGTTGCCGAGGTGGTCGAGCAGCAGCGCCACCGAGAGCACCGCGGCCGTGGGGTCGGCGATGCCCTGCCCGGCGATGTCGGGCGCGCTGCCGTGCACCGGCTCGAACATGCTCGGGTTGCGGCGGCTCACGTCGAGGTTGCCGCTGGCGGCGAGCCCGATTCCGCCCGTGACGGCTGCCGCGAGGTCGGTGAGGATGTCACCGAACAGGTTGTCGGTGACGATCACGTCGAACCGGCCGGGGTCGGTGACCATGTGGATCGTGGTGGCGTCGACGTGCTGGTACGCCACGCTGACCTCGGGGTGCTCGAGTGAGACCTCCTCCACCAGCCGCGACCAGAGCCGCCCGGAGTAGCTCAGCACGTTGGTCTTGTGCACCAGCGTGAGGTGGCGGCGCGGCCGGCGGGAGGCGCGGGCGAACGCGTCGCGGACCACCCGCTCCACGCCGAAGGCCGTGTTGACGCTGACCTCGGTGGCGATCTCCTGCGGGGTGTCCTTGCGCAGCAGGCCACCGGTGCCGACGTAGGGACCCTCGGTGCCCTCCCGGACGACCAGCATGTCGATCTCGGCGTTGCCGGACAGGGGGCCACGGACACCGGGGTAGAGCCGTGCCGGACGCAGGTTCACGTGGTGGTCGAGCTCGAAGCGCAGGCGCAGCAGCAGTCCCCGCTCGAGGATGCCGCTGGGCACGGACGGGTCTCCGACGGCGCCGAGCAGGATCGCGTCGTGCTCCTGCAGCTCCGTGAGGACCGACTCCGGCAGCAGCTCGCCCGTCGAGTGCCATCGTGCGGCGCCGAGGTCGTAGTTCGTGGTCGCTGCACCGGGCTCGACCTCGTTGAGGACCTTCAGCGCCTCGTCGATGACCTCCGGCCCGATGCCGTCGCCGGGAATGACTGCAAGGCGCATTGCCGATGTCCTCTCTCCACGTGACCCCGAAGCAGCCGGGGGCACGTTACCGCCTGCAACGGCGCCGCTACGCCGTCCGCCACCCGTTCGGGGTCGCCCCAACGGATGGAACTGCTGCGGAAGCGAGCCAGACGGGCCGTGATTGCGCCCCGACACACCACCAACCGGGCCATTCTGCCGTGCGCATCAGAATGCCTGCCCGCCGCCCCCGCACTCGCGACTGGGCCATCGGGCATTTCGGGTGGTCGGGACGAGCTCTCGCGTGGCGAGAACCCTCACCCTTTCGCCGCGTCGCGCCACTACCCGGTGACCCCTGTCGCACACCGGGTCCGATACTGCTGCAGGAGTGACCGGTGCCGCTACCGGGCCTCACCGATCAGGTGAGCGCACCATCCATTCGGGGGCGAGCGTGACGGGACGAGATGGGCCCGTTCGGGTCAGTCGCCGTCGAACGAGATCAGCCGGGTGATGCTTGCGCCCACCGAGGCGCCGATCGGCTCCAGCACGCCAGGGTCGACCGGTCGGTCGACGCGCAGCAGCATGATCGCGTCGGTGCCGTCGGTGGTCTGGCTGATCTGCGCCGCCTCGATGATCACCGCGGACTCCCCGAGCCGCCAGCCGACACGGCCCTTCACGCCCGGACGGTCCGCGTACTCCAGGAGCAGCACGTCGCCCTCGGCGCGCAGGTCGAAGTGCCTGCCATTGACCTCGACGAGCTTCTCGACCTGGGCGCGGCCCGTCAGGGTGCCGGACACCGTGATCGCCGTGCCGTCGGGCATCGCGGCCCGCAGCTGCACGACGCTACGATGGTTCTCGCTCTCCGGAGCGGTGGTGACCTCGACATCGACACCGCGGTCCGCCGCGATGCTCGGCACGTTGACGAACGTCACCTGGTCCTCGACGACGTGGGTGAAGACCCCCCGCAGGGCGGCCAGCGCCAGCACCGAGACGTCCTCGGACGCCAGCTCACCTGCGACGTCCACGGTGATGGAGCTGGGCAGCCTGCCCGCGACGGCGTGCAGCACCGTGCCGAGCTTCTGGGTGAGCGGCAGCCACGGCCGCACCTCTTCACCGACCACGCCCTTGACCTGGACGTTCACCGCGTCGGGCACGAACTCACCGGCAAGGGCCAGCTGCACCGAGCGGGCGACATCGGTGCCGGCGCGGTCCTGGGCCTCGTCGGTGGATGCTCCCAGGTGCGGGGTGACGACCACCTGCGCCAGCTCGAACAGCGGGCTGGAGGTGGTGGGCTCGGTGACGTAGACATCGATGCCGGCCGCGCCGACGTGGCCGCTGCGCACGGCGTCGGCCAGCGCGTCCTCGTCGACGAGGCCGCCGCGGGCGGCGTTGACGATGATCACGCCGGGCTTGGTGAGCGCGAGCTGGTCCTTGCCGATGAGGCCGAGGGTCTCGGCTGTCTTGGGCAGGTGGATCGAGATGGCGTCAGCGCGCCGCAGCAGCTCCTCGAGGCTCGCGAGCTCGATGCCGAGCTGCGCGGCGCGGGCCGGTGCGACATAGGGGTCGTAGGCGATCAGCTCGACACCGAACGCGGCAAGCCGCTGGGCCACCAGCTGGCCGATCTTGCCGAGCCCCACGATCCCGACCAGCTTGCCGTTGAGCTCGACGCCGGTGAACGAGCTGCGCTTCCACTGCCCGGAGCGCAGGCTCGCGTCGGCGGCGGGGATGCGTCGCGCGGCGGCCAGCAGCAGCGCGACGGCGTGCTCGGCGGCAGACACGATGTTGGACGTCGGGGCGTTGACGACCATCACTCCGCGGGCGGTGGCGGCGGCCACGTCGACGTTGTCCAACCCGACGCCGGCCCTGGCCACGACCTTGAGCCGGGCGGATGCGGCGAGCGCCTCGGCGTCGACCTTGGTGGCCGAGCGCACGAGGAGCGCGTCGGCATCGGCGATGGCGGCCAGAAACGCGGGGCGGTCGGTGCCGTCCACGGTGCGGATCTCGACGTCGTCGCCCAGCATCGCGACCGCGGAGGGGGCGAGCTTCTCGGCGAGCAGTACGACAGGGCGGGTGGCGGCGGTGCTCACGGTTGCAGTGCTCCCGGATCGGCGGCTGGGTCCGGCCCCGATGGTAGATGCGCTGCTCGGCGGGGGTCTCAGCGGCGTGGCCGCGACTAACAGGACGAAAGGGACGAACGGAACTTTCCTCCCGCGCCTTCGGGTGAAATCCCCGGATCGCCCACGAACGGCACTCCCGTCCGGATCTGCCGGACGGGAGTGCCGTTCGTCATGCGTGCGGGCGGGTCAGCCCGCCTTCGTGCCCACCCAGCTCATCAGGCCGCGGAGCTTCTCGCCGACCTGCTCGATCGGGTGCTCTGCACCCTCCTTCTGGAGGCGGGTGAACGTCGGGCGCCCTGCCTCGTCCTCGGCCACCCACTCCTGCGCGAAGCGCCCGTCCTGGATCTCGGCGAGGATCTTCCGCATCTCGTCCTTGACCGCAGGCGTAATGATGCGCGGGCCACGGGTGAGGTCGCCGTACTCGGCGGTGTCGGAGATGGAGAAGCGCTCGTTGGCGATGCCGCCCTCGTACATGAGGTCGACGATCAGCTTGAGCTCGTGCAGGCACTCGAAGTAGGCGATCTCCGGCGCATAACCCGCCTCGGTGAGCACCTCGAACCCGGTCTGGACGAGCGCAGCGGCACCGCCGCAGAGCACGGCCTGCTCACCGAACAGGTCGGTCTCGGTATCCTCGGTGAAGGTGGTCTCGATGACGCCCGCGCGGGCGCCGCCGATGGCCGCTGCGTAGGAGAGGGCCAGCGCCTTCGCGTTGCCGCTGGGGTCCTGCTCGACCGCGATCAGGCAGGGCACGCCCTTGCCGTCGACGAACTGCCGGCGCACGAGGTGCCCGGGGCCCTTCGGCGCCACCCTCGCGACGTCGACGTCCGCAGGCGGCTTGATCAGGTCGTAGCGGATGTTGAAGCCGTGCCCGAAGAAGATCGCGTCGCCCGGCTGGAGGTGCGGCGCGATGTCCTCGGCGTAGATGAACCGCTGCTTGGTGTCGGGCGCCAGGATCATGATCAGATCGGCTTCCGCGGACGCCTCGGCGGGCGTCACCACCCGCAGGCCCTCGTCCTGCGCCTTCGCGCGGCTCTTCGAGCCCTCGGGCAGGCCGATCCGTACGTCGACGCCGGAGTCGCGCAGGGAGAGCGCGTGCGCGTGGCCCTGGCTTCCGTAGCCGATCACCGCGACCTTACGGCCCTGGATGATCGACAGGTCGGCGTCGTCGTCGTAGTAGATGTTGACAGTCATGACTGGTCAGTGGTTCCTCTCGGGTGTTGCCTAGCGGACGGCGGCGGCGGTGATCGACCGGGGACCGCGGCCGACGGCCACCATCCCCGACTGCACCATCTCGCGGATGCCGAAGGGCTCGAGGTTCTTCAGTAGGGCACTCAGCTTGTCGGCCGTGCCGGTGGCCTCGATCGTGAGGGCCTCCGGCGTCACGTCCACCGCCTTCGCGCGGAACAGGTTGACGATCTCGAGCACCTGGCCGCGCACGCCGGGGTCGGCGCGCACCTTGACCAGGAGCAGCTCGCGCTGGACGGACGCGGCCGGCTCCAGCTCCACGATCTTGATCACGTGCACGAGCTTGTTGAGCTGCTTCGTGACCTGCTCGAGGGGGAAGTCGTCGACGGCGACGACGATGGTCATGCGGGAGATGTCGGGATGTTCGGTGGGGCCGACGGCGAGGGACTCGATGTTGAAGCCGCGCCGGGAGAACAGGCCCGAGACCCGGGCGAGCACCCCCGGCTTGTCCTCCACCAGCACCGACAGCGTGTGCCGCTCGATCATCGGTCGTCCCCCAGCGCCTCGGCCGCGACGGCCGCGACCTCGTCGATCCCGGCCACGAGCTCGTCGGTGTCGAACAGGGGCCGGATGTTGCGGGCCGCCATGATCTCCGAGTTGCCGGTGCCCGCGGCGACCATGGGCCACACCTGCGCGTCGGCACCGACCACGAAGTCGATCACGACCGGCCGGTCGTTGATCTCCATCGCCTGGTGGATGACCTTGTCGACCTCGTCCTTGGACTCCGCTCGGAGCCCGACGCAGCCCATCGCCTCGGCGAGGAGCTTGAAGTCGGGGATCCGGTGCTTGTGCGTGCCGAGGTCGCTCTGGGAGTACCGCTCCGAGTAGAAGAGGTTCTGCCACTGCCGGATCATGCCGAGGTTGCCGTTGTTGATGATGGCGACCTTGATCGGGATGCCCTCGAGGGCGCAGGTGGTG
>JAODNO010000210.1 GCA_025465235.1 Pseudonocardia sp.
CTGGCCGCCCAGTCGCCCACGAGTACCTGCAGCGGCGCGGCGACCGAGGCGGCGGTCAGCGGCACGGCCAGCGCGGTGCGCTCGTAGCGGCCCCACCGCCCGCGCAGTCGGCCGACGGCGTACGCGCCGGCCACCAGGAATCCGGTCACCATGAACGCGGCGAGGTACATGTGCACCAGCTCGTGCCAGAAGTAGGTGTTGGCGAACAGCGCCCGCACCGGGTTGATGTCCACCACCCGCCCCTCAGCGTCCAGCTGGAACCCCTGAGGGTGGTTCATCCACCCGTTCACCGCGATGACCATCAGCGCGCCGACCACTCCGGCCACCGCGATCGGAAGCCCGCTCAGGAAGTGCACCCGTGCCGGCAGCCGGTCCCAGCCGTAGACGTAGATCCCGATGAAGATCGCTTCGAGGAAGAACGAGAAGCCCTCGATGGCAAATCCCAGGCCGAACACGGGGCCGAAGGTCGCCGTGAAGCTCGGCCACAGCAGGCCCATCTCGAAACTCAAAATGGTTCCGGTCACCACACCGGCCGCGAACAGCGTGACCATCACCTTCGTCCAGCGCCGGGCCAACACCCTGAACAGCTGGTCCCCGGTGCGCAGATAGCGCCATTCGAGGAACAGCACCATCGCCGGGAACGCGATCCCGAAGCAGACCAACGGAATGTGCACCATGAACGACATCGCCTGCATCTGCCTGGCTTCGACCAGGTACGGCTGCCCGGGCGGCGGCAACGCCGAGAGCAGCGCCAACGGTGCAGTTCTCATTGCTTCACGACCTCTACGATCTGGTGCTTCATCAGGGGCTGGTCGCTCTGCTCGCTGTAGTCACCGAGCGCGCACAGCACATTCAGCTCGGGCATGTAGCCGCTCACGCAGCCCGGCGGGATGTTGTAGGCCAAGGCGCGGTACCCGTACACCGACCGGGTGCTGCCGTCGCGGGCGAAGCTGGTGATATCGATCAGGTCGAACTCGTCGATGCCGCGCTCGGTCATGTCGGCGCGGTTCATGAACAGCAGGGTGCGGAGGTTCTTCACCCCTCGGTAGCGGTCGTCGTCGGAGTAGATCGTGGTGTTCCACTGGTCGTGCGACCGCATGGTGGACAGCATGAGCATTCCGGACCTAAGGAGGACGTCGGGCACCGGCGCGGGGTGGAACTCGGCGCGCCCGCTCGCGGTCAGGAACACCCGCTCCCGGGCGGGCTGGCGGATCCGGAACCCGAGCGGCAGCCGGACCCGGCGGTTGAAGTCCTCGAACCCGACCAACGCCTGGGCCATGGTGTCTCGGATCCGGTCGTAGTCCTGGACGAGGTACTCCCACGGCGTCGCCGAGTCCGGCAGGGTGGCGCGCGCCATCCCCGCCAGGATCGCGCACTCGGAGCGCAGCTGCTGCGAGGGCGGTTTCCGCATCCCGTAGGAGAGGTGCACCATGCTCATCGAGTCCTCCACGGTCACGCCCTGCTCGCCGGACGCCTGCACGTCACGCTCGGTGCGCCCGAGGCAGGGCAGGATGAGCGCGGCGCGACCGTGGACCAGGTGGCTGCGGTTGAGCTTGGTGCTGACCTGCACGGTGAGGTCGGTGTTGCGCAGCGCGGCGAACGTCGCCTCGGTGTCCGGCGCGGCAAGCGCGAAGTTGCCGCCCATGCTGACGAACACGGGCACGCTGCCGTCGAGCATGCCCCGGATGGTCGCCACGGTGTCCAGGCCGTGCTCGCGCGGCGCCCGGATCGCGCACGCCGCGTCCAACCGGGCCAGCCAGTCCTCGGTCGGGCGGTGGTCGATCCCGCAGGTGCGGTTGCCCTGCACGTTGCTGTGGCCACGGATCGGCGTCGGGCCGGCTCCCTCCCGGCCGAGGTTGCCTCGCAGCATGAGCAGGTTCATGATCTCGCGGACGGTGTCGCAGCCGTGCTCCTGCTGGGTCACCCCCAGGCACCACGCGATGATCGTCCGGTCGGCGGCCATGTAGCGGTCGGCCAGATCTCGAATGGTCTGCTCGGGCACGCCGGACTGGTGGGTGAGCTCCTCCCAGGAGGCCTCCTTCACGATCTTCCGGTACGCGTCGAAATTCGCGGTGTAGCGCTCGATGAACAACTCGTCGATGACCGAGGGATCGGTCCCCGCGCGTTCCAGCACCGCTTTGGCCACGCCACGGAGCAGCGCCAGGTCCCCGCCGATGCGTGGCTGCACGTCCATCGTGCCGGTCGCGGTGGCGTGGAAAGCGGCCATCGCGAGGAACTCGTGCGGCACGATGGTACGCCGGGACGCGGCCTCCACCAGCGGGTTCACGTGCACGACCTGTGCGCCGCGCCGGTGCGCCTCGGCCAGCGCGGTGAGCATCCGCGGCGCGTTCGACGCCGCGTTCACCCCCATCACGATCAGGAGGTCCGCCCTCTCCCAGTCTTCGGTGTCGCAGGTACCCTTCCCGGTGCCCAGCGCGTCGGTCATCGCCCGCCCGCTCGCCTCGTGGCACATGTTCGAGCAGTCCGGCAGGTTGTTCGTGCCGAACTCCCGCGCCCACAACTGGTACAGGAACGTGGCCTCGTTGCTGAGCCGGCCCGAGGTGTAGAACGCCGCCTGATGCGGGCTGTCCAACCCGCGCAGCGTCGCGCCGACCAGCTCGAAGGCGCTGTCCCAGGAGATCGGCCGGTACTTGTCGCTCGCCGGGTCGTAGACCATCGGCTCAGTGAGCCGGCCCTGGTCCTCCAGCGCGAAGTCGGTCCAGCCGGACAGCTCGCTGACCGTGTGCGCGGCGAAGAAGTCCCTTCCCACCTTCTTGCGGGTCATCTCCCAGGTGACATGCTTGATGCCGTTCTCACAGATGTCCAGATGCAGGCCTTTTCGATCGTCCGGCCAGGCGCAGCCGGGGCAGTCGAACCCGCCGTTCTCGTGGTTCATCTTCAGGATGGCGTGCGGCCCGCGCACCACTTCCCGCGTCCGCCCCAGCACCTTCATCACGCTCAGAGCCGCGCCCCAACCAGCCGCCGGTGCCAGGTCATCCTCCTGAGAGAACTCGCCGGGCCGGTTCGGGCCTCGCCCCTCGGCCTCCCGCCCCGGCGCGCCCCGGCCGAGATCATCCCCCGGGACCAAACCCGATGTGCTGGTCATTTCCTAACCTCCATACCGTGACGGTCAGATCAGATTCGTAGCGCCATCCGGAGGCACGTTGCTTGCCCGCCCGGTCCGCGCGTTCGACGTTCCCGGCATCGAGGACTCCCCGCGCCGCTAGGCTTTTTCAGGGTCGTGCACTACCCATGGAGGAGCATCGTGGCCAGCGGCCATCGTCTTCTGTTGCTACCCGTAATCCTTTGATGCGTGCTGGCCGGAGTCGACTTAAGGCGTTCGCTGTGCAGACGGAGGTAGGCTGCGAGGCCACACTCAATCGGGATCACCTCGGCCGACCCGCGCGGACAGGCCCGGGAGCAGGGCTGGACGACCAAGTCCGCCAGCGCGCCCACCGGCGCGGCCGGCGCTCTCACGAGGCGGTCGCCCTCGCCCCGGTCTCAGTCACGGCCTCACTCGCACCCAGGTCGAACAGCTGTCGCAGCGCTTCGAGATAGACCGACCCCTCCGGATCGGTGGACAACTGCTTGGCCCGAACCGTCGGCCGATGCACGAACTTGCGGACGATGCGGTGGACGGTCGCCGTTGTCTCGGCCAGTTGCTCTTCGCTCAGGCTGGGGAGCCGGTCGTGCATCCGGATCAGTTCGGCCTCGGCGAGCTGCCTGACGTGCGCGTGCATCGCTGCTACGAAGGGCGCCGCGGCCGCTTCGTTCAGTCTGTTGCTGTATGAGGCGACCTCGGCAGCGACGATGGCGCGGACGCGGGGGATCTCGTCCGGTACAACGCGGTCTGCCAAGTGCCGGCCGAGCGCGTCGATGTTGACGAGCGTGACACCGGCCAGCCGCCCCACGGCCGGTTCAACATCGGGTGGCATACCCAGGTCGAGCACGAACAACGGCCGGCCCCCGGCCCGCTTCCGGGCCACCCGAACCTGCTCCGCGAGCACGACCGGTACGACGCACCCGGTGGCCGTGATCAAGAGGTCGGTGTCGGCGAGCGTGGCGGGCACATCGACGGCCCGCAGAGGCGCGCCGTGCACCGCCGCGGCCACTTTGGCGGCTCTCTCCTCGCTGCCACTGGCCACCGACAGCCGCCCCACGCCGGCCTCACGCAGCAGCCGTGCCGCGAGCCTGCCTACGGCCCCGGTCCCGACGACGACGGCACGGCGGGCGGCGAGCCCACCAAGGTGCGCATCGGCGAGGTCGAGGCCTGCACGGGTGGTCGAGATACCAGCGGTGCTGATGGTGGTCTCCGTGCGCGCCCGCTTGCTGACTCGCAAGGCCGCGTCCGTCAGGCCGGTGACGATGGGGCCGATGGTCCCCGCCTCGGCGGCCGCCCGGACAGCGGCCTTGATCTGCGCGACGATCTGGTCCTCCCCGACGGCCATCGAGTCCAGCCCGCAAGCGACCGAGAACAGGTGCGAGACGGCCGCGGCGCCAACGTGGATGCGGGCCATCCGCAGGAGCTCGTCGGCCGGGATGCGCCCACGCCCGGCCATCAGGTCGACAACGGCCCGGGTCACCGGCTCGATCGGGCCCTGCGTGCCCGCGTAGACCTCTACTCGGTTGCAGGTGGACAGGAGGACCACCTCGTCGATGGCCGGTTCGGCGTGCAGCCGTGCCAATACGTCGTTGAGCTGCGCGGCCGGCACGACGAGCTTTTCGAGTATCTCGGCCGGTGCGATCCGGTAGGACAGGCCAATGTTCACAATCGTCATCGCAAATAACCATTCAATCTGAGTTTCTCCACGTTTCGGTCGTGGTCCGGGCGCGGCGACCCGCAGCCCGTCAATGCTTCGCCACGATGAAAGCGTGGTCGCGCTCGCTGATTTCGACCGACCGCTGCATCGCATCGACCTACGGAGGCGCGCCACTTCAGGCTCCGGGCCGCATTCTGGCCACGACACGAGCACGGCTCATCGCTGCTGTTCACCGCGACAGCCGTAATCACCCGGACGAGCACCACTCGCCGCCGGTCAGCGCGGGCTGCACGCGTGGCAGCGAGATCGACTGCACGCACCCTGCCGAGCCGACCACTCACTCACCTCCACTTGTGCAACTGCGCCCCACACAGAGTCGCGGCGCGATCGGCTCTCGTCTTCACGGCCAGCGGCCGTTCGCGCTTCCCGTCGGCTGCAAGGCGTCCCTGCCTGCTAGCGGGAGTGCTGCGGCTCGGCTACTCCGCCGGAGCGCCACCCAGTGGCTGTCGACGCCGGGCGGCTGAGTCTCACCCGATGCGTCGACGCGTTGCGCTCTCTGTGGTGATGCCCCGTCGGTTCGTGGAGACCCGGCGTAGCCGATCAGCAGTCCGCTCCGCCGGCCTCCGGCCGCCCACCTGCGGCGGCCCCGACCGGGACTGCCAAACGACGTCGTACTCGGTCACCCCTGTGGGATTTCAGAAGTCGGCCTCGGCTTGTGACCTGCGGCGATCAACGTCACCCAGCGGCCCTGATCAAACAGCTGGCCCGGGAGAATCAGACCTCCGGCCACCAGCGCATCCAGGCCGACTGCTCAAGCTCCGTCATCGCGTCGGAGCCTCCACGGTCCGCAGGATCCCCCAGCAGCGACGCATACCTCCCGCGCCGTGCCGAACCACCGATACAACATGGCAACGGTTCCTGCGCACGCAGGCCCGACCATCCTGGCCGCGGACTTCTCCCACGTCGACTGCGCCGCCACCTTCCGGTTCCTCGTCCGCGACCGTGCCTTCGACAGCGCCCTGGCCGAGGCCGGCATCGCCACCGCGAAGATCCCCGCTCGATGTCCGAGAGCGAACTGCATCGCCGAACGATTCGTGCTGACCGCCAAAACCGAACTCACCGATCGCATCCTGATCTTCAGCGAGCGGCATCTGCGGACCGTCCTCACCCGGTACGGCACCCACTACAACCGTCGGCGGCCACATCGGGCGCTGCGACTTCTCCCGCCACGCCCAGATCATCCCGCCTTGGACCTTCACCAGCAGCGGATCAGACGAAGACCGAACCCCGGAGGCCTGATCAACGAGTACGAACGGGCAGCCTCAACCGCAGGTCAACCCTGACAGCGGAGTTCTGGAACCCGACAGGGTTTCCCGTCAGGCTGGACCATGTCCCGAGCACGGCCGTGGTCAGGGCGGCCGACGAGGGCGGCGGATCCCGGGTCGGTGTGCTGGCGGTCTGACGCGTGTGCTCCGGGTTCGCGCACGCACGGTTGTGGCCGAACCTGTCTCTGCTGGACCGCGAGGAACTGCCGAGCAACGCGCCCGGCAACGTGACGTTGAAGCTGGTGACAGCCCTTGTCCCACCTTCCGGCAGGACTGCTGGAGGCTTGCGCGACGACCCCAACGACCCGACGCGCAAGCTGTAGCTCGACTGCGTCGCACCTCCAGACCGACGTCTGGTAGTCAATCTACGGGCGCTCCGTAACGGTCGACGCCGCGAAGAGCCTCCGCAGCGACCTGGATGTCCTCATAGGACATCGGTGCCGCATGCAAGAGGACGGCTTCGACGTATTCCTTTTCCCACTCGCCGCCCTGGGAATGCAGACTCTCAGGTTCGAATCCGAACACGACCGCGAGTTGCGCAATCTCTTCGTCGGTCGGCGCAATCGGGCCGTACATCAGATCCGCACATCGAGTCTCAGTGATGCCGGTGCGATCCGCTAGCTCAGCGATCTCGATGCCTAACCCATCCAGATGGCCTCGTGAGCGGGCGCGTGAGTACGTCATGGGGGCATGATGCGCCACGTCGAGCCGGTCTGTCCATAGACCGACAGGTTAATCCCACCGAGATGAACATCGACATCAACAAAACACTATGACTCTCGATGGAAAGATCGATCCCGATCTCGACGCCGACGCAGACGACCTCAACCTGACCGTCGCGATCCGCAGGTTGGTTGACCCGCCCCGGATATCGGCTCATGAGCCGATCCGCTGCAACGCTCGGGGTATTGGGCGGCCCTCTGCGCCCGATGCCGCTGGGCAATCGCGCGCCGCCAACACGCGCAAGCGTCCCGAACTGTCCCGGAACCTCGTCTTCTTCTGTGGGCCACGCTCCGCCGCCCTGGGGAGGTGATCATCGCCGTCCGCGCGGCATAGTCGGATTCCCACAGAGACAGCCGCGGACTCCCGGGGACATGCCCCGGCCTCGGCAGTCCGATCGGCGCGTTCCCGGTCCAAACGCTCCACAGAACGGCGGACACGCGCTCCGGTGGCTCGTCGCCCTGGCCGATCCAACGGGTGCTTCTGGTCGACGTGCGCGGCGGCCAGACGTACGGTGGCTGAGCACTTCCTTCCGGTGGGGGCAGGAACGCTGCGGCTCACACCCGAAACTGGAGGCCGCAGTGTCCACCCGAGACTCAAACGGCCCGACCGAGCCGCCCAGCACCGACCTGGTGGCGCCGGTGGCCACCTTCGGCGGGGTGCAGATGGCCGTACGAGACCATCTGGTTGCCTTCTACCGGGGGCCTGCCGAACGCGAGCGGCTGATCTTCGACCACCTCGAGGAGGGCCTTCGGGGTGGCGAGACCTGCCTCTATGTCACGGCTGAGGGTGACCGGCACAATTTTCGCGCTGGGCTGGCCGCCGACGACCCGGGCATCGACCTCCAGTATTTGGAGGTGCGGGAGCCGTCGTCGACCTATCTGCGGGGCGGGACCTTCTCCCAGGACGGGATGCTGGAGGTGCTCGACGCCTGGTTCCGGGAAAGCTTCGAGCGGGAGGACTGTGGCTTCGCCCGCTGCGCCGCCGAGATGAGTTGGGCGCTGCCGCATGTCAGCAAGCAGTTCATCGGCGAGCTGAGCAAGTATGAGGCGCGGGTGGCCCGCTCGACTCGGGCCTATCGCCAAGTCACAGTCTGTCTGTACGACATGGACCGTTTCGGCAGCGACGTCATCTCCGCCATGATCAATGCGCACCCGAAGGTTTGGATATACGGGATGGCATTCGAGAACCCCTACTACCACGACTACTCCTAGACCAGCGGCACCGCCGTTCGCCGCTGAGGCCAGACGCCTGTTCGCGGGTAGATTCCGCTGATGGCCTTTACGCTAAAATGCGCATTTGTGTCAATGCTCGACAACAGACCGCACACCGTCAGGGTGTTCCCGAATATCTGAAAAACCCGACGAGGGCAACAACGATCTTTTCGTCCATTTCTCCGCAATCCAAGGCAGTGGCTACACATCGTTGGAGGAGGGCCAACGCGTGTCCTACGAGGTCAGCCAGGGCCAAAGGCAAGGCCCACCTGGACGGGGAGCTCCTCCCGCACGCCGCCCAGGCCATCAACATCGCCGCCGCGCTCCGCCATCACGCCCGCGACACCAGCCGGCCGCTCGCCACCTACGCGATCACGTGACGACCGTGCCGGAACCCTGGGCCAAGGGGGCCGCAGGCGGACAACGTCCGACCCATCTGACCGCAGGTAGCCCGGCCGCTACTGACTCGAACGCCTAATTCCGTGGCGAATCGGAGATCCAGACGACCGCAGAGCCACGGCGGTGGCGGGCGAGCACGCTGTCCGAACGCGAAGCCAGCCTGATCCCGTGCGGTTCAGGCCTCATCCACGGCCGCCCCCGCACGGTAGAACGACAGTCCGGCAACGCCGCGGAGTTGGCGGCAATCGGCCGGAGCTCGCAGCCATCTCGCTCACCGCACTCGCCTCCCGCGAGCGACAGGCCAGCCAAGAAGCTGGTCACTCCGTGCGGGCCTCCAGGGGATCGAACCCTGAACTCGCGCACTATAAAGATCGGGCTTCGTGCTGACTGGACTGCCTGACGCCGCTCAGAGCGGCATTGGCGTTGTACCTGCTGTCCTCGCTGGCGGTCGACGGCAGAGTTTCGCAGTCGTCGCGGCTGTCAATCCGTCCATGGTGGACGAGCAAGCTCCTACTCCTCAACTGCGGTCAGCGGCCGCTGCGCCCGGCGCGCCAGCGGCTGGGGGACAGCCCCGCCTGGCGCTGGAAGAACGTGGTGAAATTCGCGGCATCGTCGAAGCCGAGGCGTCCCGCGCAGCGCGCGACGGGCAGGTCGGTATGCGCGAGCAACCGCTTGGCCTCCAGCAGGACCCGCTGATCGAGGAACTGCTCGGCACCCAGGCCCGTGGCGGCACGCGTCGCGCGGGTCAGGCTGCGCTGGCCGTAGCCGAGTGTGCGGGCGTAATCGGCGACATGGTGCTGCTGAGCGAACCGCTCCTCCACCGCGGCCCGATAGCGCCGGAAGACCGCATGATCCTCGGTGCTGCCCGCCCGTGGCGAGGCCGGCTCGGCGGGCAGCACCCTGAGCACGAGTACCGACAGCAGATGGGCGAGTACCGGTGTCGACGCCAGCCGCGGATCCGACACGGCCGCTGCGTGCTCACAGCCCAGGTGATCCGCAGCCTGCAGGCCCAGCGTCCAGACATTCTCGTCCAGTCGCCAGCTGGTAGGGGCGAAGACGTCAGCCGCCGCCTGCGCTGCAGGCCCCGTAGCGGGCAGGAAGCCCAGTTCGAACAGCACCAGGGGGCCGTCCAGGTCGGTTACGTCGGTCCAGCGGTGCACCACACCCGGGCGGATCCATACGACCGCCGCTCCCGCAGGGGGTGGTCGACGAAGTCGGCCGTGTGCTGTCCCGCACCCGACCGCACCAGGGCCAGGACGTGGAAGTCCGGGCGCTGGGGCTGGGTCCGGCGGTGGCTGCGGTCCATGCGCCGCAGCCGCTCGAAGCTGAGTACCTCGACACCGAACCCGGCCCCGGGGGCCGGGATGTAGCGCAGCTGTCGGACTCCGGGGAGCTGACCGATTTTCACAAGGGTTGTGCGCCTTTCGACCGGGTTTCCTCCGCACTCCCACCGTAGCGTCGATGTCGTATCTCCGCAGTCAACAGGGCGCAAGCTCATGGATCTGGCAGCGCCACGTGCATTCCCCACCGTTCTTATCGGAGGTCACCGTGACGACAGAAACCACAACCGACAACGTTCTTGTCGCAGGGGGTGCGATCGACGTCCGCAGGCAGGGACAGCGGGGCCCGACCCTGGTATTCGTGCACTACTGGGGCGGGTCCGCGCGCACGTGGGACGCGGTCGTGAAGCAGCTCCCGGCTGATCGCGACACGATCCGCTTCGACCAGCGCGGGTGGAGCTCGTCACGGACGCTGCCCGGCCCGTACCACCTCGACCAGCTCGCCGACGACCTCATTTGCGTCGTCGAGGGCCTCGGCCTGGACCGGTTCGTCCTCGTCGGGCACTCGATGGGCGGCAAGGTGAGCCAGCTCGCTGCGGCTCGGCGCCCCCCGGGCCTGGCAGGGCTGGTGTTGCTGGCACCCGCGCCGCCGCGGCCGCCGGCCGCCGTGACCGCCGAGTACCGGCAGTTCCTCGCGCACGCCTACGACTCAACGCAAACGGTCGAGCAGGCACTCGACCACGCCCTCACCGCCGCCCCGCTGGAAGGTGCCGTCAGGGGCGCCGTCGTGTGCGACAGCCTGGCCAGCGACGACGCCGCACGCCACGAGTGGCCGCTACGAGGCATCGCGGCAGACATCGCGGAAGCCGCCGAGGCGATCAACGTCCCTGTCCTCTTCCTGGCCGGTGAGCACGACCAGGTCGAACCACCGCACGTCCTGCAACATCATCTTCTGCCCTACATCCCCCACGCCCGTTTCGACATCGTGCCCGGCAGCGGACACCTACTGCCTCTGGAGGCTCCCGCCGCCGTCGTCGCAGCGCTGGAGGACTTCATCACCGGCCTCGGCCACTGACCCACCTCAGGTGCCGCGCCGCGCGCAGGACCGCGCCTAGCGTCATTGGGCTGGGAGTCGCCGCGGTGTCGCTGACCTGCTTCGTGCTCTTCGAGCGGCGCTCCCGCTCACCGCTGCTGCGGCTGGAGTTGTTCCGCTCGGTACCTCACCAGGTCCAGCACGATGGCCGACGACGTCCTCGCCGCCACGTTCCTCACGCCGTGGCGACGTCGGCCGGTCCGACGACACGCCGGATGGGAAGCGCGGCGCGTAGCGGCGCGCGGCGCGCTGGTCGCCGAGGAGCGAAGCCCGACAGCGGCATGTCGTCCGGCGCAACGCGCTGCCGTAGAGACGCCGCGTTCGCCCGCTGCAGACCAGGGCGCCACGCCCAGCGCCGGGCCCATCCGTTGCGAGGGTCAGTTCGGGGCGCCGCCTCCGTCGGGCCCGGCACGGAACAGCGAGATCGACGCAGGTGCCGTTGTCGCTGTCGATTGCCAGCGCCACAGTCAGGCTCGCGCCCGCACGAGGGGCAGAGACGGTGGAGTGATCGACTCGATGAGCGGGCGGATGAGTTTGAGCAGGTGCTCGCCGGGGCGTGGGACGCGGTTGCGGTAGGACGGGCGTAGCAGCGCCACGGCAGCAGCCCAGCCGGCCAGGTTCGAGCGCTTTACCGTCGGCCGGGAGCGAGCGCACTCCACCGGGGTCGACCCAGACCGGGTCGGTCCACAGGTCGGTGGCGGCGGCCAGCACCCGGATCAGGCGCTTGATCAGCGGCACCGCCGAGCGCAGCCGCTTGCTGTAACCGGACTGGCCGGGCTGGTACCGGAACGCGCCGGGCAGGTGCCGGGGCACGAACCGCAGCCAGCGGGCCTCCGAGCAGGACCTGCGCCACGGCGAGGCTGAGCAACTCGGCGTCGGACAGCTTGAGCGGTCTACCCGTGCGGATGCGACGGCCCAGATGGTCGTCGATCTTGACCGAGAGTGCGGTCAGGAGGGTGTTCAGGTCAGTCGTCACCGGGTGGTCGTGCGGTCCAAGCTGGCTCCGGCTCGGACCGCACGACCATCGTTTATCCTATTCAGACCAGTTCTTGGACTGCCTTGGCGACGCCTTTACCGTAGGCCGGGTCAGCCTTGGCGCAGTGGCCAATCCAGCGTTCCTGGATCTCTTGAGGGACACCCCGCATAGCGCGCGCAGTGTTGTCGAACAACACTTGCTGCTGTTCCGCGGTCATCTTCCGGAAAAGATTTCCGGGCTGGCTGTAGTAGTCGTTGTCATCTTCGCGGAAGTTCCAGTGATCCGCGACGTTGCCAATCGACTCCGGTGGGTTACGGTAGGCGGGCTGCTCCTGCCACTCACCGTAGCTGTTGGGCTCGTAGTGCAGGGTGCTGCCGTGGTTGCCATCGACGCGCATCGCGCCATCTCGATGGTAACTGTTGACAGGACACTTCGCAGCATTGACCGGGATCTGGTGATGGTTGACGCCGACCCGATAGCGCTGTGCGTCCCCGTAGGAGAAGAGTCGTCCTTGCAGCATCTTGTCCGGCGAGAAGCTGATACCGGGCACGACCTGTGCGGGGTTGAACCCCGCTTGCTCGACATCGGCGAAGTAGTTGTCCGGGTTGCGGTTGAGTTCCCACTCGCCGACCTCGATGAGCGGGTAGTCGCCCTTCGGCCAGATCTTCGTCAGGTCGAACGGGTGGTAGGGCACCTTGGCGGCGTCCG
>JAODNO010000252.1 GCA_025465235.1 Pseudonocardia sp.
TGCTCGACAACGTGGCCGAATCCGACCGCGCCGACGATCATCGTCCGGCACACCGTGCTGGAGCCGACGCCGAGGCAGAGCCGCATCCTCCGGCAGCTCGTCGAGTCCGCCGAGCGGCCCGTCACGATGACCGAGACCGCGCGCCAACGCCTGGTTCGCACAACCTGCACCATGCCGATCCCACCTGCGCCCGGCACGGCGTCGACCCTGGCCAGGTCGACATGTCCGCCCGTGTCATCCGGTCCTTAGGAGTTGGGGTGGGCACGCGAAGTCCACTGGCCCACCCCGAGCGCCTGGCCCGGCTCCGGGCCGACGCGACCCCGACCGCGAGGACTTGACCCGGCCCAAAACTCCGAAAGGTGACCCGCGGAACAGATCCGGGCCGCTCTATGGTTGAATCGAGTTGGTCGTTGAGTTTCGGTGTTCGTGTCTTGCACGCCCGCGGGAACGAAATTTGGTGCCAGCGATCCGGCGTCAGAAGGACGCCGGGGATCGGCACCGAGGTCGGCCGGGCCCCGCACAGTGCGGGCCCACCCACCTGCGAGGAGCAGACAACAATGGCACTGGGAACTGTCAAGTGGTTCAACGGCGAAAAGGGCTTTGGTTTCATCTCCACCGACGACGGTGGCGCTGACGTCTTCGTGCACTACTCCGAGATCGACGCCGGCGGGTTCCGCTCGCTCGACGAGGGGCAGCGCGTGGAATTCACGGTCGGTCAGGGCGCCAAGGGCCCGCAGGCCACCGGAGTACGCGCTATCTGATCCATCTGCTCGGTCAGGAGCCCGCTTCCTCGAGGAAGCGGGCTCCTGTCGTTTTCGGAGTTGCGGGTCAGCGAAGGAGAAGGCCGACAGTTCCGACAGTTCCGGCGTCCTCGCCCGCTCGACGTGGGATTCGCCACGTGTCCGACGGGGTAATGGTGATCTCGGTGTACTCCATGGTGGTTGCGTTTCCGTGGCACCGGGAGGGGGCTCGCCGCAGCGATGATCGGCCGCGGCCGTCACGAGTTCGTCCTGGTCAGAGGCGGATCGTGGGCCGGGAACGTGGACGTTCCGCGTGCCACCGCGGGCGCGGCCCGGGGCCTGGCAGGGCCGTGGAACGATCTCCGGATACCCGGCTGGCGGCTTGCTGAGGCGCAATCGCGCATATTAAGGTTCTGTTGCCTGTCGAGGTGATCGTGATAATCCGGCGCTCTGCGGCGCCGGGTTCCGGAAACTTCCGGGTTCCATCGTTGTAGCCGTCACGAAACCTTCGGCCTCACGGCATGCGCCGGTCCCGCAGCGGGCCCTCGGCGCAGCGGTCAGAGGCGGCCGGTACGTCGGGAGCCCCTGCTCGGCGCGAATCCTGACCTTCACATGACTGGAGGCTGTGTGTTGAGCGATCCTGGCCCGCGTCGAGGGGGCATTGGTGCCGCCCTGGTCGGACGCGGCGAGGATGTCGAGCTGATCCGGTCCTTCCTGGCGCGAGCGGCGGCAGACGGCGGCGCCTTGCTCCTGGTCGGGGAGCCGGGAGTGGGCAAGTCGGTGCTGGTGGACGCGGCAGTGGAGGCGGCGTCGGCAGCGGGGACGCTGGTCCTGTGTGCGGGTGGCGCGGAGTTCGAGGCGGACGTCAGCTTCTCGGGGTTGAACCAGGTTCTGTTCCCGTTGCTCGAGGAGGAGTTCGACCGGCTCACGGACGGGCACCGGGTCGCGCTGTCGGTGGCGCTGGGATACGGGGAAGGCCCGCCCCCCGATCGGTTGGTTGTGTCGAACGCGACGCTGGGGTTGTTGCGTGCGATCAGTGTCGACCGGCCGGTGCTGCTCGTGGTCGACGACGTGCATTGGATGGACCGGGCGAGTGCCGGCGTGCTCGCGTTCGTGGCGCGTCGACTCGCTGGTAGCCGGGTGGGTTTCCTGGCGGCGTCGCGCACCGGGATGGAGAGCTTCTTCGAGGGCGCGGGACTTCCCGAGCACGAGTTGCAGCCGCTCGATGGTGATGCGGCGATGACGCTGCTGGAGGCCCGCTTTCCCGCGCTCGGGGTGAAGGTCCGTCGGCGTGTCCTCGCGGAGGCGCGGGGCAATCCGCTGGCACTGCTGGAACTGCCTGCGGCGTTGACCGGTCCGCAGCGTGCGGCACTGCGGGCACTGCCGGCCGTCCTGCCGCTGAGCAGACGGCTGCAGACGCTGTTCTTATCGCGGATCTCGGAGCTTCCCGAAGCGTCCAGGCAGCTGCTCCTGCTCGCCGCACTGGACACCACCGTCGATCTCCGCGTGTTGCAGGCGGCCGTCACCGAGCGGGGCGGGAGCGACCCGCTCGCTGCCGCCGAACGTGCCCAGCTTCTGCAGGTGGACGAGAGCACCGGCCGGCTGACCTTCCGCCACTCGCTGACCCGTTCCGCGGTCGTGGAGCTGTCGACCACCGACCAGCGGCGGCGGGCCCACCTGGCCCTGGCCGAGATGGTGGACCAGCCCGAGCGCCGGGCGTGGCACCTGGGCGAAGCGACCATCGAGCCCGACGAGAGGGTGGCCGGCCTTCTCGAAGAGGCGGCTCACCGGATCGGCGGCCGAGGGGATCCCGCGGGGGCTATCGCCGCTTTGACCCGGGCTGCTCACCTGAGCCCACTCCGTTCCGAGCGGAGCAGGCGGCTGGCTGTGGCTGCGTTCGTCGGCGTGGAGACCGGTGAGATGGGAACGGCATCGCAGCTCCTCCGAGATGCCCGGCGTGCCGACCCTGCGCACGGAGGTGGATCGCTGTACGCCGCGGCCACTGCGGCCTATCTGCTGAGCAACGGTGACAACGACATCGAGGCCGCCCACCGACTGCTGGTCGGGGCGATCGAGAACCGGACCGAGTCCGACGACGACGCACTCGTCGAGGCGCTCTGGACCCTCTCGTTGATGTGCTGGTTCGGCGGCGGTGCCGAGAAGTGGGATCCCTACCACGCAGCCCTCGCCGAGCTGGGAACGCGCGTGCCCCCGCTCCTGGCCCTGTTGACCGCCACCTTCCCCGATCCGGTACGCACCGCTGCCCCTGCCCTCGATCAGCTCACCACCACGATCAGCAGCCTGCGCGACGAGATCGACCCGACAAGAATCGTGCGGACCTGCAACGCGGCCGTCTTCATGGATCGGCTGGCGGGTTGCCGCGACCCGTTGTGGCGCGTCGTCCGCCACGCCCGCGAGGGCGGTCCGCTCGCTCCGGCCGTCAGTGCGTTGATCTACCTCTGTGTCGATGACTTCATCACGGGCCGGTGGGACGAGATCGGCCAGCTCGCCGACGAAGGCCTCGAGATGGGTGACGCGCACGGATACCATCACTTCGAGTGGCCGTTCCACTACCACCAGGCCCTCGTTGCCGCGGTACGTGGTGACCAGGAGACCTCTCGGATCCAGATCGACGAGGCTCTCCGCTGGGCGACGCCGCGAGGGGCACGAGGCATCGAGCTCTACATCCACCATGCCCAGGGGCTGGCTGCCCTCGCGCGGAACGACTTCGAGGACGCCTATCGGCATGCGGTGGCGATCAGCCCGGCGGGAGTCTTCGCGTCGCATGTGCCGGTTGCCCTGTGGGTGATGATGGACCTCGTCGAGGCCGCCGTCCGGACCGATCGTCGGGCCGAGGCGGCCGCGCACGTAGCGGCCATGCACGATGCGGACATCGCGGCGTTGTCGCCGCGGCTCGCTCTGCTGGTTGCGGGGGCGACGGCCATCGCAGCAGACGATGATGATGCCGCGGTGTCGTTCGAGCGGGGCCTTGCGGTTCCCGGTTCCGACCGCTGGCCGTTCGAGGTCGCCCGGGTGCGGCTGGCCTTCGGCGAGCATCTGCGGCGGGCTCGGGCCCCTGGCGCGGCGCGCGTCCAGCTCGCTGCTGCGCTCGAGACGTTCGACCGGCTGGGAGCTCGTCCGTGGGCGGCCCGAGCGGGCCATGAGCTCCGGGCCGCCGGTCTCAGCACGGCCCAGCCCTCCGATGTCGGTGATCTCACGCCGCAGGAGCGGGAGATCGCCGTGCTGGCGGCCGCGGGCCTGTCCAACAAGGAGATCGGGCAGCAGCTGTTCCTGTCCCATCGCACGGTCGGCGCGCATCTCTACCGGGTCTTCCCGAAGCTCGGCATCACCTCGCGAGCGGCGCTGCGTGACGCGCTCGCCGCCCAGGCCGTCCCGCGACGGCGTGAGCGTCTGAGCCGCTGAGTCTCATGGTCGTACCCGTATCCTCTGGGGAATGAGGCGGACATCCTTCGCGAACTGGCCATGCTCCGTGGCGCGGACCATGGACCTGCTCGGTGACTGGTGGACGCCCCTGGTGCTGCGCGACGCCTTCTACGGCGTGCGACGGTTCGACGAGTTCCAGCAGGGGCTCGGCATCGCCCGCAACACGCTGGCCGACCGGCTGCGCCGGCTGGTGGACGAGGGGCTGCTGGAGAAGCAGCCGTACCAGACCGACCCCGTGCGCCACGACTACGTGCTCACCGAGAAGGGTCGTGACTTCTTCGGGGTGCTCGCGGCGATGGCCCGCTGGGGCGACCGTTGGCTGGCGGGCGACGACGGCCCACCGATCACCTTCCACCACGACCGCTGCGGCCACGAGACGCACGGCGAGGTCGTGTGCGCCCAATGCCTGGAGCCGCTGACGGCCGAGGACACGTCCATGCGGCCGGGGCCCGGCTATCCGGCCCGGCTGGAGGAGGATCCGGAGGTGCAGCGGAGGTTCGCCGGTCGACAGGGGTGAACCAGCCGGATAGCCGGCGCGAGGTTGACGCGTCAGTTCATCTACGAAACTCTACGGGTGAGCGGCTCTCTAGACGAGGAGTGCGCACAAAATGGAGTGGACGGGCGCCCGGTACGCCGACAAGCCGACGGCCGAGGCCGAGACCTGGATCGACGCCCCTCCGGAACGGGTGTGGGAGGTCGTCTCCGATGTCGAGCTGATGCCGGCGATGAGCACCGAGCTCCAGTCGGTCGAGTGGTGCGACGGGGCCACCGGCCCTGCGGTGGGCAACAGGTTCGTCGGTCGCAGCAAGCACGAGGCGCTCGGGGCGTGGGCGACGACGTCCTTCATCGTCGCGTGCGAGGAACCGCGGGTGCTCGCGTGGGCGGTGGAGAACCCGGATCGCCCGTCAGCCGTCTGGCGGTTCACCCTCGAGGCCGCCGACGGCGGTACGCGGCTGCGAGAGTGGATGCAGATGGGGCCGGCCCGCTCCGGGCTGAGCTTCGCGATCGATCAGATGCCCGACAAGGAGCAGAAGATCGTGTACGTCCGGATGCGGGAGTTCGAGAACGCGATCATCGGCACGCTCGCTGCGATCAAACAGCGGGTCGAGGGTTGATGCGCACCGCCACGACGGTCGAGGGCTCCCAGCGGGGCTGGCAGGAGACGCTCGACTTCGCACTCGAGGCCGAGCAGCTCGGCCTCGACATCTGCTGGGTCGCCGAGGCCTGGGGCTCCGACGCGCCGTCCGTGCTCGGATATCTCGCTGCACGGACCGGCCGGATGCTGCTCGGCTCGGGGGTCATCCAGGTCGGCACCCGCACGCCTGTCGCGATCGCGCAGGCGGCCCTCACACTCGCCGAGATGTCGGAGGGGCGGTTCCTGCTCGGCCTGGGGGCGTCGGGTCCGCAGGTGATCGAGGGGTTGCACGGGGTGCCCTTCGCAGCACCGCGCACCCGGATGCGGGAGACCGTCGAGATCATCCGGCAGGCGTTGGCCGGGGAGAAGATTTCCTACTCGGGCACGCGGATCCAGATCCCGCTGCCCGGCGGCGAGGGCAGGCCGATGCGCCTGTCGATCGGCCCGAACCCCGACATCCCGATCTATCTCGCCACGATGTCCCCCAGGTTGCTGCACCTGACGGGGGAGATCGCCGACGGGTGGCTCGGCACCAGCTTCGTCCCCGAGGGTTCGGCCGCCTACTTCACGCACCTCGACGCCGGGCTGGCCGCCGCAGGCCGGGCCCGCAGCGACATCGACGTCTGCGAGGGGGCCGAGGTCGCGTTCGCCGAGGACGAGGATGCGCTGCGCGAGATGGTGGGCGCTCGCAAGAAGGAGCTTGCCTTCAGCCTCGGCGGCATGGGCTCCGCGAGCACCAACTTCTACAACGACGCCTACAGCCGGCAGGGCTGGGCGGAGGTGGCCGCCGCGGTCCGCGAACGTTGGCAGGCCGGAGACCGGGACGGGGCCGCAGGGCTCGTCACCGACGAGATGGTGCTGGGTACCACGTTGGTCGGCACCGAGGAGATGGTGGCTGCCCGGCTGTGCGTGTGGCGCGACGCCGGCGTCGACACCGTCCGGCTCTATCCCGCCGGGGACACCCTCGACGCCCGGCTGACCACGCTCGCCAGGGCGCTGGACCTGGTCCGGTCCCTCGACCGACCCACCCACCCTGGTCTGCCTGAGCAGGATGTGGGAGGCGACAACGGCCGGATGACGGGCGCCGCGTCGATCAGAGTCCGGAGAGGGCCGCGGTGATGTCGGGGTGCAGCGGGAGGATCTGCTGCAGGTTCATCGTCTCCCACGGGCGGATCACGGCGTGGTTGTCGGGGGGTGCCACGAGGCGCAGCGCCGGCCGTGCGGTGCGGGGCTGGGCGGGGTAGGGATCGAGTCCGGGGGGAGTCGCGGTGCGGGAGGCGATCTCGGCGAGGGTCCCGAGTCCGGAGGAGCCGAGGAAGCTCACCCCGGCCAGGTCGATCACCACCGCGGCGAGGTCGGGCCACTCCAGCGTCTCGTCGACCATGGACATCAGCTTGCGGGCGGTGTTCAGGTCCAGTTCGCCTGCCACCGTCACCACGGCGGCCGACCCGATGCGGGTCGCGTGCAGTGTCAGCAGGTCGGTGGGCGACGCCTCGCGGTGGGCAGTGTGGTCGCTGTCGTCGATCTGGTCACTGTCGGTCACGCGAGCACCGTAGCGTCTCGACGCCGGCCGGCTCCGTCGGCTGTGACGCTCGAGGACGCGTCGACTCACCGCGCGTCACGGTGGTGCGGGTCCGGGACGACGGGTCGTTCGGTGATCATCGGCCGTCATCTGTCAGAAACACTGAGCTGTATACCGTTTGCTCGTGACCGCTTCCCCGATCAGTTCGCCGGCAACAGGGGACCGTGGCGCCGCGATGACCCGCCGCACGATCATGATCGTCAACCCGAACACGACCGGCGCGATGACCGCCCCGGTCGTGACGGCCGCTCGGCGGGTGGCGGCGCAGGGCAGCTCGGTCGTGGGCGCCACCCGTCGGTGGGCGTCAGTCGCCCACGGTTCCCTGCACCTGCTCGACACGTTCGTCACCGAGGGTCGCCGTGCGCTCCAGGAGGACGGCGCCGAGGCCGTTGTGCTCGGCTGCGCGGGGCTGACCGACGTGGTGGCGCCCCTGCACGACGCGCTGGGAGTGCCGGTGATCGATGGGGGTGGCCGCCGCGTCACCATGGTGGAGGGCCTGCTGGCGCAGGGGCTGACGACGTCGCGGGCCGCCACCTTCGCGGCGCCGGAGCGGGTGCGGCCAGTGGCCGAATGATGAGCGAGCTGGGCCACACGCTGTTCACCGACGTCCTGGTCCTGAGCCCCGATGCCGCCGGCGCGACCACGGGCCCGACCGACGTGCTCGTGATGGGCAACCGGATCGCGGCGGTAGGCGACCACGCGCGGGCCATGGCGGGCAGCCCGGCGCGCGTCGTGGCCGGGGCGGGACACCACCTGCTCGTCCCAGGGCTGATCAACGCGCACTTCCACTCGCCGGCCAACCACCTCAAGGGGGGGCTGCCGAGCCTGCCGCTCGAGGTGTTCATGCTCTTCGAGTCGCCCGCGGCCGAGAACCTGCGCCCCACACCGCGCGAGGCCTACCTGCGAACGATGCTGGGAGCATTGGAGATGCTGCACGGCGGGACCACCGCCGTCCAGGACGACGCCTTCCTGATGCCCGCCCCGGATGCCTCGGTCATCGACGCCGTACTGGCGGCCTACGCCGACTCCGGCATGCGGGCCACGGTCGCGCTCGACCAGCCCGAGTTGCCCGAGGTGGCGAAGCTGCCGTTCCTCGAACGGTTCGCCCCTCCCGAGCTCGCCGGGTCGGTCGCGGCGCCGGCCCTGATGGGCCGCGCCGAGCTGCTGGAGATGTACGGCCACCTCCTCTCGACCTGGCACGGAGCCGCGGGCGGGCGTCTGCGCGCCGCAGTGTCGATCTCGGCGCCGCAGCGGGTGAGCCCGGAGTACTTCGCCGAGCTGGACGAGCTCAGCCGGGCGCACGGGCTGCCGCTGTTCGCGCACATGCTGGAGACGAAGGTCCAGCGCGTGCTCGCCGCGGAACAGCCGCGTTTTGCGGGGCGCTCACTTGTGCGGTACACCGCCGAGCTGGGCCTGTTGAACAAGCGGACGAATGTGATCCACGCCGTGTGGGTGGACGAGGACGACCTCGACCTCATCGCCTCCTCGGGTGCGGTGATCGTCCACAACCCGGTGAGCAACCTCCGGCTGGGCAGCGGGATCATGCCGTTCCGTGCCGCCCGCGACCGCGGTATCCCGATCGCTCTGGGGGTCGACGAGGCGATCTGCAACGACGCCGTCGACATGTGGAGCGTCGTCAGGACCGCCGGGCTGGTGCACAACATCGGGGGCGCGCACAGCGCGCAGTGGCCGTCGGCGGCCGAGGTGCTCGACTGCTTGTGGCGCGGTGGCGCCGCCGCGATGCAGCAGGCCGACGAGCTCGGCGAGGTGGCCGAGGGACGGCTGGCCGACCTGGCCCTGCTCGACCTGCACAGCCTGGCGTTCACCCCTCTGAACGACGTCCGCGGTCAGCTCGTCTACTGCGAGAAGGGGGCGAGCGTCGTGCTGGTCATGGTGGACGGCCGGGTCGTCGTCGAAGCGGGCCGAGTCACCACCGTCGACGAGCAGCAGCTGCTGGGCGAGCTGCGCGAGGTTTTCGCCCGCAAGCAGCGGGCGCTCGAGCAGGTGCACGCCGACGCGGGCCGATATGTGTCGCTGTACCAGCAGGTGGTGCGTGCCGCCGCGGCCACGGACGTCGGCATGACCAGATGGGTGGAGCAGACGGTGGACCGGCGATGACGTTCGAGATGCCATCGCCCTTGCCGGGTGACCGTTACCGCTACGCGCCGATCGTGGGCCGCCCGTCCGGTCGCTGGCCCGGTGGCAAGGGGCTCGCGGTGTACGTGGCACTCGGTGTGGAGGACTACCGCTTCGGCGTCGGCCAGACCGAGGACCTCCTGCCCGGGGTTCCAACGTCCGCGCCTCGGCGGCAGCTCTCAGCCCAGCAGGTCGATCTTGCCGGTGGACAGGGTGAGTACGCCGCCCCGGATGGTCAGCTTGCCGGCCTGCACCGCCTGCGAAAGCCCAGCACTCGTCCCGGGCAGCGCGGCGACCACGAGGCGCACATTCGCCGCGATGGCCTCGTGCAGCAACGCGGCGCCGGTCGCGCCAGTCCGGCGCGCCTCGGCCACGGCCGGCTGAATCGGGTCGGTCAACGGCGCGAACTCACCCGCGGACGTCTTGCCATCAGCGACGTCGATCGCGGTCTTGACCGCGCCGCAGTCGTCGTGGCCGAGCACGAGCAGCACCTCGGAACCTAGTGCGGCCTGGGCATACAGCAGTGACGCTGTGTCAGCGGGGGCAGCGATGTTGCCGGCAACACGACAGACGAACAGGTCGCCGATGCCGGCGTCCATGGCGAGCTCGGGGGAGGTCCGAGAGTCGGAGCAACCGAGTACAGCGGCGAAGGGCCGCTGGCTGCCGGTCAGCTGCTGCCGAAGCTCCACGGTCTGATTCGGATGCAGCGGCGTGCCCGCGACGAACCGCTGATTGCCTTCCTGGAGGCGGCGAAGAGCATCCTCCGGGGTTGCGGGCCGGGGCAGCACCGAGCCGGTCGGGGCGGGGGTTCCCGGGGCTGCGACGTTCGGCGCCTTGTTGCCGCAGGCCTCAACGGCCAGCGGAAGCATGCTGACCGCCAGCAACTTGCCCAGCATGGCACGGCGATGCAGCGGTCGATCAGGAGTTGCCTCCATGATCTCTCCCATCATGCGGCCATGCGGAACCCGCCCCCGCTGCGACCTGGCCACCATCCCGTCACAACTGGGCACTTCGGCACTCGCGGGCTGTGTTCTGATCGTCGGGTAGGACCGGATTGTCGTCAAATGGCTCGGGGTCAGTCCTTCGGCTGAACCTGACGCAGCCCCGCGGAGGGCGGCCGGGCTGCAGGGGTGGGGGCTAGTCGGTCAGCGGGGCTAGTCGCGGATGTCGTGCGAGTGGTGCAGCGCCCGCATCGAGTCGAGCCGGTCCCGCTCAATGTGGGTGTAGGCGACGGCCTCCGCCACGCGCTCGTTGCCGGACTCGATGGCGGCGAGCAGCTCCTCGTGGCCGTGGTGGGCGTCGAGCGGGTCGAGCTCCCGTGTCATGAAGAACAGCCACATCATCCGGCCCGAGACCGAGCGCATCACCGAGCGCATCAGCGCGTTGGCGGTGAGCTCGACGACCACCTCGTGGAACCGGGTGCTGTCGCCGGCGATGCGGTAGGCGTCGCCGCTGTCCAGCCCGTCCCGGCAGCCCCCGAGTGCGGCCTGCAGCGGCGCTACGGACGTGCCGGCGGCGACCTGCCGCGCGGCGTAGCGGGCGGCGCCCACCTCGAGGCACAGTCGCAGGTCGAACAGGTCATGTGCCGACGTGATCGTCCACGTCGTGACAATCGCACTGCGGCGGGGCAGCGTGCTGACGAACCCGTCGACCTCCAGCAAGGGCACCGCCTCGCGCAGCGGGACGCGCGAGACCTGCAGCTCCTCGGCGAGCCGCTGCTCCGCCAGCCGGGATCCCTGCAGGTAGCGGCCACGGATGATGCCCTCACGAAGGGCGGCATAGATCTGGCGCGAGAGCGAGTCAGGCCTCGTTGTGGGGTCGACCGGCTCCACCATGACCGGATTGTCCTGCACTGCGGCGGTGGCTCCAAAGCACGTGCGCGGCTCTTGACCGTTGGCACGATCGAGATCATCATGGGTACCTAACTGTTAGGGAACCTTAGTCAGGAGCACGTGATGAGGCCAGGACAGGCCGGCGAACGCCACGAGGAGGACCTCGGGTTGCTGCTCGTCTCGGTGTCGGCCCGGCTCAGCCGGCTCTACGGCCGGGTGCTCAGCCGGCTCGACGCCCCGCTGACCTTCCGTCAGCACCGCCTGCTCCGGAGGGTAGGCGAGGGCCACAGCTCCATGGCTGCCCTCGCCGCCTTCGGTAACCTCACGGTCCCCACGGTGTCGGAGAGCGTCGAGGTCCTCGTCCGGCGCGGCCTCCTGAACCGGCAGGAGAACCCGCAGAGCAGGCGGTCACTCCTGCTCAGCCTGACGCCGGACGGGCAGGCCGCCAAGCAGTCGGCCGACGAGGCGCTGGTCGAGGTGGGCGATCGATTGCTGCAGGCCGTTCCGGAGGAGCGGCGGCAGGCCCTACGCGAGTCGCTGGCGTCGATCTACGACGCCGCCACGGAGATTTTCCTGCAGCCGGCCCCGACCGCTACGCGGGAGATCTGAGAACCGCTGCCCGTGACGTCGTCACGGCGTGGCCCTCGCCCCCTCGGAGCCGGTACTGAGAGAACTCTGAGGCGCTCCGGGCCCGCATGGTGGCGCCGGTGCCCCGGGACGGGTACGGAAGAAGGTGCGAGCCCGCGCCGTCCGGCGCTGTGCCGAACGGAGGGACACCCGCGATGACGCAGGCGCGACCGATGCCGATCCATATGCGACGGGACGGTTTCGACCCGCCCGCGGAGCTTGCGGCGGTGCGGGACGGGGCGGGCCTGACCCGGGTGCCGACGTTGTTCGGGACATCCGCCTGGCTCGTCACCCGCCATGCCGACGTCCGCGAGGTCATGGCCGACGCGGTCCGGTTCAGCAACGCCACCCGGCCCCCCGGGTTTCCCGCGCTCGGCGGTCCCGACACGGAAGGGTCGTTGCTACTGAGCGACCCGCCCGAGCACACCCGGCTGCGGAAGCTCCTGAGTCCCGAGTTCACCGTGCGGCGGATCCGGCGGCTCGAGCCGCGGATCAGCGAGATCGTCGAGGATCACCTCGCCGCGATGGAGGCGGCGGGACCTCCCGCCGACCTGGTTCCGGCGTTCGCGCTGCCGGTCCCGTCGCTGGTGATCTGCGAGCTGCTCGGCGTCCCCTACGCCGACCGCGCCGAGTTCCAGGGACGCGCCGGGCGCCAGCTCGACGTGTCTCTCGACCTGGAGGAGCGCCGGCGGGCGGCTGTCGAGTCGCGGGCGTACATGGCCGAGCTCGTGGCCAGGGCACGTCTCGAACCGGGCGAGGACCTGCTCGGGATGCTCGTGCGTGAGCACGGCGACGACCTCACCTCCGGTGAGCTCACCGGCATCGCGAGCCTGCTGCTGATCGCCGGGCACGAGACGACCGCGAACACCATCGGCCTCGGAGTACTGGCGCTGCTGCGGGCTCCCGACCAGCTCCAGCTGGTGCGCGACCGTCCCGAGGGCGTCGAGGCCGCGGTCGACGAGCTGCTGCGCTTCCTGTCGGTGGTGCACAGCGGCATGCCGCGCTTCGCCACCCAGGACACGGTCCTCGCCGGAGAACGGATCGCGGCGGGTGACATGGTCGTCCTCTCGTTGCCCGCGGCCAACCGCGATCCCGAGATCGGGGACGACCTGGACACGCTCGACGTCACCCGCGCCATCACCCGCCATGTCGCGTTCGGACACGGGGTGCACCACTGCATCGGCGCGCCGCTGGCCCGCACGGAGCTGCGCATCGCCTTACCGGCCTTGTTGCGCCGCTTCCCCTCGCTCGCTCTCGCCGACCCCCACGCCGAGATCGACTTCCGCTCCTGCAACGTCGTGTACGGCGTCCGGTCCCTGCCGGTCACCTGGTAGGGCGACCGTTCCGTCCCCCGTGCCGGGACCGGCAGCGCTAGCGTGACCGCGGCGCGGCCGGCCGACCGCGACGACCCGGGGGGTGCGGATGAACCTGGAGAAGGTCGTCTTCGGCTTCTTCGTACTGCTCGCCGCCACCCTGAACTTCGGGTTCTTCATCGGCGACATCGCCGACCCGGCGCTGCACAACGTCTACGAGCTGTTCGCGGCCGTCGTGGTCAGCCTCATCGCGACTGTGCTGAAGTTCGGTGACCGCACGCAGATCGGTGCCGTGCACCTCGCGACCAGCCTGGTCGCGGACCTGCAGCTCATCGCCGCCGCGATCGCGTGGACCTACGCCGCGCACATCTCGACCGAAGGGCTGACGCCCGCCGCGATGGCGGCAGTCGTGTCGCTGTCGGGCGGCGCGCTGTTCGCCAACGTCGTGTCGGTCGTGCTGCTCGTCGTCGAGACCGTCTCGTACCACCGCCGGTAGGAGCGCGACGTGGGCAACCCGCTGCTCTCGTTCTGGTATCGCCTGTTCGGCCAGAACGATCGGCCGTCGGGCCGGTTGCGCCGGCCGATCCCGATGGCGTCGGCCGTGCAGGCGTCGGCCACGATCTTCCTGATCCTGCGCCGCATGCGCGTCCCGCTCGTCGTCCTGATCACGATCTTCGCGGTGAGCGTGCTCGGTCTGACCCTCATACCCGGGCGCACGCCCGAGGGGCTGCCGTACCGCATGTCGTTCTTCGACGCCTTCTACTTCATGAGCTACACGGCGTCCACGATCGGGTTCGGCGAGCTGCCGTATGCGTTCACCGACGCGCAGCGGCTGTGGGTGACCGCCACGATCTACCTCACCGTGATCGGCTGGGCCTACGCGATCGGTTCGCTGCTCGCCCTCGTGCAGGACCGTGGGTTCCGCCAGGCGCTCGCCCTGCAACATTTCACCCGCAAGGTGTCCCGGTTGCGTGAGCCGTTCCTGCTGATCGTGGGCTACGGGCGCACCGGCGAGCTGCTCGGGCGCTCCTTCGACGCGCTCGGCAGACGCTTCGTCGTGATCGACGTCGAGAGCGAGCGCATCGACGCCCTCGATCTCGACGCCTACCACGCGGACGTGCCGGGCCTGGTCGCGGACGCTCGCGATCCCGGTCACCTCGGCGTGGCCGGCCTCGGTAACTCGCACTGTGAGGCGGTGCTCGCCCTCACCAATGACGATGAGGCCAACCTCGCCGTGACGATGACGGCGGCCCTGCTGCGGCCGGACCTGCCGGTGATCGCGCGCACGGTCTCGCCTGTGATCGCGGAGCGCATGCACGCCTTCGGCACCCCGACCGTGGTCAACCCCTTCGACCGGTTCGGCGACCATCTGCGGATCGCGCTGCGCGCGCCCGCCACGTACCAGCTGATCACGTGGCTGGAGAGCGGGCCGGGGGCCGAGCTGCCGCCCCGGGGCAGCCCGCCGGCGGACGGCCGCTGGGTGGTCTGCGGCTACGGCCGGTTCGGGCGCGAGCTCATCGAGGACCTGCAGGCGGAGGGCCTGGACGTCACGGTCGTCGATCCGCTCGCGGACGCGGCGGACGGCACGGCCGAGGATCCGGCCGTGGTCTGCGGCCACGGGTTCGAGACCGCGGTGCTGGAGCAGGCCGGCGTGGCGGAGGCGGTCGGCTACGTCGCGGGCACGGACAACGACACCAGCAACCTCTCGCTCATCGCCTCCGCCCGGCGGGTCAACCCCTCGCTCTTCGTGGCGGCCCGGCAGAACCGCCCGTCCAGCGGGCCGCTGTTCGCCGTGATGGATGTGAACGCGCTCCTCGTCCCGACTGAGGTGGTGGCCCACGAGGTGTTCGCGCAGCTGAGCACCCCGTTGCTCTGGCGCTTCCTGCAGGAGGTGCCCGGCCGCGGGGACAGCTGGGCCGCTGAGCTCGTCGACAGCATGACCGAGCTGTACGGCCGGCACCTGGAGGCGCTGTGGAAGGTCCGGCTCGACCACGTCGAGGCGCCGGCGTTGACCGGGTGGCTGGCAACGGGCGAGGCCCGGCTGGGTGACCTCCTGCGCGATCCCGACGTCCGTGAGGAACGGCTGCACGTGGTCGTCCTGATGATCCTGCGCGACGACGAGTGCCTGCTGACACCGGATGACGACGTCGTGCTGGCCCCGGGAGACGAGCTCCTCCTGACCGGACGACCCGCCGCACGGCGCGCGCTGGAGACGACCATGGTCGTCGACGCGGCCCGGGAGTACGTCGTGACGGGCCGGCACGTGCCGGCGAGCTGGATCTGGGCGCGACTCCTCCCGGCGGGCGAGCGCCGGGAAGGCTGACCCCCCTCCCGTCGGTGCCGCCGTGCCCCGGGCTACGCCGGCGGGGGTATTCCTCGGGTTGCTGCGTACCGCGCCGGATGCACGGCGACGGACGCCCGGAGCGGGATGTGCGAACCGGACATGATCGGCACGATTGAGCGGTGGCCGGCGGCACCATCCGGCCGGGCCGGCCGGGCAGGAGGGATCAGGATGCGGACGACGGTCGCGGCGGCCCCTGCCGGGTGGCGGATGCGGCCACGCACCAGGAAGGGCGTGCTGGTGGTCCACATCGTGGCCGCCGGAGCGTGGATCGGCCTGGACGTGATGCTCGGCGTGCTCGTCTTCACAGCCATGTTCACCGGCGACCGCGCCACCGCGTCGCTGGGCTACCAGGCACTGCCGCTCCTGCTGTGGCCGATCATCGCGGCCGCCGTGGTGTGCCTCGCAAGCGGCGTCGTCCTCGGGCTCGGTACCCACCACGGACTGCTCCGGTACTGGTGGGTGGCGGTCAAGCTGGCGCTGAACCTCCTGCTCACCGCGCTGGTTGTGCTCCTGCTGCGGCCGGGCCTGTACGAGGCGGCGGAGTACGGCAGGCGGCTCGCCGTGGGGCCTGCGACGGCGGATCTCGGCGATCTGGTCTTCCCGCCGATCGTGTCGTCCACCGCGCTCGTCGTTGCGACGGTGCTGTCGGTCTACAAGCCGTGGGGACAGGTCGGGGGATCGGCCGCGGAGCGGGCCTGACCGTCCGGGTTACCGTGAGGACCCCGGGAGAGGAGACGGGATGCCCGACTACCCGCAGATGCTCGCCGCGACCGATCACATCGAGCCCGTTCCGCGGAGGGTCCGCGCGGTGCTCGGCGGCCGGACGGTGTTCGACACCATACGGGCGCTGTACGTGTGGGAATGGCCGAGCTACCCGCAGTACTACATCCCGCTGTCCGATGTGGACCCTGACGTGCTGGTGGACGAGCAGCACCTCCAGCGCCTGCGCCGCGGTGCCGCACGGCGCCACGGGCTGCGCGTCGGCGACATCGATCGGCCGGGAACTGCACGCGTGTTCACGGATGACGCCCTGGAAGGGCTGGCCGGCACCGTGCGCTTCGACTGGAGCGCGATGGATGCGTGGTTCGAGGAGGACGAGGAAGTCTTCGTGCATCCCCGCAACCCCTATGCCCGGGTCGACGCACTGCGCTCCACCCGAACCGTGCGGATCGAGCTCGACGGTGTGGTCCTGGCGGAGTCGGCCTCGCCGGTGATGGTGTTCGAGACCGGTCTGCCCACCCGCTACTACCTTGACCGCACCGCAGTGCACTTCGAGCACCTGGAACCGGCCGACACGGTCACCGCATGCCCGTACAAGGGCAGGACCAGCGCGTACTGGTCGATCCGGGTCGGCGGCCAGCTGTATCCGGACCTGGCCTGGGCCTATGACTTCCCGACCCGACAGCTGCTGCCCATCGCCGGCATGGTCGCGTTCTACAACGAGAAGGTCGACGTGATCCTCGACGGTGAGCTCGTGGAGCGGCCGACAACGCACTTCTTCCGCTGACCACGACGGCCACGGCGACAGGGCCACACACGAGGGCGGTCACAGATGAGAGCGCTCCGCGGTCCTGCGTCGGTAGCGTGTTTCGTGACGAGAGCGGCGCCGTCTGCCGCCCGCACGCGCAACGCCAGCACACCATTCGCGTCCGACCTCCCCCGGCACCGCCGCCCTGTGGCGGCCCGGAGGCCTGACGAGAACGGACGCCCCCCGCCCGATGCCCACGACGTACCAGTCCTCGCCCGCCACAATCGCCAGAAGTACGCCCCAGAAGGACCATCGGCGCACCCACCTGATCCTGATGCTGGCGCTCACCTTCTCCACTGGTGTCATCGACGCCGTCGGGTACCTCGGCCTCGACCGTGTGTTCACGGCCAACATGACGGGGAACGTCGTGATGCTCGGCATGGCGCTGGCGGGCAGTGAGCACCTGCCCGTCGCCCGGCTCGCGCTGGCGTTGGTCGGGTTCGTCGTCGGAGCGGCGGTTGCCGGACGGTGGCTGCGCACGGCACCGGCGGGCTGGTCGAGGCGGACGACCGCGCTCCTCGGGGCCGTCGCCGGCATCGTGCTGGTGATGTCGCTGCTCCTGCTTCGGGTCGGGGTGCACCCCGCCGACCCGGTCGGATCGATCATCACCTCGATCCTTGCCGTGGCCATGGGCGTGCAGGCGGCCACCGCGCGGCTCGTCGCGGTCAAGGACGTCACCACGGTGGTGGTGACCTCGACGCTCACGGCGCTGGCAGCGGACTCCTCCGGCGGCGCGGCAGGGCTCTGGCGGCGCCGCGCTCCCGCGGTCGCGCTGATGCTGCTGGGTGCCGCCGCCGGTACCGGACTGCTGCGGTGGAACATCACCCCGGCGCTGCTGCTGTCGTCGGTGGTCACCGCGGGCGTCGCCGTCGTGGGCCACCGCGTTACCAGGGGCTGAGGCGGCGTCGGAGCCGCAACCGCCACCGCCACCACACCGTGCCCCGGCCGAACGTCGGTCGGGGGCACGGCTCTCGCGCCGGTCAGCGGCGGGGTTTTTCCCTGCTGACGGTGTCGTCGATGTCGATCTCCTCCTTGCGGACCTCACCGCCGACGATCTGCTGCTCGGTCACGGTGTCGGTGCCGAGCCGCACGCGCTCCACCGGCACAGCCTCCGTGTCCACGACCGGCCGCTCCTCGCGCAGGACCACCTCGTGCTCCTCATCGGATATCGCGGGTCCGTCATGGGCGTCGCCGCGGTTGGCATCGGTGATGGGCTCCCGCTCGACGCGGATCACGTCCCGGCTGACGGGCAGTTGCACGTCCTGGCGCTCGGTGACGACGTGCTTGCGCAGCCGCGCCCGTCCGGCCTCGTGGGTCGCGGTGCCGACCCGTAGCTGCTCCTCCGACCGGGTCATCGCATAGTCGGTGGTCGGCCCGGACATGTCCTGCCCGACCGCGGTGTCCGCCTTGTCGTCGTGCACGCCGTCGCCGTCACGGTCCCGGCGCGTGTGCCGGTCCCCGGCCGTGCCCGCGGCCTGGTCCGGGCTGTACTCGATGCCGTAGTGCCGGTACAGCTGCTCCTCCTCCTGCGGCGACAGATGGCCGTCCTCGGCGATGCGCGGTGCGTCCTTCACGATGGCCTTCTCGTAGGCGACAGTGACCCGGTCGCCGCCGATCTCCGCGTCCTGCACGGGGACGAAGCTCTCCCGGGTGCCGAACAGCCCGGTCTGCACAGTGACCCACTTGGGCTGGTCGGTGTGGTCGTCGTAGTAGATCTGACCGATCTTGCCGATCCTGTCGCCGGACCGGTCGTACGCCGTCGACCCGACCAGGTCGCGCAGGTCATTCGCAGAAGTCATCGGTGGGTTCTCCTCTGGTGGCGGTGGTGTCCCAGGAGCCGACGCCGGTGATGCCGAGCGGCTTGTGGTGCGTCCCTCCCACGGACCGGCCCGGACTACCCGCCCCCACCGAGCGCAACCGAAAAGCGTTGCGCAACCGTGGCGGATCTCAGTTGTTGGGCGTGTTCACCCGAACTGACCAGGTGCGATACCGGCGATTGGAGGAAGATCGGGCGGGGCGAGGAGATGCGGAGGTCTTGGGGGTGGGGGAGCCGTCCGACGAGGTCGACGAAGAGCCGCCGGTGCAGTGGGCCGCGGGGGCGGTCGCGCGTCGGCTCGGCATCGCCCCCGCCACCCTCCGGAGTTGGCACCGGCGGTACGGGCTGGGGCCACCTGCCGACCACCCGGGCGGCCACCGGCGATACAGCGAGAGCGACGTCGCCGTGCTGGAGACGATGAGCCGGCTCGTGAGCCAGGGCGTGGCGGCGCCGGCGGCCGCGGCGATCGCCCGCGAGCGCCGCAACGAGCCGGCACGCACGCGGGGGGAGGACCCTGCCGAGCCGATCCCGGCGGCCGCCACCCGGAGGCTCCTGCAGGCCGCCCTGCGTCTCGACACGGACGCACTCTGCGAGGCGCTCACCTCGGCGTTCGCTCGCCACGGCGTCGAGGCGGCGTGGAACGACCTGTGCGTTCCGGCCCTGACCTCACTCGGGCGCAGGGTGACGTCGAGCGGCGACGGCATCGACGCAGTGCTCCTGCTGTCCTGGGTGATCGGCACGTCGTTGCACGGCGCGGCCCCCGCGAGCGCAGCGACGTCCCAGCCGAGCCGCGTGCTGCTCGCGTGTTCGGACGGGGAACTACACGTCCTCGGGCTCGAGGCCCTGCACGCGGTGCTCACGGCGCAGCGGATCCCGGTCCGGATGCTGGGCGCCTCGGTGCCCACACCCGCGGTCGTCTCAGCGGCGCAGCGGATCCGCCCGGCGGCGGTGGTGGTCTGGTCGCAGGTGCCGAAGACAGCCCGGCCCGCAGTGATTCGCGCGCTGGGTGATCTGGCGGTCACCAGGATCGCCGCCGGTCCGGGCTGGGAGGATGCCCGGTTGCCGGCGGGCGTCGAGCGCGTGCGGACTCTGCGGCAGGCGGCGGATGCCGTCGTGCGCGCCGCCCCCCCGCCGGTGCGAGGGCCGACAACCGGCCTGACTGAAAAATTCCGCTGCATTTAACGCGCCCGGTTGGCATGCGTCACAGACCGAGCTTCGCACCTGTTCGAACCGCTCGGCCGCCGGTTGCGTAGTAAGACTGACGGGGATTTCGCCCCGGCATTCCCGGGGAGGCCTGATGGTTGCGATGCGCCGGTCCGGCCGAATCTCGTCGGGAATCGCACAGGCGGGCACACAGCCCGTCGCTCGGAGACGAGGTGGACGATGTTCGGTCAACGTGGTGGTTTTCCCTACCTCGAGCAGGACGGGCTTGATCGACGCCGCACCTGGGAGAACGTCTACGACGACGGGTCGCGCGCCGATGTGCTGCCCTACCGGAGCGAACTCCTGCGCCTCGACGAATGCGGTCCGTCGCCGCGGCAGGACCCGTACGTGCTGTAACCCGGCGGAAACCGGCGGGGGCCGCCGCATGTGCACGTGGCGGCCCCTCGTCGTCCAGGGGGAGGGACGTCCCCACCACGGTGCGGGGGAGTGCCCCCTGCGTCCGGGGGAGCACACGATCGCTGGGGCGTTGCCGCTCGAGCACTGTGCGTATCACACATAGGCCAGTCGGTCCCGAAAGGCCGGGGCACGGTGGGACCAGATAGAGGAAGGGCACGACATGAGCACGCGCAATGACATCGAGGCGGCACGGCGGGGGGCTGTCGCACCGGCGGCACCCTTGGTGTGGAAGTTCGGCGGATCGTCCGTCGCCGACCACGACCGGCTGCGCGCCGTTGCCGAGCGGATGGTCGCCGCGCAACGGTCCGGTCGTGGGGTCGTCGCGGTGCTGTCGGCTATGGGGAAGTCGACCGACCAACTCGTGGGGCAGGCCTACGCGATGTCGGCAAGGCCGCCTATGCGCGAGCTCGACGCGTTGCTGTCGGTCGGCGAGTCGATCTCCTGCGCATTGGCGTCGATGGCGGTGGCTGAGCTCGGTTCGCGCGCTGTGTCGCTCACCGGAGCGCAGGCCGGGGTCAGCACCGACGACCGGCACGGCAACGCCCGGCTCGTCGAGATCCGGCCGCAGCGCATCCGGGAAGCGCTTGCCGAGGGGGCGATCGTGCTGGTCACCGGGTTCCAGGGGGTGGGACCCGACGGTGACGTGACGACGCTGGGCCGAGGGGGATCGGACGCGTCGGCGGTCGCCGTGGCGGCCGCGCTGGGCGTCGACGAGTGTGAGATCTTCACCGACGTGCCTGCGGTCTTCACCGCTGACCCCCGCGTGGTTCCGGACGCCCGCAGGCTGTCCTCGATCCGGCACGAGGAGATGCTCGAGATGGCCGAGGCGGGCGCCGCGGTGCTGCAGCCGCGGTCCGTCGAGCTGGCGGTGTCGCACGGCATCGACATCCACCTGCGGTCGAGCTTCAGTGCCGAGGAGGGCACGTGGATCCGCCGCGAGGCAGCAGGCTTCGAGGGGACGGGATCGAGCGAGGTGGCCGGGATCGCGCATCGGCGGCAGGAGAGCATCTACACCGCGGACGACACCGGCGCAGGCACCGTCGTGGCGGCGCTCGCCGAGCGGGGGATCGCCGTGGGCGCTCTCGTGCCGATCGACACCGGGGTTCGCTTCACCGCGCCGGGTGCCGAGCCTGCCGAGGTGAGTGCCGCGCTGGACGCCGTGGGTGCAGTGGCGAAGGTGGACGAGGAGCTCGGTTCCGTCTCGGTGGTGAGCCTCGGCATCGCGCGCAAGCCGGACGTCGTTGTCCGCGCGCTCGCCGCGCTGGAGGCTGCGGGTATTGCGCCGCGACTGATCACGACGACTCCCGGCCGGATCACCGCGGCAGTCCCGTCGAGCCAGGTGGACGACGCGGTGCGGCTGCTGCACCGGACCTTCATCCCGGCCGCCGTCGCCACGATCGTCTCCGACCTGCGCCCACCGGCGGATGCCGCCTGAGCGTGCCCTGCACGCAGCCGCACCCACCCTCGCTCGATGCACGATGGGGGGCCGGCGGTGAGCATCGGCTGACGGCGCTGCCCTCCGCCGGCCCCCCTCGCCGTGGCGATACTCGGCGTCGTGCCCCCCTGGTTGTCCATGGCGTCGAAGACCGGATCCTGCCGATCGACGTCTGCGCCTAGGCGGCTCCCGGCGCTCATCCGCGACGTCCGCCTGGTCGATATCGAGGGCGGTCCGCACAACGTCGGCTGGACCCACCCCGAGGAGCTCAACAAGGCGTTCGTGGATTTCTTCGCCGAGTAGCTACCAGAATTGCGGGGGGCGAGGGCATAACGACACCGCCGAAATGGCGGAGTCCGGGGGGTGAACCGGTAGTAGTATTACCGATAAGTGTGAATCCTCCCATCCTTTCGAGCTCATCCGACGCGGCAGCGACAGAAGGCGGCGTGCTCGCCTCCTTGGCGTCACCACCGTCCCGCAACGGATCGGACTGGGTGCTTCGTCCGGAACCGTCGGTACGGTAGGCCCTACCCCGCGTGCTCGGCCAGGTTTCGGCCTGGGCTGTGGGGGCACCTAGGCCCCCAGAGCGTGCATCCGGACCGGTGCGGAGAGGGGCGTCTGATGGTGTCGGTGAAGAAGCGGCTCAAGAAACTGTCGAAGCGCCAGGACGAGCTCGAACGCGCGATCCGTGACATCAAACCCAAGCGGCTCCGCAAGCTCGTCCGACGGCTGACCAAGAAGGGCCGGGGCAGGCGGCTACCTGCGGTGCTGAGTCGGCGAACCGCCTCCTGAAGCGGAGGGGGCAGCGCAACGCGCTTTCCTTGTGCCGGCCCCATTACCTGCCAGAGCTGCCCCATAAGGTACCGGCACCCGCGCGTAGGGACCAAGCGGCCTACGCCGAGCGGCGTCACCTGGGGTCATCCCTACCCCGGACCGGGGGATCACACCATGCCGTGGGGGAGCACACCAGGAATCACGAGCCGAGGGGGACGCCGTGACCATGCTCCAGGAACCCGACCAGTCAGTGCGCTCGAGCCAGGGCGGCGCGGCGGTGCTCGTGGCTGCCGGCCACGCGCAGGGCTCCCGGGCCCGTCGTGGTGAGCGTCCCGATGCTGTCGATCCTGCTGCACGCCATCGAGGGC
>JAODNO010000283.1 GCA_025465235.1 Pseudonocardia sp.
TTGATCAGACGCGGAGTAACGGCTGCCGTCGTGCTGCGAGTTCCCCAGTGCGACCCGTCAACCCGTGTCCGGTCTCTCGGTCGTATCGGACCCGAGAGGACTTGTCATGCGCATACTGCGATGGATCGTCCCCACGCTGGTGGCTGTGGCGGCCTTGCTGCTCGTTCCGGGCTGGGCGTCCGCGTCCACCGTGTCCACCGATCAGGTCACGGGGTTGGAGTACTCGGCGACCTCGGCGGTCGGGAAGTTCGCCGGCACGGCGATCGGTGATCTTCCCGGCGCCTTCACCGCGACCGTCGCGCACGCTCCGCTCGATCCCCGGCCGGGTATGTCAGTGCCCATCACTGGTGGCTCCTTCACTCTCTACAGCCGCCGCATCATCACCGGCAGCTTCAGTGGAGGGGCGATCACTTTGCTGGCGAGCCCGCCGAACTGCGGGAAGGAGACCTACCAGGTCACGGGGACACTCAACCGTCTCAACACCGGCGGATCCGGCGACGTCACCATCATCCTGACGCACCTCCGCACCCAGCTGGGCGCTCGCTGCCTGACCTACGGGGCGAGGGTCGCAGGATCGCTGAAGCTCACAACATAGCGATACGGCGTGCACGGGGCCGGGCCCACTTCACGAGCAGCTGCAGGCGCGCGACGTGGCCGGAGACCGCACTTGACGGACGCAACCGCGACGTGATCTGGGCACTGTCGCTGGTCAACGACGGCACGAGGCGATGAGCGCGAGCCCGGCGAGCCGGTGCCCCTCCGCGGTGCTCGGGACGCGGGCTTGAGGATGTTAATTTCTTCGGCCTGGAATACGGCGTCGAAGCTGGGGGATTACTTGTGGTCTCGGTCGCGGAGCAGGAAGCGCAGCGAGTCCAGGCGTGGGCGGAGGTTCGCGGGGAGATTCCTTGCCTGATGCACGGCCCAGTCTGGGGATGGGTGGGCGGTCACGCCGGTGATGTGTGGCCGTCTCGTGTCGTGCTCGAGGAACGTGAGCGCGTAGAGGCGGTTGCCGAGCGTGGTGACGAGGTGGAAGAAGTCGACGGCGATGGTGCGGTGCGCCTGGTTGGTCAGGAGCTGTCTGCAGGTTGGACCGGTACGGCGTGGGGCTGGGTCGACGCCGGCCGCGTGGAGGAACTCCGACACGGTGGAGGTGGCGATCCTATGCCCGAGCCGGGTCAGCTCGCCCTGGATCTTCGATTGCCCCCACCGGGGATTCTCCCTCGCCAGGTGCGGGACGAGTCGCATCTTTGGAGATGTCGCGGCGCAAGATGAGCGCGGGGACGGACAGCAGCCGGCGGGACACCCTGTAAAGCAGCGACACGATCACCCACCGATGATCTCAGCGCGCCTCGTCCGTACCGCTCGGAGCTGCGGCGATGACTTTCCGAGCGGCACAGGCCCCGACGCCCGGGCGCGGGAAGCTCCGAATGGAGGCAGCACCCGAGCACTCCGTGCACAGGATCCGCGGGGTGCCGGGCCTGGTCTGTGCGTTGAGACCAACCCGCGGAGGGTCGACCCGGGTGGTGTGGGCGTGGTGGTAGCAAACAGCGGCGCCGCAGTACGCGCAGAACGCGACCGTCGCTGGCGGCGGTCATGCAGTCGAGACAGTGCATCGATCTACGTCCTCTCGTTTTAGATGCCACTAGTATCTAAGTTGCATTCAACGACGGTACGGCGGCCGGTGCATGACGCCACCCGCCCGGGGATCGGGGTATTTCCGTGGACCACTCGTATGCCGCTGGCATCGAAGCGGAGGCGGCATGGCTCGCCGCGGACGCTGCCTGACCCGCCAAGCCCCCAGCCGACCAGCCGGAGGTGGCCGTGCCGAAAGGACTTGGATCAAGGAGCAGGGTTGGGGATCCGGCACGAGTCGGCGGTTCAACTCGATGGCCGCGTGAGCGCGTGGATCGAGCCGCGGGCCACGTCGCCGCGGAAGAGTCCGTCCGGGTCGTGTCGTTGCCGGATGGCCGCGACCGCCCGTGCCGTTTCTGCATCGAAGGTGTGCTGATGTTGATGGGTGTTCTCGACGAAGGAGGGCGCGGTGTAGGGGGTGGTTGATGGCGCGAGGACGGCGTTGTTCGCGGCGAACTGGTCGGTGATGGCCTCGGTGGCGTCGTCGTCGGGGGCTAGACCGGCGGCGAAGTACAGCCAGGGCGCGGTGATTCGGTCGAACGCTCCGCCGGGTTGGCGTGGGGTGGCGAACGCGCCTCCGAGGTGGCGTAGCTCGACGGCGAGCAGCGGTGACCCGGATGTGGGGCCGGCGGTGTGCAGTAGGCCTGCGATGGTGGCGTCGGGCAGTGCGGCGAGCAGGCTGTGGTCGGACCGGACCGGGATGGGGAAGTCGGGGTCCATCTGGGTGCGCAGCACCTCGACCGGGCTGACAGTCCGCCATGTATCGAGGTTGGGTTCGGCGATCGCGCGCAGCGGCTCGAGCAACTCGGCGACGGTCTGCTCGGTGGTGTCGGACTCGGCGGCGGTGGCGGCGATCGCGCTCCCACTGATGCACAAGCTCTGCGCTCCGGCCAACGGTGCGGGGACGTGCGGCAGAAGCGGCAGGTTGAGCAGCCGCAGGCTGGTAGTGATCTCGCGCGGCGCCGAGGCGGCCCAGTCCCGCCAGGCCGGGACCAGCGTCGCGGCGAGCTCGGCAGGCCAGGCGATGGTCCCGCTGATGGTGGCGGCGACGTCGATGAGCTCGACCTCGACCGCGGTGACGATCCCGAAGCCGCCACCGCCACCGCGTAGCGCCCAGAACAGGTCGGGGTCGTGTCCGGCGTCGACACGGACGTGGTCGCCGGCCGCGGTGACCAGTTCGATGGCCCGGACTCCGTTGGCGGCCACCCCATGGCGACGGCCGTAGAAGCTCAGTCCACCGTGCAACAGGTACCCGATCACTCCGACGGTCGGGGAGGATCCGTGCAGCGCGGTCAGCCCGTGCGGGGCTGCGGCGGTGATGACCTGCTCCCAGCGGGTCCCGGCTGCGACCCAGGCGGTGCGGGTATAAGGGTCGATCCGTACCGCGTCGGGAAGCTCGGTGCGGATCAGCAGGGCATCGTCCATAGTGCCGCGACTCAATGAGGCGTGCCCGGTGCTCATCACACGGATCGGGCGACAGGCGGCAGCCGCGTGTCGCACGGCCGCGCGGACCTGTTCCACCGTGGCGGCGATGACGGCCTCGGCCGGGGCGGGGATGCCCGCGATGTTGTAGACGCGGCACGCCTGGTCGTAGCGTGGGTTGCCGGGACGCGTTACATCCGGGACGCCCGCGAAGGATCTCGCCATTCAGTGATCAACTCCAGCATGCGGTAATGGAAGTGGAAGTGGAAGTGGGAGGGGTGTGGTGCGTAAAAATCCTTCGGGATACATTCGAAGCTCGGCCGTGGCGAAGGACCCAGCCATATGTGATCAACTCCAATTGCGGGGGGTGGGGGCGGGGTGCCGGTGCCCGGCTGATACGGGCGCCGGCGATGTGGGGGCCCAACTGCTTGGTGTAGTCATTGGTTTCTTCGGGATGCGTTCGATTCTGTCGTCTTCGAGGCTAGGAAGGGATCGGGCAGCGGGGCCATCGACTGTCCGTTGAGTGGACGTCGGGGCGGCGGTTTACCGAAGAGGTACGGTAGGAGACGGGACCGACGGGAGCACCCGGCTCGGGCCGCTGGTCTCCAAAGACCAAGGCCGGCGCGTGGCCGGTTACATCGAGAAGGGCATCGCCGACGGCGCCACCGTCATCACCGGCGGTCCCGGCCCCTCCTACACCGATGATGACCACGCAGTGGAGATCGCCAATAACACCATCTACGGCCTGAACGGCGCGGTCTACGGCGAAACCGAGCACGTCCTGGCCATCGCCAAGCGGTGCGTAGTGGACAGGTCGACATCAACGACGGCGGGATGAATCTGCTCGCTCCCTTCGGCGGCTACAGGCAGTCGGGCAACGGCCGCGAGGCCGTCCTCACGCGCCGCTCCGGCTCAGCGCGGATCGGGTCCCATGCCACGCCAATCGACTACATTGGACATTTGACAGAAGTATCATGTCACATACGGCTGTTGTAGACTGATCGTGTGAGGACCTGCGACTCGCGCCCACATCGAGGTAGTCATCGTGAAGACATCACCCGGGCTCGCCACCCGCACAGTCGACCGCTTCTTCCAACGGCTGAGGAAGTTGCCCGCACCACGCAACGACTACATTGTCGAGCGCGGTCTGCGGACGCCAACGCGGGACGGCTTCGTGCTGGTGAGTGACCACTACACCCCCGTGGTCTCAGGCTCTGACAACGCCACGATCCTCATCCGCACGCCGTACGGGCGAGGCATGCCGGTCGCCATACTCTGGGGCCGGACATTCGCCGCGCGGGGCTACCACGTGATCTTGCAGAGCTGCCGGAGAACTGTGGACTCCACCGACACCTTTCAGCCCATGGTGCGGGAAGCCGAGGACGCCCAGGACGCGATCGTCTGGCTGCGCGAACAGCCATGGTTCAACGGAGAACTGGCGACGATCGGAATGTCCTACCTGGCCTTCACTCAATGGGCGCTGCTGGCGGACCCACCGCCGGAGCTCCGCGCAAGCGTGATGATCGCGGGACCACACGACTTCAGCCGGGCCATCTGGGAGAACGGTTCGTTCGCGCTGGAGACCTTCCTGGGCTGGAGTGGTGTCAACAGTGTCCCGTTCGAGAACCGGCCGAGCTTGATCCGGCAGCTCGCGGGAAACAAGAAGGCGGCGAACCGGCAGAAGGCCGCGTCCGCAGGTCTGCCCATGGCGCACGCGGCGCAGTCCGTCCTTGGTGGACGTGCGCCATGGTACCGGGAATGGCTGGAAAACCCAGACCTGGGCGATCCGTACTGGCGTCGTTACAACTTCACGGATGCTGTGCAGCGGCTTGAGACGCCGACGCTGCTCGTCGGCGGCTGGCAGGACATATTCGTCGGACAGACCGTTGAGCAGTACGAGGCCCTACGCTCCAGGGGGATCGATGTCGCCTTGACGATCGGCCCGTGGACTCATGTTGGCCATGTTCTCAAGGGATCAGCCGTCATCGACAATGAAGCCCTGAACTGGTTGGACATGCACCTGGGTAACCAGGGACCGGGCCGGCGTACCCAGCCGGTCCACACCTTCGTCACCGGCAGCGGCGCCTGGCATG
>JAODNO010000305.1 GCA_025465235.1 Pseudonocardia sp.
AAACACGACGGATAGGGCCGATCGGCCTAACGCCGACGTCCGCAGATCTTCTACTGATCTTTAGCGGAGAGTGATCAAGCTGTAGAGTTTGGCCACCCGAACCGGCATGGGAGCCACCTTCATGACCGACCTCTTCAACGCCGCGGAGTACCTCACCGAACGCCGGGTCGCCGCGGGCGACGGCGACCGCGTCGCGATCATCCATCCGGGCGGGGTCACGACCTACGCCGAGCTCTCGGACCAGGTCCACAGGCTCGCCGCCGGGCTCCTCGCGATCGGGGTACGCCCCGAGGAGCGGGTGTTGATGTGCATGGCCGACGATGTCGATCTCGCCACCGGCATCCTCGCGGCGATGTACGTCGGGGCGGTCGCCGTGCCGTCCTCGACGATGCTGACCGGCGGTGAGCTGCGCAAGCTCGTGGTCGACTCGCGCGCCCGGGTGCTGCTCGGCGGCGCCCAGTTCGCCGACGCCGTGACAGCCGCCGCGATGGGCGCTCCCGACCTGCGGCAGGTGGTGCTCACAGGTGACGCAGCGCCGCAGGTCGTCGGTCCGGCCGCGCTCACCTGGCAGGATCTGCTCGACGCGGGTGCAGGTACCGCGGTCACCGCCCCCTACGCGACATGGGACGAGTCGCCCGCGCTGTGGCTCTACACCTCCGGCACCACGGGCACCCCCAAGGGCGCCATGCACCGGCACGCCGACATCCGCTACGTCTGCGAGACCTACGGCACCCAGGTGCTCGGGGTCGGTCGACACGACATCTGCCTGTCGGTGGCCAAGCTGTTCTTCGGCGGCCCGAGCTTCTGGGGCCCGCTGATGGCCGCCGACCTGCCACGGGAGACGTTCGCGACCGTCCGCAACGGCGTCTCGGCGGGCGAGGCACTCCCGGCCCGGATGTTCCACGGCGTCCGCGAGCAGTACGGCTTCGAGATCCTCGACGGCATCGGTTCGACCGAGGCGCTGCACATCTTCATCTCCAATGTGGCGGGCAAGGTCGTGCCCGGCAGCTCGGGGTTCCCGGTTCCGGGATACCGGGTGGAGCTACGACGCCCCGACGGGACCGTGATCGAGGGGCCCGGCGAGCCCGGGATGCTCTACATCGCCGGCGACTCGATCTGCACCGGGTACTGGTGCCGCACCGAGGTGAACCGGGCGGTGTTCCAGGGCGAGTGGATGCGCACCGGCGACCAGTACGTGCGCGGCGAGGACGGCAGCTACACGTGCCTCGGGCGCGCCGACGACGTGCTCAAGGTCGGCGGGATCTGGGTGAGTCCCACCGAGGTGGAGACGCGTCTGCTGGAGCACCCGGCGCTCGCCGAGGCCGTGGTCGTCGGCGTGCCGGACGAGGACGGGCTGGACAAGCCGGTGGCCTACGTCGTGGCCCGGCCGGGCCGGCGGGTCGACCCGGACGAGCTGATCGCGTTCTGCCGGGCGGGCCTCGCCTCGTTCAAGCGGCCGCGGCTCGTCGTCGAGGTGGACGAGCTGCCCAAGACGGCCACCGGCAAGATCCAGCGCTACCGGCTGCGCGCACTCGCGACCGCCACCGAGGCACCCGTTCCCACCACGCCTTCGGACGTCGCGGAGGTGCAGTCGTGAGGTGGGTCCGCGAGACCCCCGCACACTGGGACGCCGACAAGGAGCGCGTGCTCGGCGGCCTCGCCCCGGAGCTGTTCGGCTTCGGCACCCCGCGTGAGGGCGACTCCCTCGGCGACGAGTGGTGGCGCGTGGAGGACGGCGACCGGGTGGTCGGCTACGGCCGGCTCGACGACACCTGGGGCGACGCCGAGATCCTGGTGCTGGTCGATCCGGAGCGGCGGGGGTCGGGAGTGGGCACGTTCATCCTCGAGCGGCTGGAGCAGGAGGCCTCGGCCCGGCACCTGAACTACATCTACAACGTCGTGCCCGCGGCCCACCCGGATCCCGAGACGGTGACCGGCTGGCTCGCCGGCCGCGGGTTCGCGCTCAACGCGGTGGGCGAGCTGCGCAAGAAGGTGCCGGCCGGGCCGGCCTGATTCCCCGCACCCCGCCGTTCCGGTTTTCCGTGCCGCCAAGCAGATCGACTTCCGCTCGGTCCAGGCATTTCTGCTGATCAGGAGCGCCTCGCCGCGCTCGCCACTGCAAATTCCTGCAAAGGATTGTGCCCGCGATGTGGCCTGCCTATCTTCGGGCCCAGCAGAGGCCGGGTCCGCTGCTGCGATCAGACAAGGAGGTCTGACGATGTCCGCTCGCAAGTTGGTAGCGGTGGCGGGTGCACTCACGGTGGCGGTGTCCCTGGCGGCGTGCGGGGGTGGGTCGAGCGGCGGGGGCGGCGGTGACCAGGCCGGGCAGACGCTGCAGGTCTACATCAGCCGGCAGGCGTCCTACCCCACCGAGCAGCAGCAGTGGATGCAGCACATCAAGGACGAGTTCACGAAGAAGACCGGCGCGAACGTCGAGTTCGAGACCTACAGCTCGGCCACCGAGGAGCAGCAGAAGATCCAGACGTCGGTCGTCTCGGGCCAGGGCCCCGGCATCTACGAGATCGGCACGACGTTCACCCCCACCGCCTACTCCAGCGGGGCGTTCCTGAAGCTCGGCGACGAGCAGTGGAACGCCGTCGGGGGCCGGGATCGGTTCGTGCCCTCCACCCTGGCGATGTCCGGCCCGGACGAGGCGGACCAGATCGCCGTGCCGTTCTCGTCGCTGCCGTTCGTGCTCGTCTACAACACCCAGATGTTCACCGCCGCTGGCATCGACGGGCCCCCGTCCACATGGGACGAGCTGGTGGCGGACGCGAAGAAGCTGACCCACGGTGACACGTTCGGCCTCGCGATGGACTACAAGGACAACTTCTCGCCCTGGAAGTACGTCTGGATGTTCGCCCAGCAGTACGGCAACCCGCTGGTGCAGGGCACCACCGCCCGGATCGACGACCCCACGGTCGCCCGGGCCTACGACGCCTACTTCGGGTTCCTCACGAAGGACCGCATCGTGAACCCGGACGCGGTCAACTGGGCATCCGCCGACGCGACGGCCAACTTCGCCTCCGGGAAGTCCGCGATGTTCGCCATGACCAGCGCGAGCGTCATCCCGACGCTCGCGAAGTCGCCGGTGGCGAGCTCGTACGCGTTCGCACCGATGCCGACCGTGCCGCCGGGTGAGAGCGCGCTGCCTGCCGGCGGCGTGCCCGCCACCACCATCGTGTCCGGCCAGAACCTCGTGGTCGCCTCCTACTCCCAGCAGCAGGACCTGGCCCTGCAGTACGTGGAGCTGGTCACCTCCGAGGCCGAGCAGAAGCACTTCTCCGAGGTGTTCGGGGTGCTGCCGGCCAACGCGGCGGCGGCCGACGCCGTGGCGAGCGGGAAGGCCCAGTACGCGCCGGTGCTGGAAGCGGGCAAGCAGTCCAAGCCCACCCCGTTCACGGGGGCGTGGTCGGAGATCCAGCTGGGGCTCACGAACATCACGGTGCAGTCGCTCGCCGGGCTGAGCGCGGGCTCGGTGCCGCCCGACCAGGTGCAGCGACAGCTCACCGATCTCCAGAAGACCGCGCAGGCGGCCGTCGACAAGGCAGCGGCTGCCCGGTGAGCGTCACCAGCCCGGCGGACCGCCCGCCCACGGTGACCCGCCCGGCCGGCGAGCCGGGCGGGCCGACACCCACCGGCC
>JAODNO010000308.1 GCA_025465235.1 Pseudonocardia sp.
GCAAGCGGTCCGCGACCGTGGTGCCCGAACGTGGCCCGGCAAGTCGCGGTCAAGGCCAAGCACGGACTGTGGGTCACCTCGGCCGAGCATGTCCTCATCGTTCACCAGACGTTCGTCGCCCGCCGGGCTCGGCGGTCGAGCCCCCTCGACACACGACTGGCGTCGCCCCGGCTTTGCCGTGCGCGCGGGCGGATCTCCCGCGACGGAGCGATCAGCGATGCCGCTGCACCAGGAGCACCCCGACGAGTACCTGCGGATCGGCGCCCGGCTCGGCATGACGGCGCAGCTCCGGCGCCGGTAGGGTCAGGCAACCGCCAGCTCAACGCCGCACTGCGCCGCATCGCGCTCACCCACGCCTACCACCATTCAGCGCACGGTGATCCCGACGTGCAGCCCGGCGGGCGTGCTGATCATCTTGGTGCCGTCGCCGTCCTGGACGACGGAGAGCACACCGCCAGCGAGCTGGATCCCGAGCGCCTCGAGGCGGGTCACCCCCCGGGGGAGCACGGGATTGAGCGACACGGTCCCGGCCGGCACATCAGGGTCCAGGCCAAGGCACAGCGCGACGATCGCCAATGGCACACCGGCAGCCCAGGCTTGCGGGCGGCACGCCGTCGGGTAAGGCACCGGGAAGTCGCCCGGCTCACGACGGTGCCCCCCGAAGAGCTCGGGTAGTCGGTCGTCGAAGACCGCCAGCGCGTCGAGCAGGTCCCCGGCCAGGCGCATGGCGGGCTCGTCGAGCCCGTACCTGCGCAGGCCCTCGCAGGCGAGCACCGTGTCGTGCGGCCAGACCGAGCCGACGTGGTAGGAGATGGGGTTGAAGCCCGCCATCTCGCCGGAGAGCGTGCGCAGCCCCCACCCGCTGGCCATCGCCGGGCTCTCCAAGTGCGCGGCGACCTGCTCGGCCTCCTCCTGCGACGGCACCCCGCACCACAGCAGGTGCGCCATGTTCGAGCTGATCGCGTCGACCTGCCGCTTGTCGCCGTCCAGGGCGAACGCGAACGAACCCGGCGCACCGCCGGACCCCGGGCGCCAGTACCGCTGCCGGATCAGCTCCCGCAGCTCGTCCGCCTCCGCCATCAGGTCCGCGGCCTCCGCGTGGTGGCCCAGGTGAGCCAGCACGGCCGCAAGCTCGCGCCGGGCCCGGTAGGCGTAGCCCTGCACCTCGACGAGCGCGATCGGCGGCCGGGCCAGCCGGCCGTCGGCGAACTGCACACCGTTCTCCGAGTCCTTCCAGCCCTGGTTGGCCAGCGACCGCGATCCGGTGGGGCTGTACTCGACCAGACCGTCGCCGTCGAGGTCGCCAGGGCCGCGGAGCCAACCCACGGCTGCCCTGGCGGCGGGCAGCAGCAGCTCGAGTGCCTCTCGCGGGGCGCCCCAACGCATCGCCTGACCCAGAACGATCAGGAACAGCGGGGTCGAGTCGACGCTGCCGAAGTACGGCTTCGCCCCGCCGGCCGTGCCCTCCCCCAACCACGGCCGGTCACCGAAGCGCACCTCGTGCAGGATCTTGCCCGGCTGCTCCTCGTTACCCGGGTCGTAGACCCGCCCCTGCCTGCCGGCCAGCGCCGTCACGGCATCGAGCATCAGTTCCGGCCGGAAGGCACGGGCCTGGTAGCTGGAGATCAGCAGGTCACGGCCGAACAACGCGACGAACCAGGGAATCCCGGCGGCGAGCAGCCGCCGCGAGCCGTCCTGGTCGTCGGGGATGCTCAGCGCCTCGAGATCCACGAGCGATCTTCGGCAACCCCGGGCAAGGTGCTCCGGTCGGCTGTGCACCACCGGGTCCGGCCGGGCCGCGGCGCCGCCCCGAGGCGGCAGCGTCGCACGCTCCTCGTTGCCCTGGCCGCGCCAGACCTGGACCTCGATCCGCAGCACCCACGGCCGGTCCCGGTGCAGGATTGCGTCCCATTCCGCGTCGCCCCCGCTCACGACGTCGGGTGCCGGTTCGAGGCGCACGGTCGTCGAGCGCGGGCTTCCGGCAGCCTCGAAGCACAGGAAGCCCGGCGCTCGATGCAGGGCAACGCCGGGCGAGGACACGCCGGGATCGCCGGCGAGTCGGCGTACCTCGAAGATGTCGGCGAAGTCGGAGCCCATCCGGATCGAGAGCCGCAGCCTGACCGGCTCGGGCGTCCAGCAGCGCAACGTGAGGATCTCCACCATTCCCCCTGCCGAGACGCGGCGCAGCCGCTCGCACTCCACCGGCGCATCCGGCCGCCGATCCCGCAGCGCGGCGTAGCTGCGGAACCGGGCGACCTCGGGGCTGATCAGCCCCGATCCCAGATGCCGCAACGGTTCGGAGTCCACCGACACCTGCAGCCGGGACAGGTGGCGGGTGTCGTCGGCGATCAGGCCGAACGGACCGGGGGCGATGTCGCCGCGCTCATCCGAGATCACGACGGTCAGTCCCGCGATGGCGGTGATGGTGCCAGGCCCAGCGAGCACACCCTGCGTCGGCCCGTCGTCCCGCTCCGCTCCGGCGCCGGTGGTCATCTCGGGGCCTGTGCGGGGGTGCGCCCGGTCAGGACGCCTTGGTGGCGGCGGACCGGACGGGAAGGACTGACCGGTGATCGGAAGACCATCGGGGCCACGGCAGCTGGGGAGAGCCGATCGCGGGGCGAGTCCAATATGGCGGCCAACATCGGCTCGTAGCCTCGGACCAGCGCCGCACCGGAGAAGTGCGCCGCGACGTGGCGTCGACAGGCCGCACGGTCGATCTCATCGAGCCGATCGATCAGCGGGCCGAGCTCTGCGGCGGTGTTGCGGACGAACCCGGTCACCCCGTCGCGCACGATCTCGCGGACCGCACCGCGGTCGGTCGCGAGCACGGGCGTGCCGCATGCCATGGCCTCGACGAGCACCATGCCGAACGGTTCCCGCCACGAGATCGGGAACAGCAGTGCAGCCGCCCTGGAGAGGAACTCGTAAGTCGCGGCCCGGCCAAGCTCGCCGAGGAACACCACGTCCGGACCGAGATGCGGTGCAACCTCGCGATCGAAGTACGCCCGCTCCGCCGGTTCACGGCACTTCGCAGCGATGAGCAGCGGTCGCCCGGCCTCACGCGCCAGCACGATCGCCTCGGCGGCGCCCTTCTCGGGGGCCATCCGACCGAGGAAGGCCAGGTAGGACTCCGGTGTGGCCCCGAACGGCACGGTGTCGACGTCGATCGCGTTGTGACACACGCCGGCGAACGGCAGGTGAGGCGCCGCCAGCCGCTGCGAGCGGCTGATGGCAGCGAGTCGCAGACGCGGCGCACGGCCTACGAGGCCGTCGTAGATGCCGAGCAACTCACCCTCGAGCGAGCCGTGCACCACATGCATCGAGGGGACCGGACTCTGCGCGGACAGCAACGCCCCCAGCGGCCCGGAGTGGTCAACCAGCACGTCGACGTCGGCGAGCGCGTCCAGCGCGCCGAGGACGTGCCGCCACTCGTCGGTGGCCATGCCGATCTGGACCGGCAGGTCGTCGAGCGGTTCGATCACCCGGACGCCCTCGATCGCCGAACCGGGAGCCGCGCACAGCGTCACGTCGTGGCCGGCCGCGGCCAGCCCCGCCGCCTGCACAGCGACCACGCGCTCGATACCGCCATAGGCAGGCGGCGGAATGGGGATCCACGGTGGGGCCACAAGGCCAATGCGCACAATACTTCTTCCGGTTGACGACGAACCCCAGCAACCCGACGAACCCCGCAGGCGCGGCGTCGGACAACTCTCTGGCGATCGATCGGGCTCTACACGTTCTGATACGGCCAACGCGACGTCGTAGCCAGGAGGGCGCCCGACCGGCTCAATGGCCGTTCACGTCAAGGGCGCGTGAGAACGAATCTCCTATCCCAGTGGGCGGTGCGGCAGCACCTGCCGTCAACTATTAGTCCGCAAAGGAGACCAAGATCACCTCATCAGGGTAGCAGCAACCGAGATCCCGGCTGCGCACGAGGGGCGGCCGCTGCGGGGAGGCTGGTTGAAGTAGTACACGTCGCCTTGGAGGGCGACGGGCGGGGCACGAGTGGCGCCAGATCCCCCGCGCCGGCGCCAACGCCCCGCTCACGACTCCTGATCGCTCCGGTTCCTGCGTGCAGAGATGGGCCCGATGGTCAGCACGCGACCACGATCGGAGCCAAATGAGCTCGAACAACATGCGACACCGGGCACTGAATGGGTGTCAACCACTGGTCGCCGACGATAACGGTCTTCACCCGGCGAGCCACGCACAAATGGGAGCGTTATTCAGCGCACCGCGTTCCAGCGCCAGGTTGATGGCTCCTCGACTTTAAGCGGGCACCGTCGGTTTCCTCGCTGACAACCGGCGGGTCTGCCGGGTGCAGGGCAACCGTACCCGGCGGCGATAGTTCTCCCGGTTCCGAAACTCGCACGCGGCCCGTTTCACTGCTTGATCAACCTGTTTGTGCCCTCGGTCCGCGCGTTCGTGAGCCCGGTCATGAGGAACACCTCGATCGCCGGCCACCAGGTCTCGATCGTCTCCGCCAGAGTGGTGAGCTCGGGGATGTGCGCCTCGGCGCACCAGCGGTAGAACGCCCACAATCGTCGTGCGATGTCCTCGCGGTGGCCGCCCGTGGCGGCGGTGGTGCACAGCGCGCGGAGTTCCTCCTTCGCGATCCACGCCGACAGGATCTGCCCGGTCGGGTCGTGGTCCACGCAGCCGTTGCACATCCGCGCCAACGCCGCCTGGGAGAGCCGCTCCCGCCCGCGCAGCAGTAGCCGCCGGTTGGCCCACGTTGGGACCGGTTTCGCGGCCGCGACGATCCAGCAGGTCACGGGTGAGCTGCTGGCGGACTACCCCGGCCCGGAACTCTGCGCTGCGGGCGCCCAGCCACGCCTGCCGGCGCTGGTCCAGCCATCGACCTGTCCCAACCGGCCCTGATCACCAGTGATGTCGACGAACCCGGTCTCCCACGGATC
>JAODNO010000324.1 GCA_025465235.1 Pseudonocardia sp.
GGCCGCCGACCGCCCGACCGGCGCTGCCCAGAATCACCAGCACGACACCCACCACGAGCAACAGACCGCCCAGGTAGTACAGCAGCTGGATGCCAAGAAGGTAACCGAGCACCAGCAAGATCAACCCAAGAATGATCACTACGCCTCCAGTTACAGGGAATAACCGACGTGATATGACGCAGAGATTAAAACAAGATCGGCGAGCCCGCCCGCCCTGGCGACCGAGCCAGGGGGCTGACCTGTGCGACGTCGGGAGGCCCCTCTGCCTCGGGCGCTGTCAGCCTCTAGGGGCCATCCAGTACCGGTAGCTCCGCGTCTGCGCTTCGGTGAGCTTGGCTGACTGATGGGCAGGGCGAGGAGAGCCTTGCGTCAGGGAGCCTCAGCCGTGCCACTCACTCCGCTGCCGTCGACCACCGGTCGCCAGCGTCACCCCCTGCCCGCCGGACACGGAACCGAGCCCGACGCCACGCGCAGGAGCGGCGCCAGCGCATCCCTCGACCATAAAACCTCACCCACCTGAGGTAGACATTCGCCCACAGCTGTGTGTAGTCTCCTGGGTGTTGGAGCGAAGAGAAGATCTCAGAAGCACGGGAGATGACGAAACTACCCGTGAAGCAACACCAGCAAGTCAGCAACACCAGCAAGTCAGCAACACCAGCAAGTCAGCAACACCGAGGAGAAGGGAAAGCAACGCACTGCAGGCCCGCTGTTGGCCATGTGAGCCCGGTGGGTACCGCCGCCTCGTCAGAACGGAAGGTGATTTTCGGTTACCACGCAGATGCGATTCCCGCAGGAGCTGGTTTCCGGGTTCTGCGGGCCGAGAAAGCCGACGTTCGAGTCGGTCGATGGTGTGAAGAGCTAACCCCTGGGGCCCCGGTGCGGCTGCACCGGGGCCCCTCGTCTGTGGAGGTGCAATGGCCCGAGGCCCGCAAACCGCGGCTGACAAGTTCGACGACGAGCACTACCCCGCATACACGATGGGCCGTGCCGCGGAGATGCTTGGTACCACCCCCGGGTTTCTCCGCAGCCTCGACGAGGTGAAACTGCTCGTCCCGCAGCGCTCGCCCGGGGGACACCGTCGCTACTCCCGCTACCAACTGCGGTTGGCCGCTCGGGTCCGGGCACTGGTCGACGAAGGCACGGCCCTGGACGCGGCGTGCCGCATCGTCATCCTGGAAGACCAACTCGACGAAGCCCGGCGCATCAACGCCGAGTTGCACCAGCGCGACAGGGCGGACGGGCCCAGCGTGCCCACCGCCTCCGACTCGTCATGATCTGGCGAGCGCGGAGGATCTCGGTTGACCAGTAACCTGGCGGCTCCACCCGATAGAAGAAGTGCCTCCTTGATGGAGGCGGCGCGGCCGCGGCGCCGTGGAAAATTCCACCTACGGGTTGCTCACCGACGGCGACGGCCGATCGCCGCTCGGGTCATGGTCGTCACCACCCCCGAGACCGCGGCCCGGGCATCCGGGGGGCGGGTCGCGCTGAGCCGCCTGCCCGCCGCCGATAGCCGCAGCGACCCGCAGGCCGAGGCCGGGGTGGCCGGAGAGACCACCGCGATCACGCTAACCCTGGCCGCGGACTACGGCCAGGATCTGCGCGCACTGGCCAAGCGGATCCGCAGCGAGGTCACCGACGGGGTCCGCGTGTGACCGGGCTCGACCCGGTCACGGTCTCCGTCGTCATCCACGACGTCTTCACCCGACCAGCCGCGTCCCGGCCTGCCGTGCCCCCGTCCTAGATTATGACGCATATCACATACCTTCGCCCGGCTGGTCACCGGCCGGCTGCGTACCGATCCCGGATATGTCGCGATCCAGGCCATCCCCGGCGTGGGACCGCTGTTGGGGGCGGTGTTCGTCGCCGAGATCGGCGACATCGGTCGCTTCACCCGCCCGCAGCAGCTGGCCGCGTGGGCCGGGTTGACCCCGAAGCATCACGAGTCCGACACCACGGTGCACCGCGGCCGGATCACCAAACAGGGCTCGGCGCTGGTCGGATGGGCCGCGGTCGAGGCCGTGCAACGCGTGAGTGCCCATACCCGATTCGGGCAGGTCCGGGACCGGGTCGGTGAGCGGCGCGGCCGCAACATCGGCGTGGTCGCCGCGGCCCGCGAGCTGATCACGCTCGTGTTCTACGGCCTGCGCGATCACCACATCCGCTGCCTGCCCGTCCGCGCGGACGCGGCATGAGCAACACACCAACCCCGCGGTGGGCGCGGATCGTGCAGGTCATGACCCCCGGGCCCGGTGAACCGGCCCGGCGCGCTCGACCCTTCTGATTGACCCCGTCCACCGCGAAACCTTGTCGCAGCGCACCATGCCGGTCACCGTCGTCTTCGACAGTGCGCGGCGAAGGGATGACCGACAGCCCCCCCACGGGGGGCCTGTCCACCAGCCGGGACACCTGGCACTGGAGCAGCACCACGCCCACCGCGCCGACCCTGCCGGAGCCGCCAGCCCACTGATCCTCCGCCGCGAACAGCATGCGCCGACCGGCGCCGGCGTCAAGGACCTACGGCCGCTGACGCGGTCGGCCCTCCGGGCGATCCTTGACCCCGCCGCCTACCCCGACGCGCCCACGAGCAGACGGAGCAACAGCAAGAAGAAAGATCAAAACCAAGAACGGGGGTTGACCGGCCCCGCTCCTTCAGGGATGACCTGCGGTCGATGATCATGTCCGGGTGGTAGGGCGTGGTGGGCTGACCGACAAGGCCTGGACGCGGATCGAGCCGTTGCTGCCACCGGTCGCGGGCCGGGGCCGCCGGTGGCGCGATCACCTGCAGGTGATCAACGCGATCCTGTGGAAGCTGCACACTGGCGCCCCGTGGCGGGACCTGCCCGAACGCTACGGACCTTGGAAGACCGCACACGAGCGGCTGCGGATCTGGACCGCGGATCGCACCTGGGAACGCATCCTCGACGAGAGGATCGTCAAAGACGACGCGGTCGGAAAGCCCGAAGATTAGCCAGTTGCGGGTGCAGTGATCTCGTCGAGCAGCACCCGAACACGTCATTCGATCTCGTCGCGGATCGGGCGGATGTCGTTGACCTCGAGGCCCGCCGGGTCATCGAGATCCCACTCCTCGTAGCGACGGCGCGACGGACTACCAGGAGTGGATCTCCTGGACCGAGATCGCCCCGCCGCAGCGGATCGCGCTGCTGCACGGTGAGTCCCGCGGCGACCCGAACGCCTTCGAGTCGGTCTTGACGTTCGCGCCCGACGGCGCGGCGACCCGGATCGAGATGCGCACGGTGTTCCCCACCAAGGAGCT